>NZ_JBFTPR010000004.1:0-357219 GCF_056398585.1 Aminobacter sp. 01T433
CACGGGACCCCGGTGCGCACCGGGCTCGGGGGGAAGCGCCGGTGCCGGGCTGGTGGGAGGTCGGTTCTCCTGCTGGGTGATGAGCCCCCAAGCCCGGGCCTTGCGGCGGCTGACGGTGAAAGCCGAGGCGACTGAGCGGGGCAAGAACATCGAGCGGAGCGCGAATGTCGCGCCACATATTATCAATCGGAAGGCACGGCCTCGCGCCCCGCTTCCCGAACTACCTCCTGCAAGGGAGTGCTCTTTGACAATGGCCAGGCGCGAAAGCGAGCGTGGCGATGGAAAAACACGCCAAGGCGGCGGAGGCCACATTTCTTCGCGCCCCCCCTCTGGCCCTTCGACAAGCTCAGGGCCAGAGGGGGGCAACGTAGGGTGCAGCCAAACCCGCTTACAGGGGCTCCAAGTGGCGCCGTCTCCCCCAACGGAAGCATCCTCCCAGAATCGTCTAAATCCTGACCAAAATAATCATATATTTATCGAGCGATTTCAAATACTTACCCAAAAAATTGACCAATTGATAAAAATTTGGAACGTGCTAGGCTTCCTCAAAATTAGAATAAACTGGGGAACTGGAATGGCAGAAGGTCTTTTCAAGGAAGGCATCGTCGGCGGTCGCCTTGAGTCAGCTCAATACGCCGAGAATTTCTCCGATTTGCACCCGCCTCTCGACAATCACGAGGCGCTGGTCGAGTCCGATCGCTGCTACTTTTGCTACGATGCGCCATGCATGACGGCGTGTCCGACATCGATCGACATCCCGATGTTCATCCGTCAGATATCGACCGGCAATCCGCTCGGCTCGGCCAAGACCATCTTCGACCAGAACATCCTTGGCGGCATGTGCGCCCGCGTCTGCCCGACCGAGACATTGTGCGAAGAGGTCTGCGTCCGCGAGGTTGCCGAAGGCAAGCCGGTGCAGATCGGCCGCCTGCAGCGCTACGCCACCGATGTGGCGATGGAGCAGGGCAAGCAGTTCTACAGCCGCGCCGCCCCGACCGGCAAGAAGATCGCCGTTGTCGGCGCCGGGCCAGCCGGTCTCGCGGCCGCCCACAGGCTCGCACGCCACGGCCATGAGGTGACCATTCTGGAAGCCCGGTCCAAGGCCGGCGGCCTCAACGAATACGGCATCGCCGCCTACAAGAGCACCGATGATTTCGCCCAGGCCGAAGTCGACTACGTCACCGCGATCGGCGGCATATCAATCGAAAACGGCAAGGCGCTCGGCCGCGACTATCATCTCGCCGACCTGACCGCTTCTTACGACGCCGTGTTCCTCGGCCTTGGCCTTGCCGGCGTCAATGCGCTGCGCGCCGAAGGCGAGGACGCCGAGGGTGTCTCCAACGCGGTCGATTTCATCTCGGTCCTGCGCCAGTCGAGCGACCTCGCCGGCCTGCCGGTCGGACGCCGTGTCGTTGTCATCGGTGGCGGTATGACGGCGGTCGACGCCGCCGTGCAGTCCAAGCTGCTCGGTGCCGAAGAGGTGACGATCTGCTATCGCCGTGGCCAGGAGCACATGAATGCCTCGGGCTTCGAGCAGGATCTCGCAGCCGCCAATGGCGTCGTCATTCGGCACTGGCTGCAGCCCAGGCAGGTCGTATCGGACGGCGGCAAGGTGGTTGCCATCGAGCTCGAATACACCGCCATGAAGGGCGACAGGCTCGCGGGCACCGGCGAAATCGTCACGCTCGCCGCCGATCAGGTGTTCAAGGCGATCGGCCAGAGCTTCGAGCCGGCAGCCCTCAACGGCAGCGGCGCCTCCATTGCCATGGAAGGCGGTCGCATCAAGGTCGATGAGGAAGGGCGCACGTCGCTCAAGAAGGTCTGGGCCGGTGGCGACTGCATCGCCGGAGGCGACGACCTGACCGTTTCGGCTGTGGCGCAAGGGCGCGACGCGGCTGAATCCATCAACCGCGCCCTAATCGGCTAAGGGAGGACAAGATGGCAGACATTCGCAACAACTTCGTCGGCATCAAGTCGCCCAATCCGTTCTGGCTGGCGTCTGCGCCACCCACCGACAAGGCCTACAACGTCATCCGCGCCTTCAAGGCCGGCTGGGGCGGCGTCGTGTGGAAGACGCTCGGTGAGGAAGGCCCGCCGGTCGTCAACGTCAACGGCCCGCGCTACGGCGCGATCTGGGGCGCTGATCGCCGCCTGCTCGGCCTCAACAATATCGAACTGATCACCGACCGCGATCTGCAGACCAATCTGCGCGAGATCAAGCAGGTCAAGATGGAGTGGCCCGACCGCGCCATGGTGGTGTCGCTGATGGTGCCGTGCGAAGAGCACGCCTGGAAGGCGATCCTGCCGGTGGTCGAAGAGACCGGCGCCGACGGCATCGAACTCAATTTCGGCTGCCCGCACGGCATGTCGGAACGCGGCATGGGTGCGGCCGTTGGCCAGGTGCCGGAATACATCGAAATGGTCGTGCGCTGGTGCAAGCAAAACACCCGCATGCCTGTTATCACCAAGCTGACCCCCAACATCACCGATGTGCGCAAGCCAGCGCGGGCGGCACTTGCCGGCGGCACCGACGCCGTCTCGCTGATCAACACCATCAATTCGATCACCGGTGTCGATCTCGACAGCTTCGCGCCGCAGCCGACCATTGACGGTAAGGGCTCGCACGGCGGCTATTGCGGCCCGGCGGTGAAGCCGATTGCCATGAACATGGTGGCCGAGATCGCGCGTGACCCGGAAACGGCTGGACTGCCGATCTCGGGCATCGGCGGCATCACCACCTGGCGGGACGCTGCCGAGTTCATGGCGCTCGGTGCCGGCAACGTGCAGGTCTGCACGGCGGCGATGACCTATGGCTTCAAGATCGTGCAGGAGATGATAGCCGGCCTTGAAAACTGGATGGACGAGAAGGGCCACAAGTCGCTCGACGACATCGTCGGCCGCGCCACGCCCAACGTCACCGACTGGCAGTATCTCAACCTCAACTACGTCGCCAAGGCGCATATCGACCAGGATGCCTGCATCAAGTGCGGCCGTTGCCACATCGCCTGCGAGGACACCTCGCATCAGGCGATCACCAGCATGGTCGACGGCGTCAGGCATTTCGAGGTGATCGAGGAAGAGTGCGTCGGCTGCAATCTTTGCGTCAACGTTTGCCCGGTCGAGAACTGCATCACCATGGAGCCGCTGGCCGTTGGTGCCATGGACAAGCGCACCGGCAAGCCGGTTTCGCCCAACTATGCCAACTGGACGACGCATCCCAACAACCCGATGGCCAAGGTCGCGGCGGAGTAGGGGCGGCAAGCCATGGACGACAGGAGCGAGATTGTCGAACTCGCTCTTGCCTGGGCGGCGGCGATCGTTTCGAACGACGCCACCGCCATGGGCAGCTTCATGGCTGATGATTGGGTCATCGTCGGCCAAGATGGCGCAACTGGAAAGGCGGGGTTTCTCGCCATGGTACGGTCGGGCGATCTGACCCACGACATGATGCGCACCGTAGGCGACCCACGCGTCGAATTCTACGGCGAGACAGCGGTCTACACCGCCCACGTGGTCAACAGCGGTCATTTCAGCGGTCAGCCGTTCTCCGCGGACGAATGGACGACCGATGTGTTTGTTCGGCACGGAACCGGCTGGAAGTGCGTGCTCAGCCATGTGGCACCTGCGCGTAAGCAAGAAGGGGTCGGCACCTAGATCCCGAAGGCAACCCCCGTCGAGCTGTGGCAGCAGGCAGACTGAGCGAGTTTCTCAACAGATCGGCATCGTCACCAAGGAAATTCATTCTGCTCTTATTGTGGATAGAATATATCCATGATAACTCTTATCCAAGATTGAGAGGTGGCGGTGATGAAGCTTGGCGATGGCGTGGAGGCGGCGATCCATTGTGCGGCGATGCTGGCGGGCGTCGATGGTGACGGCACCATGCCGGGCACTGTGATGGCCGAGGCATTCGGGCTTTCGCCGAGCTATCTGCTCAAACATCTCAAGGCGTTGACTGCCGCCAAGGTGCTGGAATCGGTGCCCGGTCCGAATGGTGGCTACCGCCTTGCGAAGCTACCCGAGCAGATCTCACTGCTCGACATCGTGTTGGCCATCGAGGGCAGGGAGCCGGCATTCCGCTGCGGCGAGATCAGGCAGAAGGGCAGCTACGCGCTCGACGCCTCGGCCTATGTGAAGCCCTGCGGCATCAACGTTGCCATGCTCAATGCGGAGCGGGCCTATCGCACCGCACTTGCCGGCACGCGGCTGTCCGACATCGTCGCCGACTTCACCGCCAACACCGACCAGCGCATCGTCGCCGCCAGCTGCGCCTTCGTGGCGCTCAACCAGCGGCCGCAAAACGCCAAGGCAAAGACCATCAACGAAAGGAAGATGCCATGAAACCCAGGCTGAATTTCTATACCGCGGCCCCCGAACTGACGAAGCATCTGGTCTCGCTCACCACCGCAATCAACGAATGCGGGCTTGAACACAGCCTGCTGCACCTGATCAAGTTGCGCGCGTCGCAGATCAACGGCTGCTCTTATTGCGTCGACATGCATAGTCGCGAGGCCAAGCAGGACGGCGAGACGGAACAGCGTCTCTGGCTCGTCGCGGCGTGGAAGGAATCTCCGCTTTTCACCGAGCGCGAGCGCATGGCCTTTGCCTGGACGGAAGCGGTCACGAATATTGCCGATGCCGGCGTTCCGGCCGAACTCTATGCCGAAACGCAAAAGCACTTCTCCGGGGAAGAGCTGGTCAAGCTCACCATGGCGCTCGGCATGATCAACACCTGGAACCGCCTTTGCGTGACATTCCACGCCGTTCATTCGGTCGCCGAAGCCAAGGCCGCCTGATCCACCAAACCGAGAAAAGACATTTTGCAGCGATCGCCAGAGGGCGATCGCCCAGGGAGATTTTTATGTTCGACATTTCGACACTGGCATTTGTGGGTCGCCTGCTGCTTGGCGGAGCCTTTGTTTTCGCTGGCCTGCGCAATATCGCCAACGCAAATTTTCTCGCCGGCATGATGACCACGCGCGGCGTGCCGCAGGCAAAGCTGTTCCTGTGGGCCGGCATCGCGCTTCAGATCGTGGCCGGACTGCTGCTGATTGCCGGTCCCTGGACTGCATTTGCCGCAGCCGCGCTGATCGCGTTCCTGCTTGTTGCGACCGTCATGTTCAACAATTTCTGGGACCACTCGGGCCCCGAACGGGCGGCGCGCATCAATGGCGTCGTCAGCAATGTTGCCTTGGCAGGCAGCTTTTTGCTGGTGATCGCGGCGGGGCAGTAAACAGGCGAAGAAACCGATTCAGGTTTTCGGCCTAAGCCCTTCAACAAAAAGCTGTTCGAGGAAGCGGGCCGCGTCCTCGAAACGGCCTTCGCCGCCACGGTCGGGGCCCAGCACGGCGCGGACCTGGACGTCGAAATCGGCATAATGCTGGGTCGTCGCCCAGATCGCGAAGATGAGGTGCCAGGGGTCGGCCTTGGCGACCTTGCCCGAGCGCATCCAGCCCCGGATGACCTCGACCTTCTCGTCGACCAGCGTTTTCAATTCGCCTTCGAGCATCGCCATGATGCGCGGGGCGCCCTGCAGGATCTCGTTGGCGAAAAGCCGGCTTTCCCTGGGGAAATCGCGCGCCATCTCCAGCTTGCGCCTGATGTAGCTCCTGAGCTCGGTCATCGGGTCGCCGATGTCGTCGAGCTCTTTGAGCGGCGCGAGCCAGGTGTCGAGCAGCCGGTGCATCAGCGTCTCATGGATGTCTTCCTTGCGGCGGAAATAATAAAGCAGGTTGGGTTTCGACATGCCCGCCGCTTCGGCGATCTGGTCGATGGTCGAACCGCGAAAGCCGTTGGTGGAAAACACCTCGAGTGCCGCTTCGAGGATGACCTCGCGCTTCTCTTGCTGGATGCGGGTGCGGGCGCGCGGTGCCGAACCTTCCATGGTCATGACGTCCCACATTCGAGGGAGGGCGACAGCACTCTCTGGACCAATCCGCTGGACCAGTTCTTGCCGACCTGTGGAGCGCGTCTGTGAAGCCGCATTTCCGGTAGTAATCCCTTGACCGCCGAAGCGGCGGTGCTAACGTTTGTCCAATCGGTCAAAAAATTGCGTAACACAAAAACGCACCGATGACCAAGCGTTGGCCGTACTGAAACAGGGGAAGAAAGGAAAGCTTGGTCATGTCGGACAGGCTAAAAGTTACGCCCAACGATCTCAGCGCATTCTGGATGCCGTTTACCTCAAACAGGCAGTTCAAGCAGGCGCCGCGCATGATGGTTGCGGCCAAGGACATGCATTACACGGCCAGCGACGGCCGCAAGATTCTGGATGGCACCGCAGGTCTTTGGTGCGTCAATGCCGGCCACTGCCGGCCCAAGATCACCGAGGCGATCCAGCGCCAGGCCGCCGAGCTCGACTACGCCCCGGCGTTCCAGATGGGCCACCCAATCGTCTTCGAACTGGCGAACCGCCTCGTCGACATCGCGCCCAAGGGCATGGACCACGTCTTCTTCACCAATTCCGGTTCGGAATCGGTCGAAACCGCGCTCAAGATGGCGATCGCCTATCAGCGCGTGAAGGGCGAGGGCGCACGTACCCGCCTGATCGGGCGCGAACGCGGCTATCACGGCGTCAATTTCGGCGGCATCTCGGTCGGCGGCATCGTCACCAACCGCAAGATGTTCGGCACGCTTTTGGGCGGCGTCGACCACATGCCGCATACGCATCTGCCGGCCAAGAACGCCTTCACCAAGGGCGAACCGGAATATGGCGCCGAGCTTGCCGACGAGCTGGAGCGCATCGTCACGCTGCATGACGCATCGACCATCGCCGCCGTCATCGTCGAGCCGGTTGCCGGTTCGACCGGCGTGCTGATCCCGCCGAAGGGTTATCTCCAGAGGCTGCGCGAAATCTGCACCAAGCACGGCATCCTGTTGATCTTCGACGAGGTCATCACCGGTTTCGGCCGTCTCGGCACGCCGTTCGCATCGGATTATTTCGGCGTCGTCCCTGACATCATCACCGCTGCAAAGGGTGTGTCCAACGGCGTCATTCCGATGGGTGCGGTGTTCGTGAAGAAGGAAATCCACGACGCCTTCATGACCGGGCCGGAACACCTGATCGAGTTCTTCCACGGCTACACCTATTCGGGCAACCCGATCGCATCGGCTGCGGCACTCGCAACGCTCGACACCTACAAGGAAGAGGGCTTGCTGACCCGCGGTGCGGAGCTTGCGTCTTATTGGGAGGATGCGCTGCATTCGCTCAAGGGCGAACCGCATGTCATCGACATCCGCAACATCGGCCTGATCGGCGCGATCGAGCTGCAGCCGATTGCCGGCAGCCCGAGCAAGCGTGCGTTCTCTGCCTTCGTCAAGGCGTTCGAGCGCGGCGCGCTGATTAGGACCACCGGCGACATCATCGCGCTGTCGCCACCGCTGATCATCACCAAGGGCCAGATCAACGAGTTGATTGATCACGTCCGTGAAGTGTTGAGGATGATCGACTGACGACCTAGAGCTTGATCCGGAAGAGCAAGCATGCTCTCCGGGTTCCGCTCCAACGAATAAGGGAGTCCCGCACCATGTTGCGCGGGGCTCTTCGGCGAAAGCCGGACGAAGGAGATGCGGCGTCGGGAACCGCTGGCGTTTCCGGGCATAACAAGGAATGAGAGGACTACCACATGGCCGCCCCAGGCGAGAATCTGCGAATCAATTCAGAGCGTTTGTGGGATTCGCTGATGGAAATGGCGAAGATCGGCCCCGGCATTGCCGGCGGCAACAATCGCCAGACCCTGACCGATGAAGACGGCGAGGGCCGCAAGCTCTTCAAGAGCTGGTGCGACGCTGCCGGGCTCGACATGGGCATCGACGAGATGGGCACGATGTTTGCCCGCCGCGAAGGCACCGACCCCGAAGCGCTGCCAGTTTATGTCGGCAGCCATCTCGACACGCAGCCCACCGGCGGTAAGTTCGACGGCGTGCTTGGCGTGCTCGGCGGCTTGGAAGTGATCCGCTCGCTCAACGACCTTGGCATCAAGACCAAACATCCGATCGTGGTCACCAACTGGACCAATGAAGAAGGCACGCGCTTTGCGCCGGCCATGCTGGCATCGGGCGTGTTCGCCGGCATGCTCGAGCAGGACTTCGCCTATGCCCGCACGGACGCGCACGGCAAGCGTTTCGGCGACGAGCTGGAGCGCATCGGCTGGAAGGGCACCGAAAAGGTCGGCGCGCGCAAGATGAAGGCTTTCTTCGAGCTGCACATCGAGCAGGGGCCGATCCTCGAAGATGAAGAAATTGAAATCGGCGTCGTCACTCATGGCCAGGGCTTGAAATGGCTGCAGGTGACGTTGACCGGCATGGAAGCCCATACCGGCTCGACGCCGATGTACAAGCGCCGCAACGCCGGTCTCGGCATGGCGCGGGTGACCGAGCTGGTGCACGAGATCGCCATGGACTATCAGCCCGACGCGGTCGGTGCCGTTGGCCACATGGAGGTCTATCCCAACTCGCGCAACATCATCGCCGGGCGCACCGTCTTCACCATCGACATCCGCTCGCCCGAGAAAGAAGTGCTCGACGCCATGGACGGGCGCATCCGCGAGGGCGTGGCGACGATCTGCGAGGCGCTCGATATCTCCTTCGAGATCGAACAGGTCGGCCATTTCGACCCGGTCACCTTCGACAAGGATTGCGTCAAGGCCGTACGCGACGCCGCTGACCGGCTTGGCTACAGCCATCGCGACATCGTCTCTGGCGCCGGCCACGACGCCTGCTGGATCAACCGCGTGGCGCCGACGGCTATGGTGTTTTGCCCCTGCGTCGACGGGCTCAGCCACAATGAAGACGAGGAAATCTATCCCGAATGGGCCGCCGCCGGCTGCGACGTGCTGTTCCATGCGGTCCTGGAAACGGCAGGGATCGTGGAGTGAGTTTTTGGGCTCATACCCTTGCGCATTCGACCTCTCCCCATCTCGGGGAGAGGCGTTTGGCGCTGTTCGACCAAGGGGCAGTCCTAACATGATCTGAAACACGGCCGAAGCGCTCAAAAAGAAGCGCGGCTAGAATTGGGGAACTGAGCATAATGACCAAAGTCATCCGAAACGGCACCATCGTCACGGCCGACCGGACGTGGAAGGCCGACGTGCTGATCCAGCATGGCAAGATCGTCGCCATTGGCGAGAATTTGCATGCCGATCACGAGTTCGACGCCACCGGCTGCTACATCATGCCCGGCGGCATCGATCCGCACACTCATCTCGAAATGCCCTTCATGGGCACTTACTCAGCTGACGACTTCGAGACAGGCACGCGCGCGGCCCTTTCGGGCGGCACCACGATGGTCGTCGATTTCTGCCTGCCGGCGCCTGGCCAGTCGCTGCTCGAAGCGCTGCAGATGTGGGACAACAAGACCACCAAGGCCTGCTCCGATTATTCGTTCCACATGGCGATCACCTGGTGGGGCGAGCAGGTGTTCAACGAGATGGCCCAGGTTGTCGACAAGGGCATCACCTCGTTCAAGCACTTCATGGCCTACAAGGGCGCGCTGATGGTCGACGACGACGAGATGTATTCGTCGTTCCAGCGCTGCGCCGAGCTTGGCGCGCTGCCTTTGGTGCATGCCGAAAATGGCGACGTCGTTGCCCAGCTGTCGGCCAAGCTGCTTGCCGCCGGCAACAACGGCCCCGAGGCACATGCCTATTCGCGCCCGCCCGAGGTGGAAGGCGAGGCGACCAACCGCGCCATCATGATCGCCGACATGGTGGGTTCGCCGCTCTATGTCGTGCACACCTCCTGCGAGCAGGCACATGAGGCGATCCGCCGGGCCCGACAGAAGGGCATGCGCGTTTATGGCGAGCCGCTGATCCAGCACCTGGTGCTCGACGAGACCGAATATTTCAATAAGGACTGGGACCATGCCGCGCGCCGGGTGATGAGCCCGCCCTTCCGCAACAAGCTGCATCAGGATTCGCTGTGGGCGGGCCTGCAGGCGGGATCGCTGCAGGTGGTGGCGACCGACCATTGCTCGTTCACCACTGAGCAGAAGCGCAACGGCGTCGGCAATTTCACCAAGATCCCCAATGGCACCGGCGGCCTCGAAGACCGCATGCCGGTGCTGTGGACCAAGGGAGTGAACACCGGCCGGCTGACGATGAACGAGTTCGTCGCGGTGACCTCGACCAATATCGCCAAGATCCTCAACATGTATCCCAAGAAGGGTGCGATCGTTGAGGGCGCCGACGCCGACATCGTGGTGTGGGATCCCAAGCGCAAGAAGACGATCGCTGCGAAGAGCCAGCAGTCTGTCATCGACTACAACGTCTTCGAGGGCATCGAGGTGACCGGCCTGCCGCGCTTCGTCTTCACGCGTGGCGAGCTCGCCATCCAGGAAGCCGAGGTCCAGGCGAAGCCGGGACACGGCGAATTCGTGGCGCGCGAGCCGCACGCACCGGTCAACCGGGCGCTGTCGAAGTGGAAAGAGATCACCGCACCGCGCAAGGTCGAACGCACAGGCATCCCGGCGACCGGGGTCTGAGAGACTTGCGGCCGCTGCCGGTTTTGCGGTGGCCGCAACGACCCGCTGATACACGCGGGCGATTTCCAAAGTACCGAGCAGGGATGGTGGCCGCGTATGGTGGTCGCAAGGTGGTGCCGAAGATGACTGGTCGCGCACGCCTGGAAAAACATCCCGATCAAGTGGACGCCTGCCTCATCTTCGGAGAGGATGGCATGATGTGGGGTAAAGTCGGGCAATGCTCATGACAGTCAATCAAGCCACGGCGACAAGCGTCAATCAGAACGCCGTCGTCGAAGCCAGAAAGCTGGGGCTGACCTTCCAGACCAATGACGGCCCGGTGCGGGCGCTTTCAGACGTCAATCTGACGATCAACAAGGGCGAGTTCGTCTCCTTCATCGGGCCTTCGGGCTGCGGCAAGACGACGTTCCTTAGGGTGATCGCTGATCTCGAGCAGCCGACGGAAGGCACGATCTCGATCAACGGCATGATGCCCGAACAGGCGCGCCAGGCGCGTGCCTATGGCTATGTCTTCCAGGCGGCGGCACTGTTTCCGTGGCGCACGATCGAGAGCAATGTCGGGCTGCCGCTCGAGATCATCGGTCTGCCCAAGGCCGAGCAGCAGGCGCGCATCAAGCGCACCATGGATCTGGTCAATCTCACCGGATTCGAGAAGAAATATCCCTGGCAGCTGTCGGGCGGCATGCAGCAGCGGGCTTCGATCGCGCGCGCGCTCGCCTTCGATGCCGACCTTTTGCTGATGGACGAGCCGTTCGGTGCGCTCGACGAGATCGTGCGCGACCATCTCAACGAGCAATTGCTCAGGCTGTGGCGGCAGACCAACAAGACGATCTGCTTCGTCACCCATTCGATCCCCGAGGCGGTCTACCTGTCGACGCGCATCGTCGTCATGTCGCCGCGGCCGGGGCGTGTGACCGACGTGATCGAGTCGACGCTGCCCACCGAGCGGCCGCTCGACATCCGCGAGAGTCCGGAATTCCTGGCGATCGCAGCGCGTGTCCGCGACGGGCTGCGCGCCGGCCACTCCTACGAGGATTGAGCCGCGATGGATCGCCTCAGAGACCGGGTCGTTCCCGTCATCACCATCCTGCTGGTCATCGTCGTCGCCTGGTATGCGTTTGCCGTGTTCATGAACGCGCCGTTCCAGCGCGATCTGGACCGGCGGGCGGGACTGACGCCAAGCACCATGGAATTCATTGGCAAGACGCTATCGCAGCCCAAGCCGACGATGCCGGCGCCGCACCAGGTGGCGCAGAATTTCTTTGAAAACACCTTCATGAGGAAGGTCACCAGCGCGCGCAGCCTCGTCTATCATTCGTGGGTGACGCTGTCGTCGACGCTGCTCGGCTTCACTTTCGGCACAGCACTCGGCATCCTGATCGCCGTCGGCATCGTCCATGTCATCGCACTCGACCGCTCCCTGATGCCCTGGATCATCGCCTCGCAGACGATCCCGATCCTTGCGGTGGCACCGATGATCATCGTCGTTTTGGCGGCCATCGGCATCACCGGGCTGATCCCCAAGGCACTGATCTCGACCTATCTGTCGTTCTTCCCGGTCGCGGTCGGCATGGTGAAGGGCCTGCGTTCGCCCGATCTCATGCACCTCGACCTGATGCACACCTATAATGCGAGTGCATCGCAGACCTTCTGGAAGCTGCGCGTGCCGGCCTCGGTGCCGTTCCTGTTTGCCTCGATGAAGGTGGCGGTCGCGGCAAGCCTTGTCGGCGCCATCGTTGGCGAGTTGCCGACAGGCGCTGTCGCCGGCATTGGCGCCAAGCTGCTTGCCGGCTCCTATTACAGCCAGACCATCGACATGTGGGCGGCTCTTGTCGCCGGCTCGGTGGTGGCCGCGATGCTGGTGGTGCTGGTTGGATTTGTCGGCAAGCTTGTCGAACGCTCGATGGGAGGACGGCCGGCATGAATTTCACCAAAGCATCCTGGCAGGTCTTGCTGGCCCTCGTGCTGTGCGCTGTCGCCATGGCCACGATGCCGATGCTGGCGAGCGATGCCGGAGCGCCGATGTCGAGAGGCGCAACGTCGCTTGTCATCGGTCTCATCGCGTTGCCTGCCGTGGCCTCCTTCGCCATGTTTTCCGGCATGGCCAGCGCTGCCGTGCTTTTCATTGGCGCGCATGGGGCTGCCTGGCTGCTGATTGCGGCTATATCGGGCAACGAAGGCATGGCGCGCATGCCGTTCTTCCTGCTGCTCGCCGCCGCATGGCTGCTCGCCTGGCGCTGCGTTAGCGTCCTTTCAACCGTCCGCCCGGTGTCGAAGCAGGCCAAGACAATGCTGCGTTTGCTGATCCCGGCGATCTTTGGGGCTTGGATCCTGATCCTGTGGGAAGCGGTGACTCGGGGGGCGGGGGTTCCGTTCATCCTGCTGCCGCCGCCGAGTGCCATTGCCGCGCGCATCGGCAATTCGCTGCCGATCCTTTTGGCCGACGTCCGCCAGACGATCTTCAAGGCGGTGCTGTTTGGCTACATCGTCGGCTGCGCCTCGGGTTTCGTGGTGGCGATCCTGGCCGATCGCGTGCCGTTCCTGCGCAAGGGCCTCTTGCCCATCGGCAACATGGTGTCGGCGCTGCCGATCATCGGCGTCGCTCCGATCATGGTGATCTGGTTCGGTTTCGAGTGGCAGTCGAAAGCCGCCGTAGTCATCATCATGACCTTCTTCCCGATGCTGGTGAACACGGTCGCCGGCCTTGCGGCTTCGGGCCATATGGAGCGCGACCTGATGCGCACCTATGCGTCGAACTACTGGCAGACGCTGTTCAAGCTGCGGCTGCCGGCCGCCGCTCCCTTCATCTTCAACGCGTTGAAGATCAACTCCACGCTGGCGCTGATCGGCGCCATCGTCGCCGAATTCTTCGGCACGCCGATCGTCGGCATGGGCTTCCGCATCTCGACCGAGATCGGACGCATGAATGTCGACATGGTCTGGGCGGAGATCGCTGTTGCGGCTCTGGCCGGTTCCGTCTTCTATGGTGTGGTCGCCTTCATCGAGAGGGTCACCACTTTCTGGCATCCGTCCGTCCGTGGTGGGCGGGCGTGACCTGAGCTCCTTGGGCGGGGCCGCGGTCCAACTTCAGAGGGAAAAAAAGAAGATGAAAAGACTGATGGTATCGTTGATGGCGGGGGCGATGTCGCTGGCCACAGCGCAGGCAGCACTTGCCGCCGACAAGGTCGCCTTGCAGCTCAAATGGGTGACGCAGTCGCAGTTCGCCGGCTATTACGTGGCCAAGGAGAAGGGCTTCTATACGGACGAAGGGCTCGACGTCGAGATCAAGCCGGGCGGCCCTGACATTGCGCCTGAGCAGGTGATTGCCGGCGGTGGCGCCGACGTCATCGTCGACTGGATGGGCGGCGCGCTTGCAGCCCGCGAAAAGGGCGTCGGCCTGGTCAATATCGCGCAGCCCTACAAGAAGGCCGGCATGGAGCTGGTTTGCCCGAAGGATGGTTCGGTGAAGACCGAAGCCGACTTCAAGGGCAAGACGCTGGGCGTCTGGTTCTTCGGCAACGAGTATCCGTTCTTCGCCTGGATGAACAAGCTTGGCCTGTCGACCGAAGGCGGCAAGGATGGCGTTACCGTGCTCAAGCAGAGCTTCGACGTGCAGCCGCTGATCCAGAAGCAGGCCGACTGCATCTCGGTCATGACCTACAACGAGTACTGGCAGTTGATCGACGCCGGCTTCAAGCCGGAAGAGCTGACGGTGTTCAACTACACCGCCATGGGCAACGACTTGCTCGAAGATGGTCTCTACGCGCTCGAAGACAAGCTCAAGGACCCGGCCTTCGAAGACAAGATGGTTCGCTTCGTGCGCGCCTCGATGAAGGGCTGGAAATATGCCGTCGACAATCCCGATGAGGCAGCCGGCATCGTCGTCGACAATGGCGGCCAGGACGAAAACCATCAGAAGCGCATGATGGGTGAAGTGGCCAAGCTGATCGACAATGCCGACGGCAAGCTGATCGAAGCGGCCTACAAGCGCACGGCCGAAGCGCTTCTGGCGCAGAAGATCATCACCAAGGAGCCTACCGGGGCCTGGACGTCAACGATCACCGACAAGGCGATCAAGTAAGCGTTGGCGACAGGCACTAAGCTGGAAGCTGCCCCTCACCCTTACCCTCTCCCCGTGAAGAACGGGGAGAGGGGGCGTCGACGTAGCCGCTTGTCCCTTCTCCCCGTTCTTCACGGGGAGAAGGTGCCGGCAGGCGGATGAGGGCGGTCCTACGCAATACGGAAAGGCGCTGCCCATCTGGCGGCATGGGGCGGGCAACCGCCCCTATTTGGCCAGCGTGTAGAAGGTGAGCGTGCGCGGTTCGCCCTTGGAATAGTTCATGCCTTCAATGCGCCCACGCTCCTTGAGCGCTGCCGCGCCGCCTGGAATGGCTGTGAGGAAGGCCTTGCTCTCGGCTTCGGCAATCACCGCA
Organism: Aminobacter sp. 01T433; assembly: GCF_056398585.1. Lineage (NCBI taxonomy): Bacteria > Pseudomonadati > Pseudomonadota > Alphaproteobacteria > Hyphomicrobiales > Phyllobacteriaceae > Aminobacter > Aminobacter sp. 01T433. The sequence continues at coordinate 14,914 of NZ_JBFTPR010000004.1, forward strand.
ATGGCGCAGGCCGGATCGGCAACCAACGCGTCCGCCGCCCCCTTGCCGTCGGTGAGTTGGGTCTGCGTGCCGGCGAGAAAGACCAAGCTCGGCTCGCCATAGCCGGCGGACACCAACTGCGAGGTCGGGCAGGGCTTCAATTGTTCGAAGCGTTCGGCGATCTCGGGGCTGAGCCACAACGGCTTGAGCGGCGGCAAGATCTTCCAGGTGAGCAGGCCGAAAACCGCCGCGGCGGCGGCAGCGGCAAAGGCTACGCGCTTGACCGGATCCATGTCATCGGGCGCGCCAATGCCATATCTGGCTGATATCAGGACCAGCAACGCGGCGAGCATTCCCCACCAGGAGAAATAGCCAAGGAAATAGGGCGTGATGCCAAGCGCAATGGCGGCCAGGCCGATGCTGATGCCGAACATGCCGAAGGCGCAGGCACGGCGTATCCAGAACTGCCAGCGCGACAGCTCGATGCTGTCGGCCGACTTGTCGGTCAACACCCAGGCCATCAGCAGGATCATCGCCGGATAGGCCGGCAAGGCATAATGCGGCAGCTTGGTCGGGATCAACTCAATGGCGATCCAGTAGGGCAGGTACCAGGCGAGACAAAACAGCAGGCGCGGATCCTGGCGGAAGCGCTTGAGCGCCTTCAGCCCGCCTTCGAGCGCCACCAGCGCAAAGGGCCACATGAACAGCGAATAGGTGAGGAAATAATAGCCGGGCGGGAAGCCGTGCGATTCCTGGCCGGAACCGACCTTGCTCAAAAGGTCCTTGCCGACCGATTCCTGCCAAAAGGCGCTGCCGGTCTTGAGCGTGATCAGGATCAGCCATGGCGCTGCGACCAGCAGCGTCAGCAGGAGGCCGCTGAGGGGCTTCAGCTTACGCAGCCAGGAGCGGTCACGGTCGAAGATGGCAATAGCGGCGATCGTCAGCACGCTCATGAAAGGAATGACCGGGCCCTTGATCAGGATCGACAGACCCTGAGCCGCCCAGAACAGCCAGTGAGCGCGGCCCTGGGGCTTGCCGGCCTTGTGGCCAAGATAGATCGTGGCAAGCGCGCCTTGGGCGAGCAGGGCGGTAGCGAGCAGCGTCGCATCGGTCTTGGCAATGCGCGCCTCGACACCCAGCATCAGGATGCCCATCAGGCCGAGGCCGGCGATGAGGCCTGCGGTTCGGCCGAACATGCGGTCGCCGATGAAGGCGAGCGCCAGGACCGAGAAGGTGCCGGCGAGCACCGATATCAGCCGATAGACCCAGATGGGGGCTTCGCTGCCCTGGCCGCTCAACAGCACGGCTGTCGACTGCAGCCAGTAGATGCCGGCAGGCTTCTTGTAGCGTGGCACGTCCTGGAAGCGGATGTCGACATAGTCGCCGCTCTCGACCATCTGCTTGGTTGCCTGGACAAAGCGCGACTCGTCGCGATCGGTTGGCGGCAAGGTGGAAATGCCGGGCGCGAAGGCGAACAAAGCGAGCAGTGCCAAAAGCAGATATGTGAGCGGCGACAACGCCTTGGAGGGCGTTTCGGAGGTTTTGATTCCGGAAGTCGTCATGCGTGGTCAGTCCGTCTTGGACATGGCCAGACGCCGCTCATTGGCGATCAGCCAGAGATTGCGGATGTAGATGAACAGGCCGAGCCCCTGGCCGGCGATGAAGACCGGGTCCTGGCGCTGAATGGCGTAGATCAGCAGGAGCGTGCCGCCGCCGAGCGAGAAGAACCAGAAGGCAACCGGCACGACCGAACGCTTGGCGCGCTCGGAGGCGAGCCACTGGACGACGAAGCGCATGGTGAAGAGACCTTGCGCGACGAAGCCGAGCAGGATCCAGCCGTCGAACTGGGCGACGAATACGTCGTGCAGCCAGGTGCCGAGTTCCGAGATGAGGTTCATTGGCCAAGCTCCGTGACCGTTGGCACAACCTTGCGGCGGCGGCGCAGCCACCACACGCCTGACAGATCGAGGATGCCGCGCAGACCGCGATCCAGGATGCCATAGTTGGATTTGCCGTGGCGCCGCGAGCGGTCGACAACATCGACATGAACGACGCCGCGGCCTTCGCGCAGCGAAAGGGCAGGCAGATAGCGATGCCAGCCGTCGAAGAATGGCAGCTGGCGGAACAGGTCGGTATGCAGCGCCTTGAGGCCGCAGCCTGAGTCGCGGGTGCCGTCGCGCAGGATCATTTCGCGCAGGCCATTGGCGAAGCGCGAAGACAGCTGCTTCAGCTTGGTGTCGGTGCGCTTGAGGCGCTGGCCTGCAGCGATGCCGATCGCAGGGCCGGCGGCGATCAGCGCGTCGGCGAGCTTGGGCAGATAGGCCGGATCGTTCTGGCCGTCGCCGTCCATGGTCACGACGATCTCGCCCTTGGCAGCGAAAACGCCGGAGCGGACAGCCGCACTTTGGCCGGCCGAACGGTCGTGCCTGACGTGGCGCAGGCGACCAGCGGAGCGGGCGAGTTCGGCGAGCACGTCAGGCGTGCGGTCGGTCGAACCGTCGTCGACGACGATCACTTCGTAGTCGCGGCCGGCCATGGCGGCATGAACTTCGCCGACCAGTATGGGCAGGTTTTCTGCCTCGTTCTTGCACGGAATGACGATTGAAATCATCAGCTTGCCTGGGGAAATGTTACGTCAGGATGGTTGAATGCGCGGCCTCAATAGCATCAAAGACGCGCATTTGCCACGACCCTTGCGCTTTCCCCAGAGCAAGGGTCAGCGCTTGTCCCAGGGCAAGGGTTAGCGCTTGTCCCTGATGTCGCTCAGCGTGCGCGTCGGCGTGATCGCTTCCGGGTCGAGCTTGATCTCGATGATCGTCGGCTTGCCGCTGGCGCGCGCGCGTTCGAAAGCAGGCGCGAACTCGTCGGTTTCGCGCACCGTCTCGCCATGGCCGCCATAGGCGCGGGCGAGGGCTGCGAAATCCGGGTTCTTGAGGTCGGTCGCCTCGACGCGGCCGGGATATTCGCGCTCCTGGTGCATGCGGATGGTGCCGTAGATGCCGTTGTTGACGACGATCACGATGATCGGCAGGCCGTATTGCACGGCGGTGGCGAACTCCTGGCCGTTCATCAAGAAGCAGCCGTCGCCTGCGAAGGCAATGACCTCGCGTTCCGGGAACAGGCCCTTGGCAGCGACCGCGGCCGGCGTGCCATAGCCCATCGAGCCGGAGGTCGGTGCGCCTTGGGTGGCGAAGCGGCGGAAGCGGTGGAAGCGGTGCACCCAGGTGGCGTAGTTGCCGGCACCGTTGGTGAGGATCGCGTCTTCCGGCAGGACCTTTTCCAGCCAGTTCATGATCGGGCCCATCTGGACGGCACCGGGACCGGTGAGCGGCGGCGTCGACCATTCGAGATAGGCGGCGTGCAGCGCCTTGGTGGCCTCGGCCCAGGCTGGCTTGCCGGCGGGCTTGCGCTTGGCGAAGGCCTCGACAAAGGCCGAGGGCGAGGCATTGATGGCCAATGTCGGGCGGTAAACGCGGCCGAGCTCGTCGGCGTCGGCGTGGACATGGACCAGCGTCTGGTCGGGATAGGGGCTCTTGATCAGCGTGTAGTCGGAAGACGGCATTTCGCCGAAGCGGCCACCGACGAGCAGAACGAGGTCGGCCTCCTTGATCGCGTTGGCGAGCTTGGGGTTCGGGCCAATGCCGACGTCGCCGGCGTAGTTTTCGTGCAGGTGGTCGAACAGCATCTGGCGACGGAAGGAGACGCCAACGGGCAGCGCCCAGGCTTCCGAAATCTTCTTGATCCGCTCGACGGCCTCGGCATTCCATCGGGTGCCGCCTAAGATGACGAAGGGACGCTTGGCGCTGTTGAGCAGGGCCTCGAGCTTCGAAAGCTCTTCTTCGCCGGGACGGGTTTCAACCGGGGTGGCAGGCAGGGCGACCGGAGCGTCCACTAGGCTTGTCAGCATGTCCTCGGGCAGCGACACGACAACCGGGCCAGGGCGGCCAGACATGGCGACGGAGAAGGCGCGGGTGACCAGTTCGGGAATGCGGGATGCGTCATCGATCTCGACGACCCATTTGGCGATATCGCCGAAGAAGGCACGGTAGTCGACTTCCTGGAAGGCCTCGCGCTCCTTGGCGTGGCTCGCCACCTGGCCGATGAACAGGATCATCGGGATCGAGTCCTGCATGGCGATGTGAACGCCGGCAGAGGCGTTGGTGGCGCCTGGGCCGCGGGTGACGAAGCAGATGCCCGGCCTGCCGGTGAGGCGGCCATAGCAATCGGCCATCATCGCGGCACCACCTTCCTGGCGGCAAACGATGCTGCGGATCTTTGAATCATGCAGCGCATCAAGCACCGCGAGATAGGATTCGCCCGGCACGCAATACATGCGGTCGACGCCATTGGCCTCAAGCGCATCGACGATCAGTTTTCCGCCGGTCTTCATTTCGCATTTTTCTCCAGTTCGGCAAGGATTTCTGCGGTGTGTTCGCCCAGTCGCGGCGACGGGCGGTCATAGGCAAGCGGGGTCTCGGACATGACCATCGGCGCGCGGACCGACGGCAGCTTGTTGCCGTGGCCGTCGTCGAGATCCATGCGCATGCCGCGCGCGATCGCCTGCGGGTCGGCGAATGCCTGGCCGATGGTGTTGATCGGGCTTGCCGGCACGCCTGATGCTTCGAGCCTGGCGAGCAGCGTCTCGCGGTCGAAGGCTGCGAGTGCAGCGACGATCTTTTCGCGCAGCGCGACACGATTGGTGACGCGCGCCGAATTGGTGGCGAAGAGCGGGTCGGTGGCGATGGCTTCGAGCCCGACGATGGCGCAGAACTTCTGGAACTGGCCGTCATTGCCGACCGCCAGGATGAAATGCCCGTCGCTGACCGGCAAAACCTCGTAGGGCGAGATGTTGGGATGGGCGTTGCCCATCTGCACAGGCGAATTGCCAGAGACCAGATAATTCAGGTTCTGGTTGGCGAGCACCGACATCTGGGCGTCGAACAAGGCCATGTCGACATGCTGGCCCTGGCCAGTGGCTTCGGCGTGGCGAAGCGCTGCCTGGATGGCGATGACGGAATAGAGACCGGTGAAGATGTCGGTGACGGCGACGCCGACCTTCTGCGGCTCTCCGCCGGCAGGCCCGGTGATCGACATCAGGCCGGACATGCCCTGGACGATGAAGTCGTAGCCGGCGCGGGCCGCATAAGGCCCGTCCTGGCCGAAGCCGGTGATCGAGCAATAGACCAGCTTGGGATTGATCTTCTTGAGACTCTCATAGTCGAGGCCGTATTTCTTGAGCCCGCCGAGCTTGAAGTTTTCGATCAGAACGTCGGCGTCAGCAACAAGCTTGCGCACGATTTCCGCACCTTCTGATGTCGAGAAATCAATTGCGATGGAGCGTTTGCCGCGATTGCAGGAGTGGTAATAGGCGGCCGAGAGGTTTTCGCCGTCATGGCCGGTGACGAAGGGCGGACCCCATTTGCGCGTGTCGTCGCCGCCATCAGGGTTCTCCACCTTGATGACATCGGCGCCGAGATCGGCCAGCAATTGTCCGGCCCAGGGGCCGGCGAGGATGCGGGCGAGTTCGATGACGCGGACGCCGTGAAGGGGCGGATTGCTCATGAGGCACCAGAATTCATTTCAAGTGGGCCACGCTCTATCAGGAGTCCGGATATCCCGCCACCACGTTGCGATGGGCCAGTTACCTCTGTCAGCGGGGAATTGTGCGGTCCAGCCAGTCGGCGAAATCGGCCATGATCGGCTCGCGGTTGATCTCGTTCAGGCTTTCGTGGCGGGTTTCTTCGTAAACCTTTGAAACGAGATTCGAAAAACCCATCCGGCGCATGCGCAAAGCAAGCGCTTCGACCGCCTTGCCGCCATCGGTGGCCGGATCGCGCTCGCCGCCCACCAGATTGAACGGCAGGTCCTTGCGCACGGCAGCGAAGTTGCGGTCGTCGGCACCAGCGAAGACAAGGTCGAAGATGTCGATCCACATCGATACCGAAGCGTCCCAGCCGCAGAGCGGGTCGGCGACATAGAGGTCTACCTCTGCCGGGTCGCGCGACAGCCAGTCGAACGCCGTGCGGGCGTTGGGAATTTTCTTTGCCCAGTCAGCAAAGGTCAGTTTCGGCAGCATGCGCGACGGTACATCTGAACCCAAACGGAAACGCTCGAAGGCAAGGATCGCCTGGGCAAGCCGACCGAGCATGCCGGCCGAGAAATTGGCGTTCCAGATGGCTGCGGCGGCAATGCGCTCGGAGTGGCGGAGCGTGAAGTTGAGCGCGATCAGCCCGCCCATCGAATGGCCGAAGATGACGACGGGCAGGCCGGGATGCTGTTCGGCGATGCGGTCGTGCACCGCCCCGACATCGGCAAGTATGTGCTCGACGCCATCCTTTTGGGCGAACCGCCCGAGCGGAGCGCCAGGTGCTGACGTCGCGCCATGGCCACGATGATCATGTGCATAGACGTGATAGCCACGCGCGGCGAGAAAGTCGGCGAAGCGGCTGTAGCGCGCGGCATGCTCGGCAAGCCCGTGATTGATCTGCACCACGGCGCGGGCAGGGGCGACGGCATCCCTGACGTGAAGATTGAGTATTGCTCCGGTCGGAGACGCGAGCTTGCTGCAGATATCAAATGGCATCGTGTCCCCTCGAAGGGCGACTGTTGAGTGAGGACGGAGCATGCGTCAAGGGCGGTCAGGCTCAGCCCACAAGCGCAAGATGTCAGGAGATGGCAAGGCCGGTCTTGTTCGCAGGATGACAGTCCATATATTCCGCTAACCCCTGCGCCGGAATTTCAGTTCCCGACGCCTTCTCTTCGAATTTTCCTCATTTTCCCGCACGGTCGTCATGCAACCGATTATTTCCGTTTCAAATCTTTCCAAGACTTATGCGTCGGGCTTTTCGGCGCTTAAGAACATCAACCTCGATATTCGCCGCGGCGAGATCTTCGCGCTGCTCGGCCCGAACGGGGCGGGCAAGACGACGCTGATCAGCATCATCTGCGGTATCGTCAACCCATCCGAAGGCAAAGTGCTGGCTGACGGGCACGACATCGTCACCGACTTCCGCGCGGCGCGCTCGCGCATCGGTCTGGTGCCGCAGGAACTGACGACCGACGCCTTTGAGACGGTCTGGGCGACGGTCAGCTTCAGCCGTGGCCTGTTTGGCAAGCCGGCGAACCCCGCCCACATCGAAAAGATCCTCAAAGACCTGTCGCTGTGGGACAAGAAGGACAACAAGATCATCACTTTGTCGGGCGGCATGAAGCGCCGCGTCATGATCGCCAAGGCGTTGTCGCACGAACCGCAGATCCTGTTCCTCGACGAGCCGACAGCCGGTGTCGATGTCGAGCTCAGGCGCGACATGTGGGAGGTTGTGCGCCTGCTGCGCGAAACCGGCGTCACCATCATCCTGACCACGCACTACATCGAAGAAGCCGAGCAGATGGCCGACCGGGTCGGCGTCATCAGCCATGGCGAGATCATCCTGGTCGAGGAAAAGGCCGAGCTGATGCGCAAGCTGGGCCGCAAGCAGCTGACGCTCCAGCTGCAGCACCCGTTGGAACATCTGCCGCCCGAGCTGGGGGGGCATGGGCTCGACCTGTCCGAGGACGGGCATGAGCTCGTCTACACCTACGACACCCAAGGCGAGCGGACGGGCATCACCGCCCTGCTCAAGGATCTCAACGACGCCGGAATCCGCTTCAGGGACCTGCAGACCAAGCAGAGTTCGCTCGAAGAGATTTTCGTCAATCTGGTGAGTGAACGGCGATGAATTTCTACGCGATCCGCGCAATCTATCTGTTTGAAATGGCGCGTACCTGGCGCACGCTGCTGCAAAGCATCGTTTCGCCCGTCATCTCGACTTCGCTTTATTTCGTCGTCTTCGGCGCTGCCATTGGTTCGCGCATCAGCGAGATCAATGGCATCAGCTACGGCGCCTTCATCGTGCCCGGGCTGATCATGCTGTCTCTGCTCACCCAGAGCATATCCAACGCGTCCTTCGGCATCTATTTCCCGAAATTCGTCGGCACGATCTATGAGCTTTTGTCGGCGCCGGTTTCGTATCTGGAGATCGTCATATCCTATGTCGGGGCGGCGGCGTCGAAGTCGATCATCCTCGGCCTGATCATCCTCGCCACGGCTGCCTTGTTCGTGCCGCTGGAGATCCAGCACCCTGGATGGATGCTGTTGTTCCTCGTGCTGACGGCCGTCACCTTCAGCCTGTTCGGCTTCATCATCGGCATCTGGGCCGGCAGTTTCGAGCAGCTGCAGCTGGTGCCGCTTTTGATCGTCACTCCGCTGACCTTCCTGGGCGGCAGCTTCTATTCCATCGACATGCTGCCGCCGTTCTGGCGCACAGTGTCGCTGTTCAACCCGGTGGTCTACCTGGTCAGCGGCTTCCGTTGGAGCTTCTTTGGCATATCGGACGTCAATGTCGGCATCAGCCTCGGCATGACGCTGGTGTTCCTCGCAGCCTGCCTGATTGCCGTCTGGTGGATCTTCAGGACCGGCTGGCGCATCAAAGCGTAGCGGCGGCTGCACGCCCAACTTGTCGATGCAGCCGCCGGAACGCCTAGCCGGCACTAAACGCCGGCATCGTTCGAGATACTGGAAAGGCCACGACGCCAGTAGAGCAGCGGTGCATGGTCTTCCGTCTCGGCGTGTTCGATGATTGCCGTGACCAGCGTGTGATCCCCAAGTTGCAACTGGTCGCGGACGCTGGCCGCCATCCATACCAGCGTCTCATCGATGCGGGGAAGCCCGTGTTCCTCGCACCACCGAGTGTCGCCGAACCGGTCTATCCCTGGCGTGGCGAAGCGGCGCGCAATGTCGTGCTGGTGGGTGGCGAGAACGTTGACACCGATAGGGGTTCCGACCTCCAGCCGCCGCAGAAGGTTGGAGGTCTGTTTCATCGCGAACATCAGCATCGGTGGGCCAAGGGACAGCGCGCTTAGTGTACCAACTGTTGCGCCGTAGCGTTCCGATCCGCTGCCTGTCGTAATGACTGCAACGGATGTCGGTATCTGTGCGAAGGCCGATTTGAGGGTGTCTGGCGACAGCAAGCCAGGCTCCACGATGCTTACCAATTTGCGACAAGCGGCGAGGGCCCCTCCAGCGACGGGAAGTGCGGCAATACCTCTTCGGCAAGTTCCTGGATGATCTCTGCAGCCGGGCGGCCGGCAAACTGCATCCCAAGGGCTGCGTGGTTGACGCCGGCCTCGCGCCATTCGCCCAGCAGGTCGATGAGCCCCTTGCGGCCGGTCTTCAATACGAACCCGCCACGCATCGGGGTGCGGGGGAAGTCGGGGTCATCGGAAAGATCGAGCCATTCGTTGGTCATATGGGGCCGAAAACCACCGTCCGGAATCTGGTCGCGCCAGGCCCGAATGTTCTGCGCCAGCCGCCTTGGGCCTTCCGGTATGTGTGTGGGCTGCGGGTAAGTCAGCCAGCCGTCGGCGTGTTCGGCAACCCATGCCGGTGTCTGTCGACTGGATCCGGTGACGATCAGCGGGATGCGACCCACAGACGGCTTGGGCAGGAAATCGATGCCCGTCATCGTGCCGAGCGTGGAATTGATGGATGGGCGGCCGGGTGCAATGAGTTGCCGGAAATAGCTAACCGCCTCGGCAAATCGCTTGGCTCGATCGTTCATGTCCAGGCCATAGGCCGGAAACTCGGCCGGTCGGTCGCCTGACGCTATTCCCAGCACAAGACGCCCACCGGAGAGGCGGTCGATCGTGGTCGCGGCCTTGGCGAGATCTATGGGATGGCGGAGCGAAAATATGGCGCTTCCGGTAGCCAACGCGACTTTTTGCGTCCGCGCCGCCAGATAGGAAAGATAGGTGAAGGGGTCAAAAAGCTGGCCGGCATCGCCAAAACCCGGATCAAACAGCGGCACGTCACGAACCCAGATGCTTGCGAAGCGGCGGCGGTCGATTTGCTCGACCAGTTCGGCCTGACCTTCCAGTACAGACATGTCGCCCTGATAGAAGCGCAAAGGCAGAAAGATGCCGACGGTCAGCTGGTTCGGAGCGAACATGCGCCGATAGCCGGGGTGACCGGCGAAGGCTTCATAGGATGCGCCGGAGGTGGTGATCGAACCATCTGTTCGTGAGACGGCAATGTTCATTGGCGAAAATTTCCTTGTCGTGGGTCTGCCTGCGACCGGGCGGAAGACCCGGCAGGGTGGGCCGCGCCTTGAAGCGCTAACTTGGCCGCACGCTACGAAATCGGGACATGTGAGGGAAACGATGAGTTCTCACTCTATAGGATAGGCTAGCTAAACTCTTGATGCGACGATTGCAGGCGCGTCGCTCTGATTGGCCGTCACAATTACTGGAAGAGCAGCGAAAAGAATGATAGTCGACCACGGAAACCATTCTTCGTAGAAGTTAGCTAGCTTCAATTCTAAGTTGGGCGTTCCCATGGGTCGAGTTCTTCCTTTGCTGGCGCTGCGGGCCTTTGCCGAAACCGGTCGCCACGGCAGTATCAAGCGCGCCGCTGAAGCGATGGGGGTGACTTCAGGTGCCGTCAGCCAACAATTGCGATTGCTTGAGGAGCGCACTGGCGCGCCGCTGTTTTCACGAACACGATACGGCGTAGCCCTCACACAGGCCGGCGCAAGCGTCCATCCGGCGGTCCTGCGCGCCTTCGACCAGATCGAAAATGGCCTAGACCTGCTCGAGGCCAGAAATGCGGCCCAGTCCGTCACCGTCTGTACCGTGCCGTCTTTCGCGGCATCCTGGCTCGTTCCGCGTCTCGGCCGGTTCACCTCCCGGCATCCTGAGATCGAGGTTCGGGTCGAGGCATCATCCGTGCTGGTGGATCTGCGCAAGGGAAGGGTGGATGTCGCCATCCGCCACGGCCTTGGAGATTATCCGGGCCTCGATGCCATCCACCTGATGGCGCCCGAACTGATACCGGTGGCGAGCCCGGCGCTGCTTGCCGGCGGACCGCGTATCAAGGAACCCGGCGATTGTCTTGCCTATCCCCTTCTGCAGGATTCAGACAGGGCTGACTGGCGGCTCTGGCTCAAGGCAATGGGGATCGAAGGCGACGCGCGTATCGAGCGCGGGCCTTCATTCGACGATGATTTTCTGCTCATTCGCGCCGCCGAAGCAGGGCAAGGCATGGCGCTCATTCGCGACATCTATGCGAGGGAAGAGATCGCCTCTGGCCGCCTCGCTGTCGCCATCGAACGGCCATGGCCGACCGCTTTCGCCTATTATGCCGTCACCTTGCCGCATGTCGCCGAGCGGCCCGCAATCGCGCGCTTCGTTGCCTGGCTCATGGAAGAGGCGCAAACAGGCTGAGCTACTCCGCCCATTCCTTGTCGGCGGTGAAGGCGATCGTCAGCCAGCGGTCGGGACCTTCATCGCCAAGGGCGTCGCCGATCTCGTCGCGCAGCCGGTCCCATTCCTCGATGGATTTCGCGGGCAGGCCTGGCGGCACGATGAAATAGAGCTCGACCTGCATCAAGCGGCCGACTTTTGCGACATAAGCGCGATAAGAAACAAAGCCGTGTTTCGCGACGGTTGCGCGGGCGACCTCGTCGACATGTGCCTTCAGCGTTTCCGGTGTGATCAGCAAAATGTCCGAAAAAGCCTGGCGGACGGTGCGTATGGGCATGGGGATGATGATCAGGCAGACCAGCGCCAGCACTGCGGGATCGACATAGGGCGCTATCCAGGCAAGCTCTGTGCCTTCGACCAAGCTGCCGCCGACGAAGGCAACCAGCAATGCTGCGGTGATGCCTCCCGACATCAGCCAGGCGGTGACGTCGAGGGTAACGAAATCGGACTGGATCGTCTTGTTCGCGCGGCTGCCGATGAATGCCATGGTCAGGCAGGCGGCGAGGGTCACAGCCGCATAGACGATGGCGTAGTCGAATTCGAGCTGGTGACCGCCCGCCAGCAGGTTGGCGATGGCATTGATCAGCGCGTAGACCGAAACGCTCATCAAGACGATGCCGTTCAACCCAAGGACGATGGGCTCCAGATGCCAGAAGCCGACCGAAAAACGCTTGTGGAGCCGACGGTTGTGGGTGGCATTGCTGGTGATGAGGCGCGCGACGATCAGCGCCAGGATCGTCATTGTCGCATCGGCAAGCGAGTAGGCGCCGTCGAAGGCGATCGAGAACGAACCGCTCAAAATGCCGAAGATGATGCCAAAAAGCGCGACAATGAACGTCACGGCGATGGAGTTTCGAAGGACGTTGGTTTCGTTGAACATGCCTCAGCTATGAAATAGCCGGGTGCGGATGTCCACCGCCTGGGCGCAAGATGGAAGCATGGCAGCATCGTCGGCTAGCGTTCGGGAGGCATTTGCCGGATTGTGCCCTGGCCAAGCTTTAAGATGCGGCTAAAGGGTAACTATGGGTAGCTCTTTTGGCTGTTTCCGGCGTTCTAGTGGTCCAACGTGAGGTGTGTTACTGCTTTCGAACCAACCAGGGGCTGCAATTGATGGACCTCCGGCCACCGTCGGGGGAGAGGGTCCCTTAAGGAGGCTACATGGACGTCACACGCCGCGCCGTGTCGATCGGCGGTCTTAGTCTGCTTGCCGCAAGCTCATTTTCGCCTGCCAACGCTCTTGATAGTCCAATCGTCGATCCTTTTGACGGATCGAGCGACTTCTGGCTCGCAGTCGAAGCCTACATCTACGGCTACCCACTTGTGACCATGGAGATGACGCGTCGCGTGGTCACCAACGTGTCCAAGGCGGAGGGTACCAAGGCCCCGATGGGCCACATCATCAAGTTGCGTGAATATCCAGACGCTTCATTCACCGACGTTACCGCACCCAACGCGGATACTCTTTACACGACGGCTTTTGTCGACGTCGGCGAGGAGCCGTGGGTCTTTTCTTTCCCCGACATGAAAGACCGCTACTTCCTGTTCCCGATGCTCGATGGATGGACAACGGTCTTTCAGGTGCCCGGCAAGCGAACGACCGGGGACGGAGCCCAAGCCTACGCCATTACCGGCCCCGGCTGGGAGGGGAAGCTGCCGGAAGGCGTCACCGAATACAAGTCGCCGACTAGCATGGTATGGATACTCGGACGCATCTATTGCACCGGCACCCCGGAAGACTACAAGGCGGTTCACGCGTTGCAGGATCAATGCAAGCTCGTGCCGCTGAGCAGCTACGGCAAAGACTGGACACCGCCGCCCGGCAAGGTCGACCCCAATATAGACATGAAGACCGCTGTCCGCGATCAGGTCAATCGAATGGACGCGGTCGAGTACTTCACGCTGCTAAGCGAATTGCTGAAGACAAATCCGCCAACGCCTGCCGACGCGGCGATGGTCGAGAAAATGGCGCAGATCGGCATTGTCCCCGGGAAGGGTTTTGACAAGAGCAGGCTTGACGCTCACTTCATCAAGCGGATTCCCGAAATTGGGTTCGGGCGCATCATGCTGCACTTCAAGTTCAGCGATGGCGATATCCGAGATATCAACGGCTGGGGTTATACGACCAAAACCGGCATCTACGGCACCGAGTATGTACAGCGTGCGCTCATCACGGCGATAGGGCTTGGAGCCAACCGCCCCCAAGACGCGATTTATCCGACTTCGTTGAAATCGAGCGACGGACTGTTCTCGCGCTCCTATGACGGGTCGAACAACTACGTCTTGACTTTTGCCAAGGGCCAGCTCCCGCCAGTCCGCGGCTTCTGGTCGATTACGATGTACAATGAAAAATACTTCTTCGTCGACAATCCAATCAATCGATACTCGATCAGCGCCAGGCAAGATCTGAAGACCAACCCGGACGGCTCGACCGATATCTACATCCAACACAAGACGCCTGGCGCCGACAAGGAATCAAACTGGCTCCCGGCACCTGAGGGCAAGTTCATCCTGATGATGCGGCTCTACTGGCCGGATGACAGTCCCCCATCGATCCTGGACGGGTCATGGGTCATTCCGCCAGTGAAGAAAGTCTAGGCTAAACGGTGCACTGAGTATCGGGAGGCGGCGCGATCCGCCATCTCCCGATGACTTACACCACATGGTGCGAAGCCAAAGCCGGCTGTCAAACCTGCGCAGACAATCTACAGCAGACGACGACCGGGGAGAGGAGCGTGCCTGTCAGGCGCTCTTGCCGTTGGAGGCAAGGCGGATGCTTTCGCGTCCGCCGCTTGGCACCACTACGATCTGCCTGACCTTGCCCTGTTTGAAGGCGGTGAGGAAGCGCTGGTAGTCCTTGAAGGCGACGCAGCCATGCGACTCCGCCTGCCTGCCACGCAGCAGGTAGCTGTGAGTGAGGAAGCCATCGCGGCCGTATTTGTTCTTGCCGTCAACCGGCAGCATGCGGATTGCCTCGACGCCGTGGAATCGGCTTTCGCGCATCTTGAGGTTATAGGTGTGCGGCGGGGTCGGCCCGTTCATCTTGACGTTCACGTAGCGCGGATCGTCGGCCATGTTGCCGACGCCGGAATGGGCCTCGAGTACGCTGCCATCGGGCATGTAGACCTTGGCCGCGCTGATGTCGTAGACGGCGACGCCATTCCCCGCCCTTGATCCGCCGCCGCCAAACAGGTTGCGCAGCGACTGGCCGAGGCTGCCGCTGGCTTTCGGTTCCGGGACATTCGGCCTGGCATAAGCCAGCGTCTGCTTTGGTGCCTCGCGCTGGTCGGCCTTCTTGGGTTCATCGGCAGCCGGTGCTGCTGGCTCTTCGACCTGCTGGGTATCGGTTTTCGCTGTTTCCGCTCCACGCGGACGCAGCTGCGGCATCGGGCCATCCGAAGGCGTGTCCGCATAGTCCGGCAAGGCGGCGTCGTTCGTATCGGGGTTTTGCTCCTGCGACGCGAGGTCTTCCTCCGGCGGTGTCGCCAGCAAGGTTGACAGCGCGGTGTCGGCGGCTCCGCTCGGGGAGGGGTCTGCATAGGCAAGCACGGTGGGGTGCTGATCGGTTTCGGCAAACCGTTCTGACGTAGGTATTTCGGCCGTTGCGGTGGCAAGCTGCGGCTGGGCGGAACTGGAGTGGCTAAACAGGCTGGCGAGTTTCGGTGACGTCAGGCTGGCTTTTTTAACGACGGCGTCGAAGCGCGCAGATTTGCCGCTCGCGCCGGCGGCAGCGCCTATGACGTGGCGGGCGGACTTGCCTGTGGTGGCCGCCAAGCTAGCCGTTACAACGGGCTTCGCCGTAGCCGTGGTCAGCCTCGGCGCCTTGCTGGTGCTGACAAAGGCAATAGGCGCTCGCGCCTGCTTCTTGTCGGCCAAGGCAAGCTGCGGGCTGGGCAAAAAGGTGGTTGAAGCGAAGGCGCGGGAATTGCTGGTCGCGACCATGCCGGCCATCGACCATACGCCCACGCCGGCAAGGGCCGTGCCGAAAGAGGCAATCAGCAGTGGGCGCAACAAGCGGCGCAAGGACTGCGCGCGAACGTTCTTACTCATAAAACGCGTAGCAAGCCAGTTACCCCGCAACGGTGCTCAGGTCGGTGAGCGACCGCAGCTGCGTGATGTCCGGATTGTCCCCATCTCGATCAACATAGCCAAAGGATGGACAAATATGGTTAAATTTTGCTTTGCAGTGGCGTCGGGTAATTCGGGGCGTCAGATGTGATGTCCAGATTGGGGCGCATGCGGTTCTTTGGCTCGCATCCGCCCGCGCGCCGCGACCGGTTCCCAAAAGCATTTGCCGTTTGGGGCGGGATCGCCTACATAGCGCCCAACTCCTATCACTTGAGAAGCAGGATACGCGCGCGTGGCACGCCAGTTCATCTATCACATGTCGGGACTGACCAAGTCCTACGGCACCAAGAAGGTGCTGGATAATCTCAACCTGTCGTTCTACCCCGACGCCAAGATCGGCATCCTGGGCCCGAACGGCGCCGGCAAGTCGACCGTGCTCAAGATCATGGCCGGCCTCGACAAGGAATGGTCGGGCGAGGCCTGGCTGGCCGAGGGCGCGACCGTCGGTTACCTCGCGCAGGAGCCGCATCTCGACCCGAACAAGACCGTGTTCGAAAACGTCATGGACGGCGTTTCCAAGAAGACCGCCATCATCGAGCGCTACAACGAGTTGATGATGAACTACTCGGACGAGACCGCCGACGAGGGCGCCAAGCTGCAGGATGAGATGGATCGTCTCAACCTGTGGGACCTGGAACAGCAGGTCGAAATGGCGATGGACGCGCTGCAGTGCCCGCCCGCCGACTCCGAAGTGACCCAGCTGTCGGGTGGCGAACGCCGCCGCATCGCGCTGTGCCGCCTGCTGCTCGAACAGCCTGACCTTCTGCTGCTCGACGAACCGACCAACCATCTGGACGCCGAGACCACGGCGTGGCTGGAAAAGCACCTGCGCGACTATCCCGGCTCGGTGCTGATCATCACCCACGATCGCTACTTCCTCGACAACGTCACCGGCTGGATCCTCGAACTCGATCGCGGCCGTGGCATTCCCTACGAGGGCAACTACACCAAGTATCTCGACGCCAAGGCCAAGCGCCTGATCCAGGAAGGCCGCGAAGACGATTCGCGCCAGAAGGCGATCTGGCGAGAACGCGAGTGGATCGCGTCTTCGCCGAAGGCTCGCCAGACCAAGTCCAAGGCGCGTATCAAGGCCTATGAGGAACTGGTGGAGAAGGCGGATCAGCGCCGTCCTACCGACACGCAGATCGTCATCCCGGCCGGCGAACGCCTCGGCAACGTGGTGATCGAGGTTGATAGCGTAAACAAGGGCTACGGCGACGAGCTTTTGATCGAGAACCTGAACTTCAAGCTGCCGCCCGGCGGCATCGTCGGCGTCATCGGCCCCAACGGCGCGGGCAAGACCACGCTATTCAGGATGATCACCGGCCAGGAAACGCCCGATAGCGGCACCATCCGCGTCGGCGAGACGGTCAAGCTCGGTTATGTCGACCAAAGCCGCGATGCGCTTGATCCGACCAAGACGGTCTGGGAAGAGATTTCCGGCGGCGCTGAAGTCATCAAGCTTGGCAAGCACGAAGTGAACAGCCGCGCCTATTGCTCGTCGTTCAACTTCCGTGGCGGCGACCAGCAGCAGAAGGTCGGCAATTTGTCGGGTGGTCAGCGCAACCGCGTCCACCTCGCCAAGATGCTGAAGAACGGCGGCAACGTTCTGCTGCTCGACGAACCGACCAACGATCTCGACACCGAAACGCTGGGCGCGCTCGAAGACGCACTCGAAGCCTATGCCGGCTGCGCCGTCATCATCTCGCACGATCGTATGTTCCTCGACCGCATGGCCACCCACATGCTCGCCTATGAAGGCGACGCGCATGTCGAGTGGTTCGAAGGCAACTTCGAAGAGTATGAGAAGGACAAGATCCGTCGCCTTGGCGCCGATGCGGCCAATCCGCACCGGATGAGCCACAAGCGCCTGACGCGCTAAAATCTTTGAAACGCCCCGCCCAAAGCGGGGCGTTTTGCTATCATCCGTGCTGTGGGACCTCGCGACATGAAAGACTGGTCTGCTTCGCAATATCTGAAGTTCGAAGACGAGCGGACCCGCCCGGCGCGGGATCTTCTGGCGCAAATCCTCATCGATACGCCGAAGCATGTGGTGGATATAGGCTGCGGACCGGGCAATTCGACCGAGCTCCTCGCCGCCCGCTGGCCTCAGGCAAAAATCTCGGGCTTCGACACGTCGTCGGCCATGATCGCGGAAGCGCGCCAACGCCTGCCTGATATCGACTTCCAGCTGGCCGACGCGGAAAGCTGGACGCCGGAGGGGCCTGTCGATGTCATCTTCGCCAATGCCGTTTTCCAGTGGCTGCCCAATCATCAGGCAGTGCTCAAGCGATTGCTCGAACTGCTTGAACCAGGTGGCTTTCTTGCCGTGCAGATGCCCGACAATATCCGCGAGCCCTCGCATGTGCTGATGCGTGAAACCGCTGTCGCCATGAATTTCGGCGCCAAGATTGCAGGCGTTGCACGTGCGCCCTTGCCGCCTGTTTCTTCCTATTATGACCTGCTTGTGCCGCAGTCGGCGCGAGTGGACATCTGGCACAGCGTCTACAATCACCCGCTGGCAGATGCTGCGGCCATCGTCGAATGGGTGAAAGGCACGGGACTTCGCCCCTTCATCGATCCGCTCGATGCGGACGAACGGCAGACCTATCTTGTCGCCTATACCGCAAAGATCGCTTCGGCCTACCCGCCTGCGGCGAACGGCAAGGTTCTGCTGCGCTTCCCCAGGCTGTTCATGGTCGCGCAACGCAGATAGGGGCAGGCCGCGCTCCGGGGCATCCGGGACGCCGAAATCTGCTCGCAATCGGCGCCGGATAACGGCCAGCGCACCGTATTCGAACCGCTCTGGCTGGCGTAGACTGTGCGCCAGCGAATCTGGGGAAGCCTTTGGAGAGGCGGGGTTCGCGAGAAATTGCAGGCATCGGACGGTTTCATGAATCGCGTCATCATCAGCGGTATCGGCGTTGAAATTCCTGAAGCCACGATCAGCAATGATGAGTTGGTCGAAAGCTTCAATATCTGGGTCGACATCGAGAATGCCCGGCGGCAGGCGGCCGGCCAGGATTTGATCAAGAAGTCGGACAGTGATTTCATCGTCTACGCCTCCGGCGTCAAAAATCGCCATGTCCACACGCTCGACGGCATTCTCGATCCGGAGCGGATGACGCCGCGCATCCCTCCGCGCCACGACGACGCGCTTTCGGTCGAGGCCGAATTCGGCGTCGTTGCGGCGCGCAAGGCGCTTGTTCATGCGGGGCTCACCGGCGCAGACATCGACATGGTCATATGCGCTGCCTCGCATCAGCAGCGGCCATATCCGGCCATATCCATCGAGATCCAGAAGGAACTCGGCATCGAAGGTGCCGCCTTCGACATGAGCCTTGGTTGCTCGTCAGCAGCGGCAGCACTGCATGTCGCTTTTAATCTGGTGCGTGCGGGCGGGCAGAAGCGTGTGCTGATCGTCACGCCCGAGATCATCACCGGGCATCTCAATTTCCGCGACCGCCAGACGCACTTCATCTTTGGCGATGCGTCGGTGGCCATGGTCGTCGAGGCGATTGCGCCGAAGGAGACGCGGGCGGGGCGCTTCGAGATCGTAGATACGCGCAACTGGACGCAGTTTTCCAACAACATCCGCACCAATTTCGGCTTCCTGCTGCGCGCCGGCCAGGAGAACACCTCTGTCGTCGAGATGGAGGGCAACATGATCAAGCAGGTCGGCAACAAGGTGTTCAAGGAGGTGACGCATGCCGCGCACCGCTTCATCACCGCCTTCCTCGCCGACCATGGCATGACGCCGTCGGATATCAGGCGCTACTGGCTGCACCAGGCCAATGCGCGCATGAACGCGATGATCCTGAAGCTGGCGCTCGGCCACGAGGCCGACCAGGACACGGCACCCATGGTGCTGGAGCGGCTGGGCAACACCGCGGCGGCCGGGGCCATCATCGCCCTCAAGGAAAACCATGAGGACATGAAGCCTGGCGATTTCGGGCTGATCTGTGCCTTTGGCGCGGGCTATTCGATCGGCGGGGCTTTGGTGAAAATGCATTAACTGATCACGGTTGGTGATCGGAAGATCAGGCTTTTTGTCTGGATTTCCGTTTGATCGATCGGCATGGTGCCGTCTCAAATCAGAGGGCGGAAAAATGCTCGATCCGACGATGCGCAGGGATGGCGAACCCGAGATCTTGCCGGGCAGGAAGCTCAGCGGTCGCGTGGCGGGCGTCTATGTCGCGCGGTTCGATCATTTCGTGACGCGGGCCGTTGAAGCCTTGCCGCTCGGCTTCGAAGGCATCGACGGCGATTTCCATGCCGGCCACACCAGACGCTCGGGCGGCCGCGAGCCATGGTATCCGCGCGGCACTGAAATGCGCAATGAGCGCCAGCTTTCGATCGTCGCGCCCGACGAAATGGCGATCGTCGCCGACCGCATGGGCCTGGCTGAGATCAAGCCCGAGTGGATCGGCGCCAACCTTCTGCTCGACGGCGTGCCGATGCTGTCGATGCTGCCATCGGGCACGATGCTGTTCTTCAAGGGTGGGGTGACCATCAAGATCGACGGGCAGAACGCGCCGTGCCGCCTCGCCGGGCGCTCGGTTGCCGAACATGCCGGCATGGCCGACCATGATGCCGGTTCGCTGTTGTTTCCGAGAGTTGCCAAGCGCCTGCGCGGGCTTGTTGCCTGGGTCGAGAAACCAGGCCTGATCACCTCAGGCGAAGAGGTTTCGGTGCGCGTGCCCGAGCAGTGGGTCTATCAGGGGTGACGCGTCAGCGTGGCAGGCCGGCGTCGGTCAGCGGACTGCTGCGCGAGGCGGACGTCGCCTTGATAGTAGTAATCTTGTAGACCTTTCCCGACTTGTCATATGTCGTCCACTCGCCGACCTGGGTGCCGCCGCTGAAATGGCCGGAACGGAGCTTGGTGCCGTCCTTGCGAAACCATTCCCAGTAGCCATCGGCCTTGCCGCCACTGGTCTGGCCGACAACCCACAGGCTGCCGTCCTTGTGATAGTGACGATATGGTTCGGTGCCTTCAGCCATTTGCTGCCTCCTCGCTGCAAATTACCCGCCCATTTCGAGGAAACCAGAATTGTGCGGGTCGGGCAATCGGGGCCGCCTGGTGGCGCTTCAGACGTCCTCGTCGTCGGGATCGAGCAGGCGGGTGGCGCGCCAGCGTGTCAGCACGGCATTGATCTCGTCGAGGATGAAGAAACGCGCGGAATCGCGGTCGTAGCCTTCCGAAAGCAGCTTTTCATAGTCGGTGTGGGCGTGGCGGATATGGGCGACGGTCGCCAGCCACACCGCAATCGACGGCGGCAGCGTCTTCATGTGTTTGGCCTGCGCATCCGCCCTGATCGCCTCGGTGTCGGCGTAAGGCGCCAGCGGCAAGAGCAGCGTCAGCGCCTTGCCTATGGCGCGGCGGCGCCCGGTGGGTGGGTTCATCAGCTGCTGCCCTTGTTCGGGCCGCTGGCGTCGGGGAACGCATCGACGGATGGGAAATAGGGTTTGACATCGATGACTGGCGTGCCGTCGATCGCATCGATGGCATCCAGTTCGATGCGCCCGGCTTCGATGTCGATCGAAACGATAGCGGCGATATGCAAGCCGATGGGGTTGGGCCGGGCAGGCGAGCGCAGCGCGAAAACACCTTTGGCGTCAGATGCATGGCGCGGTTTCTGCACAATCAGATTCCGCGGCGCCTGTTCAAACCAGCTGAGGATGACGACGTGGCTGAAGCCGGCAAGACCGGCAAGTCCCGCCCGGTAGGGCGCATCGATCTGGAGCGTTGCGCCACCGCCCTTTTCGCGCGCCGCATTCATGTTCTTGGGGCAATCCTCGCGCAGCTTCCACGGCGAGGTGATGCTGCCGATGAAGACAAGCTTGGCGTCGCCCGGCATGGCTGCCGGATCGTTGGTGAGCGCCACTTCGCCTTCGCGCTGCTCGAACATCTGCATGGCATCCTCCCACCGTCGCGCCATTTTCTTGCCCGCATGCGACATTGGGCGTTGCAATCACTCGTTTCGTCACATAAAGATATGTTTATGTCTTTTGGCGAGAAACGAAGCTGATGCACGTCGCACTCGACACGATGGTAGATACCTTGAAGGCGGCGGCCGAATCCAGCCGCCTTCGCATTTTGACGCTGCTTTCGCGTGGCGATTTGACGGTCTCCGACCTGACCGAGATTCTCGGCCAGTCGCAGCCGCGCGTGTCGCGCCATCTCAAGCTGCTGCTCGAGGCCGGTCTGATCGACCGCTATCAAGAGGGTTCCTGGGCGTTTTTCCGCCTGTCGGATGCCGACCAGGCGCGCGCCTTTGTGCAAGGGCTGGTGTCGGGCATCGACAAGGCCGACAGCCAGGTGGTGCGCGATTTCGAGCGCCTCGACGACGTTAAGCACAAGCGCCAGGAGCGCGCCGCGCGCTATTTCAGCGCCAATGCGGCGAGTTGGGACGAGTTGCGTTCGCTGCATGTCGCCGACCGCGCGGTCGAAGCCGCACTTCTGAAGCTGCTCGGCAAGCGCCCGTTCCAGTCGATGCTCGACCTTGGCACCGGCACAGGCCGGCTGCTCGAAATCTTTGCGCCGCTCTATCGCCGCGGTGTCGGTATCGACCAGTCGCGCGAGATGCTGGCGGTTGCGCGTGCCAATCTCGACAAGGCCGGCATTTCCAACGCCCAGGTGCGCCAGGGCGACATCTTTTCGCCCCCCGTCGAGCGCGACGCCTTCGACCTGGTGACCATTCATCAGGTGCTGCACTATCTCGACGACCCGGCACGCGCCATCCAGGAGGCCGCGCGCCTGCTCCGCCCCGCCGGGCGGCTGGTGATCGTCGATTTTGCGCCCCATGGGCTCGATTTCCTGCGCTCCGAGCATGCGCATGCGCGGCTTGGCTTTGCCGACCGGCAGATCGCCGACTGGCTGGCCGAGGCCGGGCTGGAGCTTGAGGAGACGCAGGAGTTTGAACCGCGCGGCTCCTCGAACAAAGCGAGCCTCACCGTCAAGCTGTGGCTGGCGCGCGACCGCCGGCTGCTGATTGCCGACCCCAATCCTGAAATACAAGCCGCAAGGGAAACCGCCTGATGAACCAATACCAGCTGTCCAGGCGTTCCAATATCGGCGAGCGCGTCAAAGTCTCGTTCGAGTTCTTCCCGCCCAAGAACGACGATATGGAAGCGCGGCTGTGGGACACCATCAAGCGCCTTGAGCCGCTCAATCCGCAATTCGTGTCGGTGACCTATGGTGCGGGTGGGACGACGCGCGAGCGCACCGCGCGCACGGTCAAGCGTATCCTTGATGAATCGACGCTGACGCCGGCCGCGCACATGACTTGCGTCGATGCCAGCCGCGGCGAGGTCGACCAGGTTATTTCCGAATTCGCTGCCATGGGTGTCAAGCGCTTCGTGGCATTGCGTGGCGACCCGAAGGAGGGCGTGGGCGCTGCCTACCAGCCGCATCCCGGCGGTTATGCCAACGGTGCCGAGCTTGTCGGTGCGCTGAAGGGGCAGGGCGATTTCGACATCTCCGTGTCGGCCTATCCCGAAAAGCACCCTGAGAGCCCTGATTTCGCGACCGATTTCGACATGCTCAAGCGCAAGGTCGACAATGGCGCGACGCGTGCGATCACCCAGTTCTTCTTCGACAACGATCTTTACGAGCGTTACGTCGAGCGCGCGCGCAAGGCCGGCATCTACATCCCGATCGTGCCGGGCATCCTGCCGATCCACAGCTTCACGCAGGTCGCCAACTTCGCCTCTCGTTGCGGCGCGCATGTGCCGGCATGGCTCGCCGAGCGTTTCGACGGGCTCGAAAAGGACCCGCAGACGCATGCGCTGATTGCCTCGGCGGTAGCGGTCGAGCAGGTGCACGACCTCGTCGAGCGCGGCGTTGGCGACTTCCATTTCTACACGATGAACCGGGCGGACCTGGTGTTTGCCGTATGCCACATGATCGGCATTCGCTCGCAGGCAGCGCCAAGCTCGGCAGCGGCCTGAGGCGGTTTGGAACCAAAAAGGCCGGGATTTTGATCCCGGCCTTTTCGAAGTTTTCCACCTTAGAGGTGCTATCGTCTTCCGCCGTCTACGCGGCCTATGGAAGAGCTCCAACAATGAGCGCGCCGATGAAAGTGAATGCGGCGCAAATCATGAGTGCATTGATTGACCTAGTCAGTCCCATGCATAGCCTCCTCTGCGCAAGTCACAGGGCGGAATTTAGGGTCATTTCAGCCACACACAAGAAAAAAATGTGCTGCATTGCGACAAGATTGTGAGAATTGCGACGCAATCTCTCGTCTTAGCCTTTGGAATTATTTGCCTAATGCGCCCGTAAGGGTTGTGGAGAAATTGTGGCAAACTTTCAGCCGGCAGCAGCTGTGCGACGCCTGAAAAGGCGACCGTCGATGGTCACAAGCCCGAGCGCGATGAGGGCCATGCCGCCAAGTTCGAAGGTTTCGAGGCGTTCGCCAAGGAAGGTCACGCCAAGCAGGATGGCGCTGGCCGGCACGATCAGCGTGACCAGCGAGGTGTTGGTGGCGCCAGCAGACCCGACCAGCCCAAAAAACAGCAGATAGGCAAAAGCTGTCGACAACAGCGCAAGTGCGAAAACCGCCGCCCATACGCCGGCACTTGCGGTGAACAGGCCGCCGGTGCCGTGCGCTATGAGCACGATGGGGATCATCATCACGGTCGAGGCGGTGAGCTGGCCGGTGGCGACGATCGCTGGCGGCACGCCCTTGAGCCTGCGCGCCACCATCAGGGCAAAGGCGTAAGACAGCGCTGCGCCGATCAGCGCGAGCTTGGCCCAGACCGGGCCGCCGAGGCCGGCAACAAGACCGGGGCCGATCATGACGGCAGTGCCGCCAATGCCGAGCGCAATGCCGGCGAGCTTGTTCCAGTTCAGCTTCTCGTCTGATGTCATCATGTTGGCGACGATCAGGGTCCAAAATGGCGTCGTGGCATTCAGCACCGAGGCGAGGCCTGCGCCGATCTCGGTCTGACCGGCGAAGATGAGCGAGAAGGGGATGACGTTGTTGAGCAGCGCCAGCCCAAACAAGGTTCCGGCGAGCGGCAAAGCCAGGCGGAAGGAGGGGCCGCGCACCAGCAGATAGACGTGAAGCGCAAAGGCCGCGATCATCACCCTAAACAAGACGAGCTTGAGCGGTGCGATTTCGGCCACCGCTATGTGGACGAAAAAGAACGAGCCGCCCCAGATGACGCCCAGCAACAGAAGCTTGGCCCAGTCTCTTGCAGACATTTTGATTCCCTTCGTCGCCCTGTCACATTCAAGCGGTAGTCGCGCTTCTCCGATAGGGCCACCCGATTCCGGTGACGTGACGCAGCGGCCCGCTGGATGGCGCGCGGGTTGCATCATCGCTGGCTTGCTTTAGATTCCCGGCTCGAAACGAGGAGCTTGCATGCAGCGATTCGAAAATGCGCGCGAAGCAGCCCTGGCGCTCCGTCCCGATGCTCCGGTCTATTGTTTCCGGCCTGAAGTGCTGAAAACCGATGCCCGGAACTTCATGGAGATGTTTCCCGGCAGGACCGCCTATGCGGTCAAGACCAATGGCGAACTGATCGTGCTCAAGGCGCTGGTCGAGGCCGGGGTGACGATGTTCGACGTGGCGTCGCCTGGCGAGTTCGCGGCAGTTCGGGAGGTCTCGTCCGACGCCGAGATGATCTACATGCACCCGGTCAAGGCGCAGTCCGACATCCGGCTGGCGCTCGAGACCTATGGCATCAGGGTGATTGCCGTCGACCATGAAGACGAGATCACCAAGCTCAGCCGCGTGGTGCGCGCGCTCGACATCGACCCAGGCGCGATCACGGTGTTCGTGCGCGTGCAGACCAAGGGTTCTGCGGCCTATGAGCTGTCGAAGAAATTCGGCGCGGGACCTGCCTATGCCGTCGAGCTGGCCGAACGGCTGAACCGCAATGGCTACAGGGTCGGGCTGTGCTTTCATGTCGGCTCCCAGATCGAGGACCCCGACACCTACGAGCGGGCGCTTGCGTCGGTCGACTGGGTTCGCAACCGCGTCAGCTTCGATCTTGCCGGGCTGGACGTCGGTGGTGGCTTTCCGGCCGAATATGGCCATGATCCCAACAGCAAGAAGCCGGTGATGCCCTCGATCGGGCAGATCATGTCGCGCTTTCGCGGCGATCTGAAGGAATATAATTTCAATGATATGCCTTTGGTCGCCGAGCCTGGCCGGGTGATCGTGGCGCGCTGCCTGTCGCTGATCGTGCGCGTTTTGCTGCGCAAGGGCCGGCGCATTTACATCAATGACGGCATCTGGGCGTCGCTATCGGATTCGTGGACCGGCAAGATCACGCTGCCGGCGCGCTTCATTCCCGATCCGGCGATCCGCACGCGCAATGGCGACGTCGGCAAGATCGTGCCTTTCAAGGTGTGCGGGGCGACCTGCGATTCCGTCGACATCCTGTCCAGGCCATTCTGGCTGCCCGAGACCATCGACACCGGCGACTGGATCGAGATCGGCCATATCGGCGCTTACTCGCTGTCGCTCAGGACTCGCTTCAACGGCTTTTATCCCGACACATTCGTTGAGGTAACGACGCCGTTCGACGAGGGCGAGGCACCGCAAGGCTTCGCCAGCCTGGAAACGATGGCGGATTGAGGCAAGGAGCGAATAGGGAATTGCGAATAGTGAGTAGTGAACAGGGCGACGCGGCTTGAATTGCCGTTTGGCTGCTCCGATCTACGCTACTCGCTACTCGCTACTCGCTACTCGCTACTCGCTACTCGCTACTCGCTAAGTGACCATTCCCATGCACATTTTCCTTCTCGGCGGCACCGGATTCATCGGCAGCCATATTTTGAGGCGTCTGGCCGAGGGCGGCCATGAGGTAATCGGCCTCGCTCGTTCCGAAGCATCGGCCGAACGCCTTAGGGCCGCAGGTGCCAAGCCTCTGCTCGGCGACCTGCGCGCGCCGGGTGAATGGGTTGGCAGACTTCCGCCGGTGAACGCCGTGATCCACGCCGCGGCCGATTTCGGCGACGACATGGGCCCGGTCGAGACGGCACTGCTCGATGCGCTGTTGCCTGTGCTCGGTGCGATGCCGACGCGGCCGCGCCTGGTCTATACCGGCGGTTGCTGGCTGTTTGGTGCCACCGGCGAGCACGTGGCCACCGAGGATAGCCCGTTCGCGCCGCTGCCGGCCTTCGGCTGGATGATCGACAACATGCGACGCGTGCTGCAGGCGCCGGAAGTCGAAGGCGCGGTCATCCATCCGGCAATGGTCTATTCGGCCGATGGCGGGGTGTTTTCCTCGTTCATCGAGGCGATACGCGAGGGCAGGCCGGTCGAGGTCATCGGCTCGGAAGATGTGGTCTGGCCGCTGGTCCATGCGGACGACCTGGCCCACCTGTACCTGCGGGTCGTTGAAAAGGCGGATGCCTGCTCGGTCTACAATGGCTCCGCCATCTCAGGGCTGACTGTCGGCGAGATCGTCCAGGAGGTGGCGCGGCTGCAGGGGGTGGATAGGCCGGAACGGCGCGTCATCAGCGCCGATCTTGCAGCAGAACGCCTGGGCGAATGGGCGCGGGGTTATGCCATCAGCCAGCGCCTGAGCGGAGACAAGGCGCGGACCGAACTCGGCTGGAGGCCGGTCCATCACGACGCGGCCTCGTTGTTTTAGCTAGTGAATAGTGAAGGTGCGTTGTCGCACGCACTATTCGCTGATCGCTACTCGCTGCTCGCCTGAAGATCGGCCAGCAGCTCGTCAGTTGGCCAGCCATCGACCGGCAGCTTGAGGCGTATCTGTTCCTGGCGGATGGCTTCACGGGTGTTGGTGCCCAAGATGCCGTCGATGCCGCCGACGTCGTAGCCCTTGTCGGCCAGCTTCTGCTGCAGCTGCTTCATGGCTTCGCCTGTCAGGCCCGGGTCGGGATTGCCGCGATCAAACGCCGGCTGGCCGGCGAGACGCGCTGCAAAGTTCGCCGCGGTCAGCGTGTAGGTCGCCGACTGGTTCCACTCGAGATAGACGTCGTAATTGTCGTAGGTCAGGAAGGCCGGACCCTTGCGGCCCATCGGCAAGACGACCGCCGCTTTCAGCCCATTGTCCTTGAGCGGGCTGCCGTCGCGCATGGTGACGCCCATGTCGGCCCATGTGGTCAGCGGCTGCTTGTTGGTGCGGCCGGTCTGTTCCCAGGCCATTTCGGCGGGAACCTTGACTTCCTCGATCCACGGCTCGCCGCGCTTCCAGCCGCGTGACTGGATCTTCTTGCCGGTGGTCAAGATGACGTCGGCCGGGCTGTTGCGCAGGTCGACAATGCCGTCGCCGTCGCCATCGACGCCGCGCGCCAGATAGTCGGTGGGCAGGATCTGGGTCTGGCCGATTTCGCCGGCCCATGCACCCTTGACGTCGGCGGGCAGGACGTTGCGGTCGATCAAGGTGATCAGCGGGATCACCTGCGGGCGGAACAGGTCAGGCCGGCGGCAGTCATGCGCCAGCGTCACCAGCGCGTTGAGCGAGTTGAAATTGCCCTGCACCGCGCCGAAATCCGTCTCCAGTCCCCAGAACGCGGCAATCACCGGTCCGGGCACGCCGTAGTCCCGTTCGGCGATGGTGAAGTACTGGCCATATTTCTGCAGGTTGGCGGCACCGTGCTTGAGCCGGTAGTCGCTGATCATGCGCTCGGAAAACTGGGTGAAGGTCTGGGCGAAGACGCCCTGGGCGCGGTCGCGTTCCAGCACCTTCGGGTCGAGCGCCGCGTTGGCCAAAGCTGCAAGCCCCTGCTCGCCGACGCCGGCGGCGCGGGCCTCATTGGCAAGGTTCTGCTTCCAGGTGGCGAAGTCGTCGCCGCATTCCGAGGTGACTGTCGGAGCACCCTGGGGCACTGCGGCGGTGTCCTGCGCGATTGCCGGCATTGCGGCTGTGGTCAAAAGTACGGCGACCAGCGCCTTGCTCAGCAGTTTCATGGGCAGCTCTCCTGCGTGGCCCGTCACGTCAAGGCTTTCGCTACAGCGAAAGCAGGGACGGCCAGCTCAAATGTCTTGCCGCGCCTATACAGAAACGGGGCGAGGGCCGCACCCCCTCTTCTTGTCGCATCAGCCATGCGAAATGCGCAGCCCAGCGGTGCAGTCCGGGCTATTGGGTGTTGGCGGCGAGCCACTTCTTCCAGTGCTGCTCGGTGCCGTTGAATACATTGATGTCGGCGTCGCCCTTGATGCCCGGCACGACACCCGTGCCGGTGTATTGCCAGAAGGTGAAGGGGTGGCTGCCGTATCTCGTGGTCGGGTGACCGGCAACCGAACGCAGCCAATAATGATAGCCCGGGAACGTAGACAGGTTGTTGTCTTCGAAGAAGTCGATCGAGGTGTATATGATAGGCTTCTTGCCGTAATGCTTCTCGACGATGTCGAGGAAGATCTTCATCTCGCTGCGCACGGTGGCGGGAGGCGGGCGCAGCTTGCAGGTCGGCGACTGCGGGTTCCATTCCATGTCGAGGATGGGCGGCATCGAAGAGCCTTCCCTTGGCACATTGTTAATGTACCAGCTTGCCTGCTCTGCTGCCGGACGGCAGAAATAGTAGAAATGATATGCGCCGCGTGGCACGCCGGCCGCCTTGGTCCCGCGCCAGTGCTCGCTGAAATAGTCGTCGACGCGGTCGCCGCCTTCGGTCGCCTTGATGAAGGCGAAGGAAATGCCGCTGCCCTTGGCCTTGGCCCAGTCGATCGAGGTCTGGTACTTCGACACGTCGGTGCCGTGGATCGCGTAGGTCCAGGGCGCGCCGCTTTCCCACTGGTGCGGATCGCTGTCGCTGAAGCGTGGGTTCTTGACCGACACGCTGGCCATGGTTGTCGATTTGCCGGTGGGGGCAAGGGACAGGGTGTCTACGGTCGAGCAGGCGCCGAGGAAGGCGAGCAGCACAAGAGCCGAAACGCGGCGCATCACTTCTCCTTGGACCAGCACAGCCGGTCAGAGCTTGTCGTTATGGGGTTGGCCCCGTGGCCAGATTCTACGTCGATGGATCAGCGGTTTCCCCAAGACACCGCATATCCCCTCCCAGTCTTCGCCGATCATGGTTGATAAACAGTTGATCGTGCTCGACAGCCTGAAAGATTTGCGTGAGGAATGACGGCAATTCCATGGCGGAAGCATGATCCCGGGGGTGGGGACGCAATGCGCGTAGCGGGCAGAATCCTCAAATGGCTGGTTAGTCTAGCCGTCCTGGCGGTTGCCGGTCTTTCCGTCTGGCTCTACTTTGCACCGCCTGATTTGATCCGTGTCGGCTCCGGCTATGCCGCCAAGATCGTTTGTTCCAACGTCTTTGTTGCCGGCCGCGACGCCAATCAGGTGCTTGCCGACGACGTCCAGGCGCCGGGGCATCCGTTGCTCAAACTGATGTCGGTCCATGTCGACCAGAGTGCCGGCACCGTGCGTGCCGGGTTGTTTGGCGTCTTTGGCAAAGGCCTCGCGGTTGTTCATGACGGGATGGGCTGCGCCAACGTGCCGGACGGCGATCTGAACGCCGCAGGACTTGGGGCCGTGCCGGCGGCACCCGCCGCCAATGGCGATGCTCTATGGCCGGAAGGCGAGCGCGTAGAGGCGTCGCAGGATCCTGCCATCAACGCCATTCTTGATGATGCGGCGCTGGCTGGGCCAGGCATGCGCGCCATCGTCGTCGTCCAGAACGGCAGGATTGTCGGCGAGCGCTATGGCGAGGGTTTCAGCGCTGCAACCCCACTGCTCGGCTGGTCGATGACCAAGACGGTGACGGCAGCGATCATCGGAACGCTGGTCGGCGAGGGCAAGATGTCGGTCGACAAGACCGCGCTGTTCGAGCCCTGGAAAAGCGACGGGCGTGCTGCGATCAGCCTTGCCGACCTGGTGGCGATGTCGAGCGGGCTCGAATTCAATGAGGATTATGGCGACGTTACCGATGTGACCCGCATGCTTTATCTCGAGCCTGATATGGCGAGCTTTGCCGCGGCCAAGCCTTTGGCGCATGAGGTCGGCAAGGTGTTTTCCTATTCCAGCGGCACGACGGTTTTGTTGTCGCGGCTGTGGCAGGATGCGGTGGGCGACCCCGCAAAGGCGCTGGCCTGGCCGCGCCAAAAACTGTTCGGCCCGCTTGGCATGACCAGTGCGGTGCTGGAGGCTGACGCGCGCGGCACCTTCGCCGGCTCGTCCTATCTCTATGCCACCGGCCATGACTGGGCGCGCTTCGGCCAGTTCCTGCTGCAGGACGGTGTGTGGAATGGCACGCGCATCCTGCCGGAAGGCTATGTCGGCTGGATGCGCGAAAAGGCGCCTGCATCGAATGGAACATACGGCCATGGCCAGCTCTGGCTGCGCGGGCCCGAAGGTGGCACGCCGCCGGGTGGAAATCCCGATGCCAGCTTTGATTTGCCGACTGACGCGTTCTGGATGCAGGGGCATGACGGGCAGACGGTGGCGATCGTGCCTTCGGCCAATCTGGTGGTCGTCAGGCTGGGCCTGACGCCATCGAAGCTGCACTACAAGCCGCAGGCCATGCTTGCGGCACTGGTTGCGGCGCTCAGATAGGTCCGCCAATGACGATAAGCCAGGCGTAGCCGCGATAAAGCGCGGTGAAGTGGAAGCCTTGTCCTGCCGCCTGGGCCTGGCGGGCGATTTCGCTGGCAAGGGTTTTGCGCGGGGTGACATGGAAACGCGCCAGCCAGCCTGTGAGCAAGCTGCGGAACCAGCCGGGCAGGCGCTCCTGCTGGCCGAAGTCGACGATGTGTACGGAACCGTTGGACGCTGCCAACGCGGCCGAAACCGAGCGTTCCCAGCTTGGGATCATCGACAGCGCATAGGAGATGAAGACACGGTCGAAGCTGGTTTTGCCGAACAGGGCTTCAGCATCGAATGCGGTTGCATCCGCCTGGGCCACGGTGATGCGGTCGGACAAACCCGCCTTGGCGATCGAGGCCCTGGCCGTCGCCAGCATCTCGGTGGAGATGTCGAGGCCGTGGAAATGCGCCTGGGGAAAGCGGCGGGCAGCGAGGATCAAATTGCGCCCTGTGCCGCAGCCAAGCTCCAGCACGGTTCCGCCGGCAGGCGGATCGAGCTCCGCGATCATGCGGTCGCGGCCGAGCAGGTAATATTTGCGCGTCAGGTCGTAGATGTGGCGCTGGTGCCGGTAGACGCGGTCCATCAGCCCGGAATGGCTGGCCAAAAGCTCCGGCGCGCTCATCAGGGCCTCTTCACATAGAGATGGAAGCCGCCATAGATCGCCGAGCGGTCGCGGGCGGTGAAATCGCGCGACTGGGCGTCTTCATAGCTCCACTGGTCGAGCAGAGCGGGCGAAAGCCTGCCTGGCAAAAGGCTAGGCTCGGCGGCGGTGCGGAAAATGACGCGGGCGCCAGGTGCGGCTGTCCGGGTGATTTCGCTCCACAGCGCGTTGAGCTGGGCGTCGCTCATCCAATCCTGCGCGTCGAGCAGGACGAAGCGGTCTGTCGTTGCGGCGTCCTTGCCGGCGAGGAATTCGGTGAAATTGGCGTGATGGATGCCGACACGGCCGATATTGCCGCGGATCGTCGCGTAGTTGGCCTGTTCGAGATAGGCGGGCAGGGCAGCTTCGCCCGGTTGAGGATAGCGCCGCGCGAAAGCCTGCCAGGCGAAATAGTTGTTTTTGAGCGGGAAATCGCAAGCGAGCTTTTCGAGGCGAGCCTTGAGCACGAAGGCCATGGAGCCGTCGCCAGAGGTCAAAAGCGAGTCGTATTGTGCTGGGGGAATGCCGAGGCCGAACAGCGAGGATTTGCGCGAGGTGACGAAGCGCAACATGCGGCGTTCGAAGACGGGTGCGATCTTCTCGTCGAAGAAGCGGCGCTGCTTGTGCTGGCTGCCGGTCGCCATGATGGCGGCGGGGTCGACACCGTAGAGTTTCGCCACCCGATGACCGGCGGCGATGAACAGGCCGAGCAGGCCGGTCTTGTAGAAATTGCCGTCGAAGGTGGAGATACGGCGTTTGCCGCGCCAGTTGCGGCTTTCCCAGTAGTGACGGCTCGATGGATCGAGATGCGGGGCGATGAAGCGGTCATAGGCGTGCGAATTGTGCTCGACGTTGGTTTCGCCGAAGAACCGAAACAGATCTGCCTGCGACGGCAGGTGGCGAACCGCTGCGAGCTTCATCTTGTTGAGCGCGATGTGCGCGCCGTTGAGGTCGACGGCATCAACGCGGGCAGGCGAGCGGGTGAGGTAGGCGAGGATGTTGCAGCCGCCTGACGCGATGGTGACGACCCTGTGGCCCTCGGCGAGCTGCATCGCCTCCATGTCGACATCGGGGTCTTCCCAGATCTGGGGGTAGACAAGACCGGAAAACAAAAGCGCAAAGAGCCGCTCGGACAGCCCCTGCTTGGAAAGGGCGCGGTTTTGATAGACCGCCTTGCCAACTTTCTTGCCGCGACGAAAGACAAGTTCTCCGGAAACGTCGGTCATGGAAATGCGATTCCCCGCTTCGTTGTTGGCGCAGCGGGTAGCGCATCGGCGTGACAGCGCGGTGACGCGGCGATGACGGCGACGCGACATGGCGCGCGGTCAGCTATGTGACAGCCAGACTCCGAACGTTATGAAACCGCTCGGCATCCCATGCATTTTCTCTCCGACAGCCTGCCTGGCGGGCCGTTTTGGAAAGGAACATGTTATGAAAAAGCTCATTCTCGCGTCTGTTTCTGCCATCGCTCTATTTGGCATTGCCGCCTGTAGCGACAGCAACACCGACAGCACCACCACCGAGAGCGTGAAACCGCCTGTTACCGAGCAGCCGGCGCCAGCCACCCCTGCGCCAGCAACGCCTCAGGCCGTGCCGCCGGCAACCGACAATTCGACGACCCAAAGCATTACGCCGACGCCTGAAACAGGCACGGGCGGCGACATGCAGAACCACGATGCGATGCAGCCGAAGCCGGCAGAGCCAGCGGCCCCGGCGCAGTAAGTTAGCGGGAGGAGGAAAGGCCGGAGCTCAGTCTCCGGCCTTTTTCCTTGGCTCAGCGCGCGACGCGGGCACGTCGGCCCAATGCGACGATGGCGATGACAGCGAGCGCGAAAAGCACGGTTTCGCCGCTGACATGCTCCTTCAGCAGGAAGGCCGAGATGGCGAGCGTGACGAAGGATTGCAGCAGCTGAACCTGGCTGACGCGGGCAATGCCGCCCATGCCAAGCCCGACATTCCAGGCAAAGAAGCCAAGGAACATCGAGCCGAAGCTCAGATACAGGAACGAGAAAGTCGCAGCACCCGATGCATTTGCGAATTCCGGGTGCCAGCTCCAGATCGCTCCGGGGATCGAGATCGGCGCGGTCAGGATCAGCGACCAGCAGATGACCTCCCAGCCGGGCATGTGGCGAGCGAGCTTCCCCGATACGACATAACCCAGGCTCGCGGACAAAGCGGCGAGGAACAAGAACATGTCGCCGGTTGTCAGGCTCATGCCATTGTCGCGCATGGCAAAGGCCACAACCAGGGCAGCACCTGCAACACCGCAGATCCAGAAGAATACCGAGGGCCGCTCACCGCCGATCAATGCTGCGAAGATGCTGGTCACCAGCGGCAGCACGCCGAGCACGACGCCGCCATGCGAGGCTGGCACGGTCTGCATGGCGATGGAGGAGAAGATCGGAAAGCCGAACACCAGTAGCAGCCCGGCGAGGAACAAAGCCGGCGCATCGTCCCTGGGCAAGCGCTTGCGCAGGATCAAAAGCAGCAGTGCGGCGGCAAGCGATGCGACCGCGGCGCGGCCATTCGTTACGAACCATGGCGAAAATGTCGTCAGCGCAACGCGCGTCGCCGGCAAGGTGCCGCCGAAGATGACAACGCCGAGCGTGCCAAGGGCAAGGCCGATGGTTTCGCGGGAAAACGTCTTTGCCGGGTGGGTGGTGTTGCGCGCGTCCATGGCGCAATTCGATAACGGGACTTTGCTTTTTCGTCGTGCACTTTCCTTTGGTCCAGTTTTTTGGTCCAGATGCACGTGTTGCCGACAAAGTTACCCTTATGCGCAAAGTCATCTCGCATTTGCGAATGTTTCATCCTAAGAAGCGGCCATGTCGATTTGGGACCGTCTCGGCGACTTCATCGCGCGTATCTCGGCTTCGGCGGCAAACGGCGTCGCCGATGTCGTGGAGGCCGTCCGCACCATCTTTTCAGGCGATGCCGAGCTGCGTCGCCGCGTTGCCTTTTCGGTGGCGATGATCGCGCTTTCGGCCAAGATGGCCAAAGCCGACGGCGTGGTGTCCCAGGACGAGGTTCGCGCCTTCTACGAGATTTTTGCCGTTCCGCCCGAGCACGCGCGGGATGTGGCGCGCCTCTACGATATCGCCCAGAAGGATGCCGCCGGCTTCGAGTTCTATGCCGAGCGCATGGCGCGGCTGTGCGGCTCGGGGCACGCCAATTGCGGCATGCTCGAGGATATTCTCGACGGTTTGTTCCATATCGCCAAGGCGGACGGGATGCTGCACCAGCGCGAAAGCACCTTCCTGCACCGCGTGTCCGAGATATTCCGCATCGAGGAAAACCACTACCAGACGATCCTGGCGCGCCACCTCGACCTTGGCGAGGCTGACCCTTATCGCGTGCTCGGCATCGAGCGCGGCAGGTCGTTTGAAGATGTGCGCAAGCACTATCGCAAGCTTGTCGCCAGCAACCATCCCGATAAGCTGATTGCGCGTGGCCTGCCGGAGGAGTTTATCAGGATCGCGACGACACGCATCGCTGCCATCAACGCGGCCTACGAGATGATCGAAAGGGGATTGCGGCACGCATGAGCGGTTTTCAGCCCGACCACCCGCATGCCGAGGTACGGCTTTCGCCCAATTTCGGGCCGCGGAAGGATGGGATGACGCCCGACACGATCGTGCTGCACTACACCGGCATGGCAACGGGCGAGGGCGCCGAAGCCTGGCTGTGCAATCCGGTGAGCGAAGTTTCGTCGCACTATCTGGTGCACGAGGATGGCCGCATCGTGCAGATGGTGCGCGAAGGCGACCGCGCCTGGCATGCCGGCAAAAGCTCCTGGCGCGGCCAGACCGACATAAATTCCTGCTCCATCGGCATCGAGATCGTCAATCCTGGCCACGCGCTTGGTTATCGTTCCTTTCCCATGCGCCAGATGGAAGCCGTGATTGCGCTCTGTCTCGGCATCATCGAGCGCCATGATGTGTCGCCCGAACGTGTT
Source organism: Aminobacter sp. 01T433 (assembly GCF_056398585.1). NCBI lineage: Bacteria > Pseudomonadati > Pseudomonadota > Alphaproteobacteria > Hyphomicrobiales > Phyllobacteriaceae > Aminobacter > Aminobacter sp. 01T433. Next base: position 50,424 of record NZ_JBFTPR010000004.1, read on the forward strand.
CTGGCGCACTCGGATGTCGCCTTGGGACGCAAAGTTGACCCAGGCGAGAGGTTTTCCTGGAAGATGCTGCATGAAGCCGGCGTAGGTCATTGGGTCGCACCGACGCCGCGTAATGGGCACACGATATTGCAACCGGGCGATACCGGTCCCGCCGTGGAGGAACTGCAGTCGATGCTGGCGCTCTATGGCTACGGCGTCGAGATCACAGGCCGTTTCGATGCCCAGACAGCGATAACTATCCAAGCTTTTCAACGACATTTCCGCACGAGCAGCGTCAATGGCGTGGCGGATGCCTCGACATTTTCGACCTTGCGCCGACTGCTTTCATCGCTTCCGGGAAGTCTTGACTAGCTCAGGTGGCTGATTCGCAAGATTACAACCTGTCACGCTTTGTGACTTGGCTGGTCATTTTTCACGCCAGTTCCCCCTGCAAATGCATCTTTGTGCAAGGCGCCGGATAAATCCTGCCAATGCCCCGAAGAGGGCCCCCGGCGTCAGGAAGGGATGCTGCGCGTTGTTTTCGCGCGGCCTATTCGAGAACAAGGATAATATGAAGAATCTGACCGTTGTTGCGGTGGCATTAGCCGCCGGCCTGACTTCTTTTGCCGCTCACGCCCAAGAGGGTGCTGTTCGGGCCTCCCAGGCGATCATCGAAGCCACCACAAAAGCCAAAATGAACAAGGCTGCCGACGATTGCCCCTACCTCTTCTGCAGCAGCTCCAAGAAGGAAGCTGCCGTCGACGATTTCAAAACCGCCTCGATCGGCGCCAAGGGCGCCAAGACAGTGAAAGACCAGGCGGAAAAAGCCGCCAAGGCCACCAAGACAAGCGCGCCTTACGGTGAAATCGTCGCGCGCTATGCTTCGTCATACGGCGTTCCCGTTTCGCTTGCCCATGCTGTGATCAGCGTCGAAAGCAATTATCGTCCGAACACGACTGGCCGGGCTGGCGAAATCGGCCTGATGCAGATCAAGCCGGCGACCGCACGCATGATGGGCTATTCCGGCTCGGCGAAGGGTCTCTTCAATCCCGAGACCAACATCAAGTTCGGCATGAAGTACCTCGCCAAGGCCCACGAGCTTAGCGGTGGCACGACCTGCGGCACGATCCTCAAATACAACGCCGGCCATGGCGCCAAGCGCATGAACCCGACGTCTGCCGCCTATTGCAAGAAAGTGCAGGCTCGTATCGGCCGTTAACGCACGCGACAGAATGGTTCCTCAGGAAGGCGAATGTTTTCGTTTGCCTTTTGCCTTGCGAACCATTCTATACGCCTTGCCAGCTGGCCGGGCGGCCGCACCTGCAATTGCCGAAAGGTAGTGGGTGAGGAAAGTCCGGGCTCCATGGATACACGGTGCCGGTTAATGGCCGGCGGGGGCGACCCCAGGGAAAGTGCCACAGAAAGCAAACCGCCGCGGTTTCCGCGGTAAGGGTGAAAGGGTGGGGTAAGAGCCCACCGCGCGACTGGCAACAGGAGCGGCACGGTAAACCCCACCGGGAGCAAAACCGAATAGGGGTGGTATGAGGGGCAACCCTCAGGGCTGTTTCCGGCTCACCGCCCGGGTAGGTTGCGTGAGGCGCATGGCAACATGCGTCCAAGATGAATGGTCGCCACGTTCCCGCACCGCAAGGCGCGGGGGCCATACAGAACCCGGCTTATAGGCCAGCTGGCGCTGCCTTTTGCCCATGTCTTCAGTGTCTTGCGGCGATCTTTGCGCGTCGTGATTCAAGGCGCGGGGATTGCGCGGCTGTAGATGCATCTGCTGAATTCTTGAAGATGGTGCGATTTGATCGTACCATCTTGCAAACAGGAGCCGCAGCCATGGGCCATGTCGACAAACGCAGCATCACGCTGTCGCCCGAACTCGCCGCCGCCGTCGATGGTGCGGTCGATGCGGGTGAATATGCGTCCGCAAGCGAAGTGATCCGCGACGCGTTGCGACTGTGGAAAGAGCGTCGCGATCTTTTTGGCTACACCGTCGAGGAACTGCGCGCGCTGATCCAGGAAGGCATCGACAGCGGGCCGGGGCAGTTCGACACTATGGAGCAGCTCAAGGCCGAAGCGCGCAAGCGGCTTGCACAAGCAGGTCATTGAGGCCAAGGCGTGCGCGTCAGGAGAACTGCCAGGGCCGAAGAAGACCTGATCGAAATTTGGTGCTACGTCGCCGCTTACAATGAGGGCGCCGCAGACCGTCTGCTTGATCGCTTCGAGCAGCGATGGAACGGCCTTTTATCGTATCCGCATTTTGGGCAAGGCCTGTCCCGACATTGCTGAAGGCGCCAGAGTCCTCGGAGAAGGCGAATACCTTATTTACTACCGTGTTGCAGGCGGCGACATTGTCATCCTCCGCGTTCTGCATGGCCAGCGAAGCATCAGCGGCGAGGACGTCGCTTCGTAGGCGTTCAAGCGACGATCCTGTCCAGCGACGCCTTGATCGCCTGCCACAGTTCCTCTACCGGCTCGCAGCCGACTGAAAGCCTGACGAAGCCTGGCGGTACGGCATCGCCGCGGCGGGTGCGCCGTTCGGCAACAGTGTGGACGCCGCCAAAGGATGTGGCGGCATGCATCAGCTCGCAACCGTTGATGAAATCCTCCGCCTTGTCTTCCGAAGCCACCACGAAGCTGATGAGAAAGCCGAAGCGTTCCATCTGGGCGCGCGCCAGATTGTGCGATGGGTCTCCTTCCAGGCCGGGGAAACGGATCGAGCGGATCGCCGGATGAGCCTTCAGCCTTGGGGCGATGATCTCAGCCGAGGCGCACATGCGGTCGAAACGCAGTTCGAGCGTTTCCAGGCCGCGATGGACGAGCCATGCCTCAAATGGACCGGGAATGCCGCCGGCGGTCTGGCGCCAGTCGGCGACGGCGGTCATGATTTCGGCGTTGCGGCTGGCGACATGGCCGAACAGCACATCCGAGTGGCCGTTGGGGGCCTTGGTGTCGGCGGCAACGACGATGTCGGCGCCGAGATCGAGCGGGCGCTGGCCAAAGGGCGTCATTGTGGTGTTGTCGGCGACAAGCAGGCCGCCGGCCTTGTGAACGGCCTCAGCCACAGCGGTGATATCGCAGATGTCGAGCGTCGGATTGGACGGGCTTTCGACAAAGACGAGGCGATAGCCGTCGAAGCCGCCGTCGAGGAACGATGATGTCGGCCTGACGTCGCAAGCCACGCCGAACGCGCCGAGGAAGCGGTCCGCCAGGATCCTGGTGGTGTGGTAGCCGTCGGAAGGCAGCAAGATGCGGTCGCCCGATTTGAGCAAGGCGAAAAACACGGCCGAGATCGCGCCCATGCCGGACGGAAATGCCAAGCATGGCGCGTCTTCCAGATGCCCGAGCATCTCTTCCACGGCATCCCATGTCGGGTTGGAGAAACGGCCATATTGGTTGAAGCCGGTGGCGTCACCTGGAGCATGAAAAATCGCAGCCATCGTCAAGGGCAAGGGGATGGGGTCGCCGACGGAAAGCGTGGCACTGCGCAGGTGGGCGAGCGAGGCGGCGCGGGAGTTGGATGCGTTCGTCATGGTTGGGGGCTTTCCGGGCAGGGACCTTCACAGCGACGCTAAGGCGACTGACGCACCCGGGCAAGGGTGCTGGGCGCGCTGGGCCAGTTGATAACCCTTCGTTAGCCTTAATGGATCATAAAAAACGGGACGCCGCGAAAGGGCCCAAAAGGCTGGTCGTGGTGTCCCAGTGTACCCTGTTCCCGTTGACGCCCATATCACCCCATGTTATCCCAAATCGGTAACCATGATTTCGTTCCAGTAGAGGGTGAGGCGTTCGCTGATCCGGTAGCCGCGGCGGCTTCGGGTGGCGATGCGTTGTCGATCGACGGAGGCAGTCTGGGATTGCGCCGGGCCATTGGGGCGCGGACGACGATGAGGGGCGCGGCCGCGAAAGTGGCCGGATCAGACGATGGATCGGTTTCTGTCAAATGCGGTCAACAGGATCGATGCGAAGGGACGGGTCTCCGTTCCGGCGCATTTCCGTGCCGTATTGCAGAAGCGCGGCTACACGGAGCTCTATGCGCTGAGGGCGCTCGATGTTCCAGCACTGGATGTCGGTGGGCTCGACCTGCTCGACCGCTACGAACAGCGCATCGCGCAAGAAGATCCGTTCCTGCAGACGGCGGACGACATGTCCTTTTTCATCCATGGCGACAGCACCTTCCTGAAGCTCGACCAGGACGGGCGCATCTCGGTCTCGGATTTCCTGCGCGAGCATACCGGGATCACCACGGACGTGGCCTTTGTCGGGCGTGGACAGTTTTTTCAGATGTGGGAGCCGGAGCGGCTGCGCGCCCACGGCGCGGAAGTCCGGACGCGGCTCTTGAAGCTTCGGCAGGGGACGAAGCCTGGGGAGCGACCGGAATGATGGCGGCTCACGGCAATGATCATGAGGGCGGCCAGGCCCGCCACATCCCGGTTCTCCTCGCCGAGGTCTTGACTGCGCTCAATCCGCAGCCGGGCGACGTGATCGTCGATGGCACTTTCGGGGCTGGCGGCTACACCAAGGCCATCCTGGCAACTGGTGCGTCGGTGGTGGCGATCGACCGCGATCCGGACGCCATTGCTGCCGGGCGCGAACTTGAAGCGCAATCGGGCGGCAAGTTGCGCTTGGTTCAAGCGCCGTTCTCCAGCCTTGACGAACATGTCGAGCTGGCAGACGGCGTCGTGCTCGACATTGGCGTGTCCTCCATGCAGCTTGACCAGGCCGAGCGGGGCTTCTCGTTCCGTACCGACGGTCCGCTCGACATGCGCATGGCCAAGGCTGGCGCCAGTGCCGCCGATATCGTCAATCGCTTCAAGACGGGCGATCTGGCGCGTATCTTTGGTTTCCTCGGTGAAGAGCGCCATGCCGGGCGCATTGCCCGCATGATTGAAAGCCGCCGCGAAAAGCGTCCTTTCGAACGCACGCTCGATCTGGCCGATGCCATCGAGACCCATATCGGCCGCGCGCCCAAGGACAAGATTCATCCGGCGACGCGCGTGTTCCAGGCGCTGCGCATTTACGTCAACGACGAGCTTGGCGAGCTGGCGCGCGCGCTGTTTGCAGCCGAACGCGCGCTCAAGCCCGGTGGGCGGCTTGTCGTCGTCACCTTCCATTCGCTGGAAGACAGGATCGTCAAGCGTTTCATCACTGACCGGTCGTCCAGCCCGTCGCGCTCGCGCTACATGCCCGAACTCGAAACCATCGTCACGACTTTCGACAAGGCGGGCGGTGCGGTCGGGCCAAGTGACGCCGAGACGGCCATCAACCCGCGTTCGCGCTCGGCCAAGCTGCGGGCGGCTGTGCGCACCGCGGCTGCCCCGCGCGGCGAAGACTTTTCCATTTTCGGACTTCCGAAGCTTCCCGACGTCAGTCAGTCGGGAGAAAGGTGAGCCAATGTTCCGCACCAGTGACATCGTGCTGATCGCCGTCATGGTTGGCGCCGCGGCATTCACCTACAAGACCAAGGACGAGGCCGAAAACCAGCTCAAGGCCGTCAACAAGATCGAGGCGCAGATCCGTTTCGAGGAAGACACGATCGATCTTTTGAAAGCCGACTGGAGCCTGCTCACCCAGCCCTCGCGTCTGCAGAAGCTATCGCAGGCCTACGAGTCCGAGCTCAAGCTTCAGCCACTGGATGCCCGCCAGATCGTCGGTCTCAATGAACTGCCTGTGCGGCCGCTGACGATCGAAGACATCACCAAAGAGCGTTTCGGCGGTGTTGCCGAAGCTGCCCCGGACCAGACCGTGACTGGAGGGATTGCCCGATGATCGGCTGGTTCGGCAAGAAACGCGGCAATAGCGAAGGCAAGGGAACGTCGATCGTCGTCGACAGCGCGCGCAAGGCGAATGGCGGGCGCACGCGCAACCGCGTCGTCATGACCATGGCGGTGTTCTTCGGCATCTATGCGACGATTGCCGGACGCCTCGTCTATCTCGGCATGCTGGACCCCGAAATGTCGAGCGGGCCTGAATCGCGTGTCACCGCCTCGCGTCCCGACATCGTCGACCGCAATGGCGAGGTGCTGGCCACCGACATCAAGACGGCTTCGCTGTTTGCCGAGCCACGTCGCATCGTCGACGCCGACGAGGCGATCGAGAAACTGTCGACCGTGCTGCCCGATATCGAGGTCGAACAGACCTATCTCAAGCTCAAGAGTGGTACCGGATTTGTCTGGCTCAAGCGCCAGCTGACGCCCAAGCAGCAGGCCGAGATCATGCAGCTGGGTATTCCCGGCATCGGTTTTCGGACCGAAAAGCGCCGCTTCTACCCCAGTGGCGAGACGACTTCGTACATCGTCGGCCTGACCAACATCGACAACAAGGGCATTTCTGGCCTTGAGAAGTATATCGACGACCAGGGGCTTGCCGACCTGCAGGCCTCGGGGCTGGCGATCGCCAAGGACCTCAAGCCGGTCAAGCTTTCCATCGACCTGCGCGTCCAGCACATCGTGCGCGACGAGATCCAGTCGGCGATGGAACAACATCGCGCGCTGGCGGCCGGTGCGGTGGTGATCAACGTCAAGACCGGCGAAATCCTTGGTATGGGCTCGGTGCCGGACTTTGATCCGAACAATCCGTTCAATGCTCAAGACAAGGACCGGATGAACCGGATGTCGGCGGGACTGTTCGAGATGGGCTCGACCATCAAGAGCTTCACCACCGCGATGGCGCTGGATTCGGGCAAGATGACGCTCAACAGCACCGTCGATGCCAGCCGCCCGCTTACCATCGGTCGCCAGACTATCCGTGACTTCCACGGCAAGGGTCGTGTGCTGACGGTGCCGGAAGTGTTCATCTATTCGTCCAACATCGGTTCGGCCAAAGAGGCTGACGTTGTCGGGATCGAGGGGCACCGCGAATTCCTCAAGCGCCTTGGCCTGCTCGACCGCTTGCAAACCGAACTTCCTGAATCAGCGCGTCCCACCGAACCGAAGGTCTGGAAGAAGGTGCACTCGATCACCGCCGCGTTTGGACACGGGTTCTCGACAACGCCGCTGCAGACGGCGGCCGGCGCGGTTGCGCTGATGAACGGCGGCCGCTACATGACGCCGACCTTCCTGCCGCGAACCTTGGAAGAGGCAATCGCTGTCTCAAAGCAGGTGGTAAGCGAGAAGACCAGCGAAGATATGCGCTATCTGTACAACCTGAACGCGACGGCGCCAGGCGGTTCCGGCAAGCGCGCCACGGTTCCCGGCTATCGCGTTGGCGGCAAGACCGGTACGGCTGAAAAAGTTGTCAACGGGCGCTACTCGAAGGAGAAGAACTTCAACGCCTTCATAGCCGCCTTCCCGATGGACGATCCGCAGTATCTGGTGCTGACCATCATCGACGAGCCGAAAAAGGAAGGCTCGACCCGTTCGGCCACAGCCGGCTTCACCGCAGCGCCGATGGTCGCCAACATTATACGGCGCTCGGCACCTCTGCTTGGCGTCAAGCCAGAATTCGGCCAAGAAGTTGGGGCAACGCTGGCCTCCTACCCTTGATTCTAGAGGCGCGCCGTGGTGGCGCGCCACTTTGTATGTAGCGAACGGAACTCGATGAAACTATTTGACCTTGCCGGTATCCTGCCCGTCGATGGGGTTCTGCCCAGAGATGTCGAGGTGAGCGGGGTTTCTTCGGATTCACGGCAGGTGAATGCCGGAACCGTCTTCTTTGCCGTTTCCGGCAGCAAGGCCGATGGCGCGGCTTACGCCGGCGACGCGGCCAAGCGGGGCGCGGTGGCTGTTGTGGCGGCCAAAGGTGCGGACCTTGCTTCGGTTGGCGTTCCAGTCATTTCGGTTGATGATCCGCGCCAGGCATTGGCGCTCACCGCAGCCAAGTTCTATGGCCGCCAGCCCGAGACCATGGTTGCCGTCACCGGCACCAGCGGCAAGACTTCGGTCGCAGCCTTTACCCGACAGATATGGAAGCATGCCGGTTATGCCGCGGCCAGCATCGGCACGACCGGCGTCGTTGCGCCCGGGCGCAACGAATACGGCCAGCTGACGACGCCGGACCCGGTGGCGCTGCACAAACTTCTGGCCGAACTGGCCGATGCAGGCGTGACCCATGCTTCGATGGAGGCGTCGAGCCATGGCCTCGACCAGCGTCGCCTCGACGGCGTGCGCCTGGCAGCCGGCGGCTTCACCAATCTCGGCCGCGACCACATGGATTACCATCCGACGGTCGAGGATTATCACCGCGCCAAGCTGCGCCTGTTCGACACGCTTTTGCCCAAGGGCGCGCCAGCAGTCATCTTCTCCGACGATCCGTGGTCTGAGCCGACCATCAATGCCGCGCGTGCTTCAGGTCTCAATGTGTTGACTGTCGGCCGTAGCGGCCAGTTCCTCGCCCTCAAGCGGGTCGAGCACGAACGCCACCGGCAGCGCGCCGAAATCGAATGCGGCGGAGTGATCTATGAGATCGACCTGCCGCTCGCCGGCGATTTCCAGGTTTCCAACTCGCTCGTCGCTGCCGGCCTTGCGATTGCAACTGGCACGGATGTCGCCAAGGCGCTTGCGGCGCTTGAACATCTCGAAGGTGCGCCCGGCCGTCTCGATCTTGTCGGCACCAAGGCGAACGGCGCGCCAGTCTATGTCGACTATGCCCACAAGCCTGACGCGCTGGAAAACGTGCTGGCAGCCGTGAGGCCGTTCACCACGGGGCGCGTCATTGTCGTGTTCGGCTGTGGCGGCGACCGCGACCGGGGCAAACGGCCGATCATGGGCGAAATCGCCGCCCGTCTGGCCGATGTCACCATCGTCACCGACGACAATCCGCGCTCGGAGTCGCCTGCAACCATCCGCGCGGCGATTATGGCAGCAGCCCCGGGAGCCACTGAGATCAGCGACCGCCGGGAGGCCATCCAGGAGGCGGTCGGCATGCTGCATGCGGGCGATACGCTGATTGTTGCCGGCAAGGGCCACGAAGTGGGCCAGACCATCGGCAGCGAGACGCTGCATTTCTCCGACCATGAGGAAGTCCGCAAGGCGCTTGCCGGAGCAACGGCATGAGCCTTCTGTGGACCTCCGACGCTCTTGTTGAGGCAACAGATGGTCGCCCGCTCGGCCAGATGCCCGAAGGCATCACTGGAATTTCCATCGACAGCCGCAGCCTGAAGCCCGGCGAAGCGTTTTTCGCCATCAAGGGCGATGCGATGGACGGCCACGACTTCGCTACTGCTGCCATCAAGGCTGGTGCTGGCCTGCTTGTCGTTGCCGAAGGTAAGCTGCCGGCGCTTGGGCGTCTGAGCGCGCCGATGATCGTTGTGCCCGACGTGCTTGCGGCACTTGAAAAGGTTGGCATAGCGGCGCGGGCCCGGTCGCGGGCGCGCATCATCGCCGTCACCGGATCAGTCGGAAAGACCTCGACCAAGGAAGCGCTGCGCCACGCTTTGTCGTCCGTCGGCAAGGTGCATGCGTCGGCCGCTTCGTTCAACAACCATTGGGGCGTGCCGCTGACGCTGGCGCGGATGCCCGAGGATTGCGACTACGCCGTTTTCGAGATCGGCATGAACCACCCAGGCGAGATCAGCCCGCTGGTGCGCATGGTGCGCCCGCATATCGCGGTCTTGACCCTGATCGCTGCTGCTCATCTCGGCTTCTTCCGCAGTCTCGATGAGATCGCCAGGGCCAAGGCCGAGATATTCGAAGGCGTCGAGCCGGGTGGGGCGGTGCTGCTCAACCGCGATGACGGCCGTTTCAAGCTGCTCGAAAAATTCGCCCGCTCAGCCGGCATCGACAATGTGATGAGCTATGGCGAAAATGCCCGCTCCAATTTCCGGCTGCTGAAATGCACGCTCGAAGCCGATCATTCGATGATCGTGGCGCGTATTGGCGGCCGCGATGTGCCGGCCCGTATCGGTGCGCCGGGACGCCACATCGTCCAGAACGCGCTCGCCGTGCTGGGTGCTGCCCATCTCTGTGGCGCCGATGTTCCGACCGTTGCCATAGCACTCGCGTCCATGACGGCGGAGAGCGGCCGCGGGCAGCGCCATATCCTGCAGCTTCCGAACGGGCCTATCACGCTGATCGACGAAAGCTACAACGCCAATCCAGCTTCGATGAAGGCGGCGATCGAGCTGCTCGACGCCACACCGATCTATGGTGCAGGCCGACGCATCGCCGTTCTCGGCGACATGCTGGAGCTTGGCAGCCATTCGGCCAAGCTGCATGCAGCACTCGCCGATCTGATCGGCTCAACCCGGACCGACATGGTTCTGATGGCCGGGCCGGAAATGAAGGCACTTGCCGATACGCTGCCTGAGGGGTTCAGGGCCGAGTATCGTACTGGCGTCGAGGAGCTGAAAACTGTCTTGATGAAGACGATTCAGCCCGGCGACGCCGTCATGATCAAGTCTTCGAAAGGCATCGGCTTTTCCAGACTGGTTGACGCGCTCATCAAGACATTCCCGGCGCATGCCGGCAACACCACACCGACCTGACGGGGTCTCGGGGGACCGATACTTATGCTAACTTTGCTTGTCGACTTCGCGGACAAGGTGTCGTTCTTCAACGTCTTCCGCTACATCACCTTCCGCACCGGCGGAGCGCTGATCACCTCGGCGCTGATCGTCTTCATCTTCGGACCGGCGATCATCAATGCGCTTCGCCTGCGGCAAGGCAAGGGTCAGCCGATCCGCGCCGACGGCCCGCAGACCCACTTCAAGAAGGCCGGCACGCCGACCATGGGCGGGCTGATGATCCTGTGCGGTATCATCGGTTCGACTCTTTTGTGGGCGAACATCGCCTCCGTCTATGTCTGGGTGGTGCTGTTCGTCACGCTCGGCTTCGGTGCAATCGGCTTTTATGACGACTACCTCAAGGTCACCAAGCAATCGCATCTCGGTCTTTCCGGCAAGGCGCGTCTCGGCATCGAGTTCGTGATCGCGGCCATCGCTGCCTGGATCATCATGCACAACGGCCAGGCGCCGTTCTCGTCGTCGCTGACCTTCCCCTTCTTCAAGGATTTCCTGCTCAATCTCGGCTGGTTCTTCATCCCCTTCGCCTGCTTCGTCATCGTAGGCGCTGGCAATGCGGTGAACCTGACCGACGGGCTCGATGGCCTCGCCATCGTTCCGATCATGATTGCAGCGGCCTCCTTCGGCGTCATCGCCTACCTCTCGGGTAACGCGGTCTTCGCCGAATACCTGCAGATCCACTTCGTGCCCGGCACCGGCGAACTCGCCGTCATCCTGGGTGCTGTCATTGGTGCTGGTCTTGGCTTCTTGTGGTTCAACGCGCCACCCGCCGCCATCTTCATGGGCGACACCGGTTCGCTCGCACTCGGCGGCCTGATCGGCACCGTTGCGGTCACCACCAAGCACGAGATCGTCATGGCGATCGTCGGTGGCCTGTTCGTGATGGAAGCACTGTCGGTCATCATCCAGGTCGGCTTCTTCAAGCTAACCGGACGACGGGTGTTCCTGATGGCGCCGATCCACCACCATTTCGAAAAACTTGGGTGGACCGAGAGCCAAGTGGTTATCCGTTTCTGGATCATTGCTGTTATTCTGGCGCTGATCGGCCTTTCCACCCTCAAGCTGCGCTGAGGTTCCCATGATCCCCGCCACCTCATTTCAGGGAAAGCGAGTAGCGCTCTTCGGCCTCGGCGGCTCGGGGATTGCGACCGCGCGCGCATTGAGCGAGGGCGGAGCGGAGGTTCTAGCCTGGGACGACAATCCCGAAAGCGTGGCGAAGGCTGCCGCAGAAGGTATCGCTACGGGCGATCTGCGCGGTGCGGACTGGGCCGGCATCTCGTCCTTCGTGCTGTCTCCGGGCGTTCCGCTGACGCATCCGAAGCCGCACTGGACGGTGGAGCTAGCGCGCGGCGCTGGTGTCGAAATCATCGGCGACATCGAGCTGTTTGCGCGCGAACGCATCACTACAGCTCCGACAGCGCCGTTCATTGCCATCACCGGCACCAACGGCAAGTCGACGACGACGGCGCTGACCGCGCACATCCTGCAATCGGCAGGGCGCGATACGCAGATGGGTGGCAACATCGGCCGCGCGGTGATGACGCTCGATCCGCCGCAGCCCGACCGCCACTACGTTGTCGAGTGCTCGTCCTACCAGATCGATCTCGCGCCCTCGATCAATCCGACGGCCGGCATCCTGCTCAACCTGACACCCGACCATCTCGACCGTCACGGCACCATGCAGCACTACGCTTCGATCAAGGAGCGGCTGGTCGCCGGCAGCGAAACGGCGATCATCGGCGTCGACGACGTCTATTGCGCCCAGATCGCCGACCGGCTCGAGCGCGTCGGCAAGGAAGTGGTGCGTATCTCCAAGCGCCTGCCTTTGACCCATGGTTATTTCGCCGACGGCACCGACCTGATGGAGGCGGTCGACGGCCGCTACAGCCGCATCGCCTTCCTCGAAGGCATCGGTTCGCTACGCGGCCAGCACAATGCGCAGAACGCACTTGCCGCCGTGGCAGCCTGCCTGAAGGTCGGGCTCGATCTCGGCGAGATCCAGGCCGGGCTCGAAAGCTTCCCGGGCCTTGCTCACCGCATGGAGCAGGTCGGCCGCAAGGGCCATGTGCTGTTCGTCAACGATTCCAAGGCGACCAATGCGGACGCCGCAGCACCTGCGCTGTCGAGCTTCCCGCGCATCTACTGGATCGCCGGCGGCCTGCCCAAGGAAGGCGGCATCGAGCCGTTGCGCAGCCTGTTTTCGCGCATTGCACGCGCATATCTCATCGGCGAGGCGGCTCCCGGCTTTTCCGCAACGCTTGGCGAGGCGGTGCCTTACGAAATATCGGGCACGTTGGCTGCTGCGGTCGAACATGCGGCCGAAGATGCCGCCAAGGACGATTCGAGCGAAGCGGTGATCCTGTTGTCGCCGGCCTGCGCCAGCTTCGATCAATTCAAGAATTTCGAGATTCGCGGCGAAGCCTTCAGGCAAGCTGTGAATGCTATTGATGGCGTCAGCGCTATCGGAGGGGCAAGATAATGGCCAGCCGTCTCGACAGAAGTCCCGTTGCCTTGTGGTGGTGGACCGTCGATCGCTGGTTCCTCGCGGCATTCCTGTCGCTGATGGGACTGGGCATCGTGCTTTCGTTCGCCGCAAGCCCGGCCGTCGCCGAACGTATCGGCTTGGGCAGCTTCCACTTCGCCACGCGCCAGATCATCTTCACGATCCCGGCACTGCTGGTGATGATTGCGGTGTCGTTCCTCGACGTCCGCCAAATCAGGCGCATGGCGCTGGTGATGCTGTGCATCATGCTGGTGATGATGGTGGCGGTGCTGTTCATCGGCGTCGAGGTCAAGGGCGCACGACGCTGGGTTTCTCTTGCCGGCATCTCCATCCAGCCATCGGAGTTCCTCAAACCGGCCTTTGTCGTCATTTCCGCCTGGCTGCTCGCCGAACATGAGCGTCATCCAGACATCCCCGGCAATCTATTTGCGATGATCCTGCTCGGCGTGGTCTTGGCACTGCTTATGGCGCAGCCTGACTTCGGTCAGACCATCCTCGTGCTCGGCACCTGGGGCGTGATGTTCTTCATGGCCGGCATGTCATGGTTCTGGATCATCACGCTTGGCGCGGTCGGCATGGGCGGCGGCCTGGCAGCCTACACAGTGTTCCCGCACGTAGCCGGCCGTATCGACCGCTTCCTCACAGGCGAGGGCGATACGTTCCAGGTCGACATGGGGCGCGAAGCTATCATCAATGGCGGCTGGTTCGGCGTCGGCCCGGGCGAGGGAACGGTCAAGCGCGTCATCCCCGACAGCCACGCCGACTTCGTCTTTTCGGTCGCCGGCGAGGAGTTCGGCATCGTGCTCCTTTTGATTATCATGACGATCTTCGCTTTCATCGTGCTTCGTGGCCTGCGCATTGCGCTCAAGGAGCATGACGACTTCACCCGTTACGCCGTCGCCGGCCTTGTCGTGGTGTTCGGCTTCCAGTCGATCATCAACATGAGCGTGAATCTGCAGCTGATGCCAGCCAAGGGCATGACGTTGCCGTTCATCTCCTATGGCGGCTCGTCGCTGATCGCCATTGCCATTTCCATGGGCATGGTGCTGGCGCTGACGCGCAAAAAGCCGGAGAAGCTCCGGCCGGGCGGCTTCTCCGCCATGCCGCGCCACGCAGTACCGGCTGAATAACATGGCAAAGGGAACTGTCATGCTTGCCGCCGGCGGGACCGGCGGCCATCTCTTTCCGGCTGAGGCGCTGGCGCACGAGCTGACGGCGCGCGGCTGGCAGGTGCATCTTGCCACCGACGACCGCGCCGAACGTTACGCTGGAAAATTTCCGGCGGTGGCCGTTCATCCGATTTCATCCTCGACCATCGCCTCGAAGAACCCGGTTTCACTGCTGCGCGCCTTCTGGAGCATATGGCGTGGCGTGCGGCAGACCTCGCAGGTGATAGCCAAGATCAGGCCTTCGGTTGTCATCGGCTTCGGCGGCTATCCGACGCTGCCGCCGCTTTATGCCGCCACGCGGCGCAACGTGCCTTCAATGGTGCACGAGCAGAACGCGGTGATGGGCCGCGCCAACAAGGCGCTTGCCCAAAGGGTCGATGCGATTGCCGGCGGTTTCCTGCCAGAAAATAGCGGCGCCAACAGCGCCAAGGTTGTCGTCACTGGAAACCCGGTCCGGCCAGCTGTCATCGAAGCGGCGAAGGCACCTTATGTGGCATCGGTCGGGACGGAGGCATTCAACCTTCTGGTCTTCGGCGGCAGCCAGGGTGCGCAGTTCTTTTCCGATGCGGTTCCAGCTGCGATTGCCTTGCTGCCCGAAGGACAGCGCCAGCGCCTTCGGATAACCCAGCAAGCGCGCGTCGAGGATGCCGACAAGGTCAAGGCCGCCTATGCCAAGCTCGGCATCACGGCTGACGTTTCGCCGTTCTTCACCGACATGGCCCAGCGCATGGCCGCCGCCCAGCTGGTGATTTCACGTTCGGGTGCCTCGACCGTCTCCGAAATCGCCGTTATCGGCCGTCCCGCTTTGCTAGTGCCATATCCACACGCGCTCGACCATGACCAGGCGGCGAACGCCGCGCGTCTGGCGGCGGCGGGCGGGGGCGAAGTGCATCCGCAAGCAACGCTTTCGCCGGAGCGCATCGCCGAGCTCTTGGGCACCGCTATGGCCGAACCGGCACGGCTCGCCACGATGGCGGCTGCCGCTAAGTCAGTCGGCAAAGCAGACGCCACACGGTTGCTCGCTGACCTCGCAGAGGCTATTGCGTCGAAAATACCCGTTTCGGAATTCAAGAAGGGAGTGCGGTCATGAAGATGCCGCAGACGATCGGCCTCGTGCATTTCATCGGCATTGGCGGCATCGGCATGAGCGGCATCGCAGAGGTGCTGCATAATCTCGGTTACAAGGTGCAGGGCTCCGATCAGGCCGATAGCGCCAATGTGCAGCGCCTGCGCGACAAGGGCATCGAGTGCTTCGTCGGCCATCGCGCCGAAAATCTTGGCGACGCCGAAGTCATCGTTGTTTCGACGGCGATCAAGAAAACCAACCCCGAGCTCATTGCCGCGCGCGAGAAATTGCTGCCGGTCGTGCGCCGCGCAGAGATGCTGGCCGAGCTGATGCGCTTCCGCAATGCGGTCGCGATCGGCGGCACCCATGGCAAGACCACGACCACCTCGATGGTTGCGGCGTTGCTGGACGCCGGTGAACTCGACCCGACCGTCATCAATGGCGGCATCATCAACGCCTACGGCACCAATGCCCGCATGGGCGAGGGCGAGTGGATGGTGGTCGAGGCCGACGAGAGCGACGGCACCTTCCTGAAACTTCCGGCCGATGTCGCCGTCGTCACCAATATCGACCCCGAGCATCTCGACCACTATGGCAGCTTCGACAAGGTGCGCGAGGCGTTCCGCCAGTTTGTCGAGAACGTGCCGTTTTACGGTTTTGGCGTCATGTGCACCGATCACCCCGAAGTGCAGGCGCTGGTCAGCCATATCGAGGACCGCCGCGTCATCACTTACGGCGAAAACGCCCAGGCCGACGTGCGTTTCACCAATCTCCACATGGACGGTGCCGTGTCCGTGTTCGACGTTGTCATCCGCAACCGCAAAACGGCGTCGTCGACGACCATCGAGGGCCTGCGCCTGCCGATGCCCGGCCGCCACAACGTTTCCAACGCCACCGCTGCGATTGCGGTTGCGACCGAACTCGGGGTCTCTGCCGAGGCGGTGAAGCGTGGCCTGTCGTCCTTCGGTGGCGTCAAGCGCCGCTTCACCCATACCGGCACCTGGAACGGCGTCGAAGTGTTTGACGACTACGGCCACCATCCGGTTGAGATCAAGGCTGTGTTGCGCGCGGCGCGCGAGGCTACCAAGGGCCGCGTCATCGCCATCGCCCAGCCGCACCGCTTCACGCGCCTGCACGACCTGTTCGACGATTTCTCGGCCTGCTTCAACGATGCCGACACGGTCATGGTGGCGCCCGTCTACACCGCAGGCGAAGATCCCATCGAGGGCGTCAACTCCGAAACGCTGACCGCTCGCATCCGCGCCGGCGGCCATCGCGACGCCCGCTACATCGAAGGCCCCGCTGCTGTCGCGCCGATCGTGCGTGAGCTCGCCAAGCCCGGCGACTTCGTCGTTTATCTCGGCGCCGGCAACATCACCCAATGGGCCTATGCGCTGCCGGGTGAACTCGCCGGAGGCGGGTCGTGACGGGTGGCGAAGCGCTGATCACAAAACTGGGCGATCGCCTTTCCGGCTTGCGCGGGCGCCTGACGCCCAGTGCTGAAATGGAAAAGATCACATGGTTCCGCGCCGGCGGCATTGCCGATGCGCTGTTCCAGCCTGCCGACGAAGAAGACCTCGCGGCGTTCCTGAAGGCGGTGCCTGAAGAAATCCCCGTTCTGGTCGTCGGCATCGGCTCCAACCTCCTGGTGCGCGAAGGGGGCATTCCCGGCTTCGTGGTACGTCTTTCCGCCAAAGGTTTTGGCGAGGCCGAGGCGATTTCCGAAACCGGGATCAGGGCAGGTGCTGCGACGCCCGACAAGCGCGTGGCTGCCCTTGCGCATGACAGCGGCATTGGCGGCTTTCATTTTTACCACGGCATCCCTGGTGCCATCGGTGGTGCGCTGCGCATGAATGCGGGTGCCAATGGCGTGGAGACGCGCGAGCGCGTCGTCGAGGTCCGCGCGCTCGACCGGGCCGGCAATCTGCATGTGCTGTCGAACGCCGACATGGGCTACAGCTACCGCCACTCCGCGGCCGCCGCCGATCTGATCTTCACTTCGGCGACCTTCGAGGGTTACCTCGAGGACAAGGACGCCATCAAGGCGGCCATGGATGCGGTTCAGCATCACCGCGAGACGGTGCAGCCGATCCGCGAGAAAACAGGCGGCTCGACCTTCAAGAACCCCGAGGGCAGCTCGGCCTGGAAGGAAATCGACAAGGCCGGCTGCCGTGGGCTGATGATCGGCGGCGCGCAGATGTCGCCGCTGCATTGCAACTTCATGATCAATACCGGCAACGCCACCGGCTACGATCTGGAGTATCTCGGCGAGACGGTGCGCAGTCGCGTGCTGGAAAATTCCGGCATCCGCCTGCAGTGGGAAATCAAGCGCCTCGGACGCTTCAAGCCAGGTCACGAAGTGCAGGAGTTCCTTGGGCAATTGCTCTAGGTTGAAACCCCTGCTCGCGCCCGGCGATATTGGCCGGGTTGCGGCGAAGAACATCGATAGCGACAATGTTTCGCAAGCCCTCGCGCCCACCGCGCCGAGGGCTTTTTGCTGCCCGGTTTGCGCCTTTTGGCGCTGTCATTCGGGGGCTGATCGGAAGCTGCTTCGGTCATCAAATCGCAATGAATTCCAATCGGCTCTTGCCACGGAATCAAGTCTCTGATTCTCTGACCTAAAGCGTTTCCTGATTTGAGTCGCATAACGCGTAGCCCGCGTTTCCATTCGGAGGTCCAACTTCCGGAGGCTCTGATTTAGTCTTTGGAAGCAATGTGTTGTGTCCGAGTCTAGAGGGGATACTGGGGATGAAGTCGAAGCACGTCGCTGTTCTGTTGGGCGGGTTTTCGTCCGAGCGGCCTGTGTCCCTGTCGTCTGGCAATGCCTGTGCCGATGCGCTTGAGCAGGTGGGTTATCAAGTCACCCGTGTCGACGTTGATCGCGACGTTGGTGCTGTGCTCTCGGCCCTGAAGCCAGACGTGGCATTCAATGCGCTGCATGGCCCCTTCGGCGAAGACGGTACGATCCAGGGCATTCTCGAATATCTCGGCATTCCCTACACCCATTCGGGCGTGCTCGCTTCGGCGCTTGCGATGAACAAGGAGCAGTCGAAGAAAATCGCCAAGGCTGCCGGTATTCCCATTGCCGAATCCCGGGTTCTCGATCGCTTTGCGATCGGCAACCAGCACCCGATGAAGCCCCCTTACGTGGTCAAGCCCGTGGCTGAAGGCTCGAGCTTCGGTGTGGTCATCGTCAAGGAGGATCAGTCGCATCCGCCGCAGGTGATCTCGTCGTCGGAGTGGCGTTATGGCGACACGGTGATGGTCGAGCGTTACGTCCATGGACGCGAGCTGACCTGCGCTGTGATGGGCGATGTGGCGCTCGGCGTCTGCGAGATCATCCCGACGGGGCACGCCTTCTACGATTATGATTCAAAATATGTCGCTGGGGGATCAAAGCACGAATGCCCCGCGAAAGTTTCACCGAATATTTACCAAAAAATACAAACACTGGCGCTTAAGGCTCACCAAGCGATCGGGTGCCGGGGCGTCTCCCGGTCTGACTTCCGGTACGACGACCGCCATTCCGAAAATGGTGAGGTTGTCTGGCTGGAGGTCAACACGCAACCCGGCATGACGCCGACGTCGCTGGTGCCTGAGATTGCTGCCCAAGCTGGGCATTCGTTTGGTGAGTTGTTGAGTTGGATGGTGGAGGACGCTTCGTGTTTGCGTTGAGATCGGGGCAGAACAGGAGGGTGAACGGCGCGACGCCGCGCGTCTTCGGGCTGCCCTTGTCCGCGGAGCATTTCGTGCTGCCGCGGCTGCTGCGCAAGCCGGTTCGCATGCTGTCGCGCTTTTGGCGTGGGGAGTTCACTCCTCCGCCCTATGCTGCGTCGATGCTGACGGCTGCGTTTCTCGCCGCAAGCTCGCTCTACGGTGCTTATCTCGGTGGTCACTTCCCGGCGATGGTCCAGGGTGTGACTGCCCGCAGCGGTTTTGCCGTCGACCAGATCAAGGTTTCGGGCAATCGCGAAACATCCGAAATCGACATTCTCGACAAGCTTGAGCTCGACGGCTGGACCTCTTTGGTCGGCTTCAATCCGGAAGAAGCGCGCGAGCGCATCGTCAGCCTGCCCTGGGTTCGCGATGCCGCCGTGCGCAAGGTCTATCCCGATACGATCGAGGTTCGCGTCGATGAACGCGATGCCTTTGCCATCTGGCAGCATGGCAGCCAGCTCAGCATCGTCGAGAAGGATGGCAAGGTCATCGCCCCGTTCACCGGCGGTCGTCAGGTCGCCTTGCCGCTGGTCATCGGTTTTGGTGCTGCTGAACGCGCCGCTGACTTCGTTGCCCGGGTTCAGGCCTATCCGGATCTGGCGTCGCGCGTGAGGGGCTACATCCGCGTTGGCGAGCGGCGTTGGGATCTGCGCCTCGACAACGGAATCACTGTCAAATTGCCCGAGAATCAGGTCGATGCGGCACTTGCCGATCTCGTCGCGCTCGATCGCGAGAACGCGCTTTTCACGCGTGACATCCTGGCGGTCGACATGCGCTTCGGCGACCGGCTCGTGGTGCAGCTCACGCCGGAAGCGCTCGAGCGTCGCGCGGCTGCGCTGAACACCAAGCCGAAGGCCGTCAAGGCGAAGGTGGAGAAAAGAACATGAGCTGGCTTGGCGGTCAAAAAGATCCGGTCTCGCGCCGCTCGGGCATCCTGACGGTGCTCGACGTCGGTTCGAACAAGGTCTGCTGCGTGGTCGCCAAGCTGAAGCCGGCCGAGGGCAGCCAGTTGCTCAAGGGACGTACCCATCAGGCCCAGGTCATCGGCATCGGCCACCAGAAGTCGCAGGGCGTGAAGTCGGGTGTCGTTGTGGACCTCGACCGCGCGGAGCACGCCATCCGTCTCGCAGTCGATGCCGCCGAACGCATGGCTGGGCTGACCGCGGATTCGTTGATCGTCAATCTGTCGGCCGGGCGCATCAAGAGCGAGGCGTTCTCGGCCACGATCAATCTCGGTGGTCATGGGGTCGAAGAGGCCGATGTTCAGCGCGTTCTCGCCGCTGGTGCCAAGCAGGCGCTCAAGGCCGAGCGCGATGTCATCCATTCGCTGCCGGTTGCCTTTTCGCTCGACGCCGAACGCGGCGTACGCGATCCGCGCGGCATGGTCGGCGACACGCTTGGCGTCGACATGCATGTGCTGACTGGCGATTCTGCGCCGATGCGCAATCTGGAACTCTGCATCAACCGCTCGCATTTGTCGGTCGAGCACATGGTTGCGACGCCTTATGCCAGCGGCCTGGCGGCACTGGTCGACGACGAACTCGAAATGGGCGCTGCCTGCATCGACATGGGTGGCGGCACGACGACGCTGTCGGTCTTCTCGGACGGCCGCTTCGTGCATGCCGACTCCATTCCGATCGGCGGCAATCATGTCACCATGGACATGGCCAAGGGCTTGTCGACGCGTCTCGACGATGCCGAGCGGCTCAAGGTCATGCACGGGTCGGCCTTGCCCGGCAGTGCCGACGACCGCGACCTGATCAGCATCCAGCCGATCGGCGTCGACGACAATGAAATGCCCCTGCAGATCCCGCGCTCGATGATGACGCGCATCATCCGCGCCCGCATCGACGAGACGCTGGAACTGCTTCGCGATCGCCTGAACAAGTCGGGCTACGGCAATGCTGTCGGCAAGCGCGTCGTTCTGACGGGCGGCGCCAGCCAGCTGGTCGGACTGCCCGAAGCAGCGCGTCGCATTCTCGGCCGCAATGTACGCATCGGCCGCCCGCTTGGCGTGGCAGGTCTGCCGGAGGCGGCCAAGGGGCCGGCTTTCGCGACCGCCGTCGGGCTTCTCATCTACCCGCAGATGGCCGGCATCGAGAGCCATTCTGCAAAAGGGATTTCCCGTTACAGGGCAACGGGAACTGGCGGAAAACTGCATCGCATGAGTCAGTGGTTGAGAGACAGTTTTTAGGAATTGACGGGGACAGCCCCATAGGCGGCCGCACGGCGAAGCGGCTTGAAAGGCAAAAAGGACGAGGACTATGACGATCAATCTGCAGAAGCCGGATATCACCGAACTCAAGCCCCGCATCACCGTGTTCGGTGTCGGCGGCGGCGGCGGCAATGCTGTCAACAACATGATCACTGCTGGCCTGCGCGGCGTCGAGTTCGTGGTGGCCAACACCGATGCTCAGGCGCTCACCATGTCGAAGGCCGAGCGCCTCATCCAGCTTGGCGCCCACGTCACCGAGGGCCTGGGTGCCGGTTCGCAGCCGGAAGTCGGTCGCGCCGCCGCTGAAGAGTGCATCGACGAGATCATCGATCACCTGTCGAACACCCACATGTGCTTCGTCACCGCTGGCATGGGCGGCGGTACCGGCACCGGCGCTGCTCCCGTTGTTGCCCGCGCGGCGCGCGAAAAGGGCATCCTGACCGTCGGCGTCGTCACCAAGCCGTTCCACTTCGAAGGCCAGCGCCGCATGAAGACGGCTGACTACGGCATCGAAGAGCTGCAGAAGTGCGTCGACACGCTGATCGTCATCCCGAACCAGAACCTGTTCCGTCTCGCCAATGACAAGACGACCTTCGCGGACGCCTTCGCCATGGCCGACCAGGTGCTCTATTCGGGCGTCGCCTGCATCACCGACCTGATGGTCAAGGAAGGCCTGATCAACCTCGACTTCGCCGACGTCCGTTCGGTGATGCGCGAGATGGGCAAGGCCATGATGGGCACCGGCGAAGCATCGGGCGAGGGCCGCGCCATGGCCGCAGCCGAAGCCGCGATCGCCAACCCGCTGCTCGATGAAACCTCGATGAAGGGCGCGAGGGGCCTGCTGATCTCGATCACCGGCGGCCGCGACCTGACCCTGTTTGAAGTCGACGAAGCTGCGACCCGCATCCGTGAAGAAGTCGACCAGGACGCCAACATCATCCTGGGCGCCACCTTCGACGAGGACCTGGAAGGCGTCATTCGCGTGTCGGTTGTTGCCACCGGCATCGACAAGGCCGCCGCCGACATGGCTGCGACACCGCTGACCATCCGTCAGGCGCCGAAGCCGGCACCGCGTCCGGTCGAGGTCCGTCCGGCGCAGCAGGCCGCTCCGATCGAGCAGCCGCGCATGGAAGTCCGTGCCAACGATCCGGTCGCCGAGGCAATCCGCCTGGCCGAAACCAACGCTGCTGCCATGGCTCAGCCGCGCGCAGCCGCTCCGCAGGCCGAAGAGTTCCGCCCCCAGAGCAAGCTGTTCCAGGCTCCGCCTGCCCAGCCGCAGGCTCAGCAGTACCAGCCGCAGCCGCAGCAGTTCCATCAGCCCGCACCGCAGCCGGTGGCACAGCCACAGGTGGCACCCCAACGCGAGATGATGCAGCCTGCTCCGGTTCAGCAGCGCATGCCGCGCGTCGAGGACTTCCCGCCGATGGTGAAAGCCGAGGTGGAAGCCAAGGCCAAGCCGGCCGATCACGAGGACCGCGGTCCGATGGGCCTGCTCAAGCGCCTGACGAGTGGCCTGACCCGCCGCGAGGAAGAGCCTGCACGCCTGCAGCCCGCGCAGCCGCGCGAGCCCAAGCTGCGCCAGCCGGCTCCCGAACAGCGCCGCATGACCAGCCAGGAATCGCAGCTCTATGCACCGCGTCGCGGCCAGCTCGACGAGCAGGGCCGTCTGGCACCGCAGGCACGGACTCAGGAAGACGATCAGCTGGAGATTCCGGCGTTCCTTCGCCGGCAAGCCAACTGAACTGTGAACGACCAGTAACACTGTTTGAAAGGCGGGCGTCTCGACGTCCGCCTTTTGATCTGAAAAGATCATTCAAATCATTGACTTGGCGGGGCGAGTCGACACCGCTCCGCAGTTACACAGAGTAAGAAACCGTGATTTGGAGTCTGTCATCCGGAAGACTATCTTCGCCCCGATTAAGGTCGCTTGGGCGGGTGTCGTGGGGATGAGGACCCGTCCAGCGAGGACAAGAACCGTGCGCCGTGGTGTGGCGAAGCGGGCTTGAAGTGGACGGGCATATGGGGATCGACTTGCAAGATTATCAGACAACACTCAAATCACGCGTCACGCTATCGGGCATAGGTGTCCATAGCGGGAAGCCCGTGACTATCCATTTCGCGCCGGCGGACGCCGACACGGGTGTGGTGTTTCAGGTTGCCGACCGAGAATTCCGCGCAATTGTGTCGGAAGTGGGTGCGACCGACCTTTGTACACTGCTGGGTGATCCCGCAGGTCTTCACGTCGCAACGATCGAACACCTGATGGCCGCGCTTTTCGGCCTCGGTATCGACAATCTCCTGATCGAGGTCGACGGCGCTGAAGTGCCGATCCTCGACGGCAGTGCCGCGCAATTCGTCGAAGCCATCGACCAGGTCGGCATCGAAGTGCAGGACGTCAAGCGCCGCTACATCCGCGTTATCAAGCCGGTGCGAATCGAAAGCGGTGCCTCCTGGGCGGAGTTCCGTCCCTATGGCGGAACGCGATTCGAGGTTGAAATCGATTTCGAAAGCCCGGCGATCGGACGCCAGTCCTTTGCATCGGATATCAACGACGACATCTTCCGCCGTGACATCGCGCGCGCCCGCACCTTCGGCTTCATGAAGGACGTCGAGCGGCTGTGGGCTGCCGGCTATGCGCTCGGCTCGTCGCTGGAGAATTCGGTGGTCATCGGCGACGACAGCCACATCATCAATATCGAAGGCCTGCGCTTTTCGAATGAGTTCGTGCGTCACAAGACGCTCGACGCCATGGGCGACCTGGCCCTTGCAGGAGCACGTTTCATCGGCTGCTTCCGCTCCTATCGCGGCGGCCACAGGCTGAACGCAGCTGCCTTGCGGCGCCTGCTTTCTGACCACTCGGCTTTCGAGATCGTCGAAACGTCGCGCCGCGAGCGCGGCCGTTCAGCGGAACTGATTGCAGTCAGCGCCGCCGTCCACGCGCCCTGGACGCTCTGAACGCGGGCAATGCGCCGGAAAGTGGTGTGACCTTGTTGCACCACTCGACCGATGAAATGGCAGGTGTGTTCACCTGCCACAAAATTGCGCGAATGGCAGCTGATAGCGTTGCCCGGCAAAGCCAGTTGTGATCTATGGCCATTGCCTGAAAAGCGAAACAGCGCCAAAGGGGCGAAACTCTGTGATGTCATTGATACGAGCCGATCGATCGAAATTGCGCGTGAAGCCTCTGGTTGTGGCGCTTTTGCTCATCGCTCCGACGGTTGCACTGTCCGGCTGCATGTCGGGTGAAGCCGATGTCGATCTGGCGACCTATGTCGAGCAGACCGAACCGGCCGACGTGCTCTACAATCAGGGCCTTGCCAACCTCAATGCCGGCCGTCTCAAGGAAGCCAGCCGCAAGTTCGAGGCTGTCGATCGCCAACACCCCTATTCAGAGTTCGCGCGCAAATCTATGGTGATGGGCGCTTTCGCCAGCTATCGTCAGGGCGCTTATGAAGAGGCCATCGGCTCGGCCAAGCGCTACCTCGCGCTTTATCCTTCGACCGATGACGCGGCCTATGCGCAGTACATCATCGGCTTGAGCTACTTCCGCCAGATTCGCGACGTGACGCAGGATCAGAAGGATGCTCGCCGCACCATCGAAGCTATGACCGAAGTGGTCCAGCGCTGGCCGACGTCGGAATATGTCGACGACGCCAATGCCAAGATCCGCTTTGCCCGCGACCAGCTCGCCGGCAAGGAAATGCAGATCGGCCGTTATTATCTCGAGCGCCGCGAATTCATCGCTTCGGCAAAGCGTTTCCGCAACGTGGTCGAAAACTATTCGAACACGCGCCACATCGAAGAAGCACTCGCTCGTCTGGTCGAGACCTATTACGCGATGGGCCTGACCTCGGAAGCGCAGACTGCTGCGGCCGTGCTTGGACAGAATTATCCTGACAGCCAGTGGTACAAGGATTCGTACAAGCTGCTGCAGTCCGGCGGACTTGAGCCTCGCGAAAATGCCGGCTCCTGGATTTCCAAGGCCGGAAAGATGTTCTCCGGCGCCTGATCAACATTAGATGCTCTCACGCCTTTCGATCCGCGATATCGTCCTGATCGAACGGCTGGACATCGATTTCACGCCGGGCCTTTCGGTGCTCACCGGCGAAACCGGTGCCGGCAAATCCATCCTTCTCGACGCATTGTCGCTCGCGCTCGGCGCGCGCGGCGATGCTTCGCTTGTCCGGCATGGCGCTGCCCAGGGCCAGGTGACTGCCGTATTTGACGTGCCGCGCAACCATCCGGCACGCACGCTGCTCGCCGACAATGCCATCGACGACGACGGCGATATCATCCTCAGGCGCGTGCAGACGGCCGATGGCCGCACTCGAGTCTTCGTCAACGACCAGCCATCCAGCGTCACATTGATGCGCGACGTTGGCCGTGCGCTGGTCGAAATCCATGGCCAGCACGACGACCGCGCGCTGGTCGAT
The DNA here is from genome assembly GCF_056398585.1 of Aminobacter sp. 01T433. Lineage (NCBI taxonomy): Bacteria > Pseudomonadati > Pseudomonadota > Alphaproteobacteria > Hyphomicrobiales > Phyllobacteriaceae > Aminobacter > Aminobacter sp. 01T433. Next base: position 75,971 of record NZ_JBFTPR010000004.1, read on the forward strand.
GGCGGTGCACATCGCGAGGTGCTTGATTCGTTTGGCGGCCATGTCGGCGAGGCGAGGGCTGTCGCTGAAGCGTGGAAGATCTGGCGGGCCGCCGAGCAGGAGCTGTCGCGCCATCGCGCCCGGGTCGACGCTGCCGCCCGCGAGGCCGAATATCTTCGCGCTGCGGTGGCTGAACTCACCAAGCTCGATCCGCAGCCAGGCGAGGAAAGCGAACTCGCCGAATTGCGTGCTGCGATGATGCGCGTTGAAAAGATCGCTTCCGAAATCCAGGATGCCCAGGACGTGCTGTCCGGCTCGTCTTCGCCGCTCCCACAATTGGCGAGCCTGCTCAGGCGGTTGCAGCGTAAATCTGCCGAAGTGCCCGGCCTTCTCGACGAGGTGGTGAAGTCGCTCGATGAGGCGATGATCTCGCTCGATGCGGCACAGTCAGGCGTCGATGCGGCACTGCGTGCCACCGAATACGATCCGCAGCGGCTCGAAAAAGCCGAAGAACGGCTGTTTGCGCTGCGCGCCGCCGCCCGCAAGCACAATGTCGTCGTCGACAATCTGGCGCAGCTGCGCGACACGATGGTCGCCGACCTTGCCGACCTCGACGCTGGTGAGGGGCGGCTGCAAACGCTGGAGCAGCAGGCGCACGCAACGCGTGAGGTCTACGACCGCATTGCGTCCAGCCTGTCCGAGCTGCGCAAGACGGCGGCCGAGGGCCTGCGCAAGACTGTCATGGCCGAACTGCCGGCGCTCAAGCTTGAGCGGGCAGAGTTCATCGTTGAAATCACAAGCGAAGCCGACAATCGCATGCTCGAAGGCATCGATCAGGTCGAGTTCTGGGTGCGCACCAATCCGGGCACGCGGCCGGGTCCGATGATGAAGGTGGCGTCCGGTGGCGAGCTGTCCCGCTTCCTTTTGGCGCTGAAAGTCGCGCTCGCCGACCGTGGCTCGGCACCGACGCTGGTCTTCGACGAGATCGACACCGGTGTCGGCGGTGCTGTCGCCGACGCTATCGGCCAGAGGCTGGCGCGTCTAGCCAACCGCGTCCAGGTGCTGTCGGTCACGCATGCGCCGCAGGTTGCCGCGCGTGCGGCCACGCACTTCCTGATCTCCAAGTCCGGCAACACCGACCGTGTCGCTACCGGTATCCACGAGATGGATCGGCCGGCGCGCCAGGAGGAGATCGCCCGCATGCTCTCCGGTGCGTCCATCACCGACGAGGCCCGCGCTGCCGCCGAGCGTCTGCTGCGCGAGAACACGGTCGCAGCTTCCTGATCGGATCCGCAATCCAGGCGAATTGTCAGGAGCCTGTGCGATCCTGCTGATTTGCGTGGGCTTTCGGTAAAAGCCGCTCCCTTGCAAATGCTTCCTGATTTATGGTGGCGCCGCAATTTGGCCGGAGCCGCAGCATGTCCGAAAAATCAGTCGATTCGCTCAGCGAGGCAGAAGCGGTAGCCGAGCTTGCGCGGCTGGCCGAAGAAATCGCCGGCCACGACCTGCGCTATCACGCCGAGGATGCGCCGACGATCTCGGATGCCGACTATGACGCCCTGCGCCGGCGCAACCTCGCCATCGAGCAGCGCTTTCCGCAGCTGGTGCGCGAGGACTCGCCGTCGAAATCGGTCGGTGCTGCCGTTTCGGAAAAGTTCGGCAAGGTCACCCATGTCGTGCCGATGCTGTCGCTCGACAACGCTTTCGCCGACGAGGACGTCAGCGAGTTCGTTGGACGTATCAGGCGTTTCCTCAGGCTCGGCGCGAGCGAGCCGGTTGCGATCACGGCCGAGCCGAAGATTGACGGGCTTTCGCTGTCGATTCGCTACGAGGCCGGGCGGCTGGTGACGGCGGCGACGCGCGGCGACGGCCAGGTTGGCGAAAACGTCACTGCCAACGCCCGCACCATCGCCGACATTCCCAATGTGCTCTCGGGCGATTTCCCCGACGTTCTCGAAGTGCGCGGCGAGGTCTATATGAGCCACGCCGACTTCGCCGAGCTCAATCGCCGCAACGAAGAAGCGGGCAAGCCGATCTTCGCCAATCCGCGCAATGCCGCTGCCGGATCGCTGCGCCAGCTCGACACGGCGATCACCGCCAGCCGGCCGCTGCGCTTCTTCGCCTATGCCTGGGGCGAGGTCAGTGCGATGCCTGCCGACACGCAGATGAGCATGGTCGCGGCCTTCGGGCGTTACGGCTTCAAGACCAACCCGCTGATGAAGGTGTTCGACAGCGTCGAAGGGCTTTTGTCGCAATACCGGACGATCGAGGCCAATCGCGCGACCCTTGGCTACGACATCGACGGCGTCGTCTACAAGGTCGATCGGCTTGATCTGCAGCAACGGCTCGGTTTCGTCTCGCGTTCGCCGCGCTGGGCGATTGCCCATAAATTCCCGGCCGAGAAGGCAACGACAATTCTCGCCGGCATAGACATCCAGGTCGGTCGCACCGGCTCGCTGACGCCGGTGGCGCGGCTGCAGCCGGTGACAGTCGGCGGTGTCGTAGTGACCAACGCCACGCTGCACAATGAGGACTACATCAAGGGCATCGGCAATAGCGGCCAGCCGATTCGCGAGGGCCGCGATATCCGCGTTGGCGATACCGTCATCGTGCAGCGGGCAGGGGACGTCATTCCGCAGATCCTGGACGTGGTGATGGAAAAACGGCCGGCGGACGCCCAGCCTTACGCGTTTCCGACACGCTGCCCGGCCTGCGACAGCCATGCGGTGCGGGAGGAGGGCGAGGTGGTTCGGCGCTGCACCGGTGGCCTGATCTGCCCGGCGCAGGCTGTCGAGCGGCTTCGTCATTTCGTCTCGCGCAACGCCTTCGACATCGAGGGCCTGGGCGAAAAGCAGATCGAGTTCTTCTTCCAGTCGCAGGACCCGGCACTCCATATCGGTTCGCCAGCCGACATCTTCACGTTGAAGCGGCGGCAAGAGGGCTCGCTCACCAAGCTCGAAAACATCGACGGCTTCGGTGCCACCTCGGCGCGCAAGCTGTTTGCCGCCATCGATGACCGGCGGCAGGTCGAGTTTTCGCGCTTCCTGTTTGCGCTTGGCATCCGCCATATCGGTGAAACCAACGCCAAGCGGCTCGCCCGCCATTACATCAGCTTCGAAGCATTCCGCGCCGCCGGCAGCGCTGCCGTGATGCCTGAGGGCAAGGGCGACAAGGGCAACGCCGCCTGGCAGGAACTGACCGGCGTCAACGGCATTGGCGGTATCGTTGCCGAAGCGGTGGTTGAGTTCTTCGCCGAGGAACACAACAGGCCGGTGCTCGACGCGCTGCTGGCGGAGGTTACGCCGCTCGACGAGGAACGCATCGGCGATGTGTCCTCGCCGGTGTCGGGCAAGACCGTCGTCTTCACCGGTTCGCTCGAAAAGATGTCGCGTGACGAGGCCAAGGCGATGGCCGAAAAACTCGGCGCCAAGGTGGCGGGTTCGGTGTCGAAGAAGACCGATCTCGTGGTGGCGGGGCCGGGTGCCGGCTCCAAGCTCAAGCTTGCCAGCGAACTCGGCATCGAGGTGATCGATGAGGACGGCTGGTTCGCTCTGGTCAAGCAGGCGGGCTGACTGAATTCATGCGTGCAATTGCCATCGACTTTGAAACTGCCAACGAGCAGCGCAGCAGCCCGTGTTCCGTTGGTCTCGCCTGGATAGAGGACGGTGCGGTTGTGCGCGTCGAGGAGCGGCTGATCCGGCCGAAGGACATGCGCTTTTCCCGCTTCAACATCGCCATCCACGGAATTCGTCCCGGGGATGTCGAGGACGCGGCCGAGTTTCCCGAGGTCATGGCGGAATTCGAGGACGATCTCGGCGATGCGCTGGTGATTGCCCACAACGCCGCCTTCGACATGAGTGTTATCAGGGCGACATATGCGATCTACGGGGTCGCCTGTCCTGATATCGACTATGCCTGTACCCTCAAGATGGCGCAGAAGGTGTGGCAGAATCTGGGGTCGCATCGCCTCAACGCGGTGTCGCGCCACATCAATTTCTCCTTCACGCACCACAACGCGGCCGAGGACGCACATGCCTGCGGCGAGGTTGCACTGGCCATTGCGCGGCACTTCGACGTGTCGGCAATGCGCGACCTGCCGATCAGGCTCGACATGACACCAGGTCGAATCCACGCCGGCGGCTATTCGCCCTGCTCGATGAAGCGTGGCTGATCGTCCGTTAGGGGCCATTGATCTTTGGCTCAACGGAATTGATGTGACTCGCCAAGCCGGCTGACTTATTCAGACCTCCGCGCAGACTACCGAGCGTCGGTCCCGCTGCTCGGCGGGTTCTCTTCGACCTGCGTATCGTGCATCCAACCATCAAAGATCGATTCTCGGGCCGGCGCGCCACGGAGGCCAAATGTCTGATCGTCGAGGTGAATTCTGGCAAGGTGTGCGCCTGAGCGTGCCGGTGGTGGTCGCCTCGGCGCCTTTCGCCATCCTGTTCGGCGCGCTGGCCATCGACAATGGTTTCTCGGTCGCTGAGGCCACGCTGATGAGCGCGACCATCTATGGCGGCGCCAGCCAGCTCGTCGGTATCGAGCTGTTTGGCCAGCATGTCGCGCCCTGGCTGGTCGTCTTGTCGATCTTCGCGGTCAATTTCCGCCACGTGCTTTATTCGGCAGCGGTCGGCAAACGCATCAATCACTGGCCGCTGCTGAAGCAGGCGGTCGGCTATTTCTTCCTGGTCGATCCGCAATATGCGGAGGCCGAACGCAAGGGCGAGGGCGGCGAAGAGGTCACCTTCGCCTGGTACATGGGCATGGCGCTGCCGATCTATGTGTTCTGGGTCGCCGAGAGCGCGCTGGGCGCGTTGTTCGGGCGGCTGATCCCCAATCCGCACGCCATCGGCCTCGATTTCCTGTTGCCGATCTATTTCCTCGGGCTTGTCATGAGCTTTCGCAAGCGCCCGCGCTGGCTGCCGATCGTTGTCGCCAGCGCCGTCGCCTCGATGATTGCCTACAAGACCGTCGGCTCGCCCTGGCATGTGTCGATCGGCGCTCTGGCCGGGGTGTTGTTTGCGGCGGCGATGCCGGTGCGTCCCAACGAAACGGCCACGTCGGAAGAAACGGTGGAGGTGGTGTCATGAGCACGACGCTGTGGATCATCATCGCCGGCGCAATTGCGACCTATCTGACGCGTATCGGCGGGCATCTGGTCATTTCGCGCTTCGAGCGCATCCATCCGCGCGTCGAAGCTGGGCTCAATGCCGTGCCTGCGGCGGTCCTGACCACGCTTGTGGCGCCTGCTGCACTGTCGGCCGGGCCGGCTGAATTGGCAGCCCTTGCCGTCGCAGCCCTCGTGTCGCTGCGCGGCGGCCTGATGACGATGTTCCTCGCCGGTGCCGCCGTGCTGATTGCTCTCAGGCATTTCATCGGCTGAGTTGGGCTGTAGCGCTGTTGAGGTGTCGTGCGTCCTTCGACAGGCTCAGGATGAGGATTGTCGGTGCTGGGCTCAGGATGAGGACTGCCGGCGCTATCCCCTTCCTGTCGAAGCTTATGATCTCAGCGTACCAGCGCCAACGCTCCTCATCCTGAGCCTGTCGAAGGATGCACGACAGCGCCGCTGCAGGAGCGGCCAACTGCCAGGTGGGCTGAATTAACCCGAAAGATGCTTAGGCTATCGCCGTCGTTGCTTTTTCCAGCCAGGCTAGCGCTTCGCCGTCGAGCATCGGACCGATCTCGGCGAGCACGCGTGCATGATAGGCGTTGAGCCAATCGAGTTCCTCGCGCGTCAGGAGATCGGTGCGCAGCAGGCGTTGGTCGAAGGGCGCCAGCGTCAGCGTTTCGAAACCATGCATGGCGATGTCGCCGCCCGGTAGCGTAGCTGTTGGGGTAACGAGGATCAGGTTTTCCAGCCGGATGCCGTAATGGCCTTCCTTGTAGTAGCCGGGCTCGTTGGACAGGATCATGCCCGCGAGCAACTTTTCCATGCCGGTCTTGGCGATGCGCTGCGGGCCTTCATGCACGGCGAGATAAGAGCCGACTCCGTGGCCGGTGCCGTGGGCGTAGTCGAGCCCATGTTTCCACAACGCAATGCGCGCAAGGACGTCGATGTCGGCGCCGCGCGTACCGGCCGGGAAGCAGGCGGTCGAAATTCCGATCATGCCCTTGAGCACCAGCGTGAAACGCTCGCGCATCTCCTCGGTCGGTGTACCCACAGGCACGGTGCGGGTGATGTCGGTGGTGCCGTCCTGATATTGCGCGCCCGAATCAAGCAGGAACAGCTCGCCATCGCCAAGCACGCGGCTGGTCGCGCGCGAGACGCGGTAGTGCATGATCGCGCCGTTGGGACCCGCGCCCGAGATCGTGTCGAACGACACGTCGCGCAGCGGCATCTGGGTTTCTTCCCCTGTCGTCCGCCGGCATTCCTCCAGCTTGGTGACGACCGCGATCTCGTCGATCTTGCCTGGCTGCTGCCGGTCGAGCCAGCACAAAAGCTTGGCGACGGCCGCGCCATCGCGGCGATGAGCGGCGCGGGAGCCTGATATCTCGGCGCTGTTCTTGGTCGCACGGGGAAGGCGCGCCGGGTCGGGCGCGGACACGACGGTGCCGCCATTGTCTTCGATCAATGCGCGTAATCTGTCAGCGGCGAGCACCGGGTCGAGCGCGATTTTCGCGCCTGATTTGGCAAGTTCAGCGACCGCTGCCTCAAGCTCACCGGGCGCCTTGATGTCGGCGAGTTGGGTGAGATAGGCCTCTTCGGTGCGGCCGAGCTTGCGCTTGTCCATGAACACGGCATGCGAGCCGTCGGCAGCCAGAATGGCAAAGCCAAGCGCGAGGGGCGTGTGGGGCACATCGCCGCCGCGGATGTTGAAGCTCCAGGCGAGCGAAGACGGATCGGTCAGGACAGTGTGGGTGGCGCCTTCATCGGAAATCGCCGCTGCCAGCCGCTTCAGCTTGTCCTTGGCGAGTTCGCCGGCAAAGGCCTCAGGGTGGATTTCCACTGGCGCCAGCGGTGCGTCGGGCTGGTCTTCCCAGATGGCGTCGACGGGATTTTGGGTGAGGGGCAGGAGCACGGCGCCGACTTTTTCGGCCGAGGCGGTGAGCGCCTTGACGTCACCCATCGTGTGCAGCCACGGGTCGAAGCCAAGCCGCGCCCCCTTGGGAAGTGTTTCCTTGATCCAGCTTGCCGGCGGGTTGTCGATCAGGCTTTCGATGGTGAAGATGTCGAGGTCGACCTCGTCGCGCACCTGAAGCGTGTAGCGCCCGTCAACGAAGACGAAAGCGCTCTTGGCGAGAACGATCGCCACGCCCGCCGAACCGCTGAAGCCGGTCAGCCAGCGCAGCCGATTCGAGCGCGGCGCGACATACTCGCCCTGATGTTCGTCGGCGCGCGGCACGATGAAGCCGTCGAGCCCGTTCTCCAAAAGCCACTGCCTGAGGAGAGCTACGCGGGGCTTGCCCACGGAGGGATCGCCGGCGGAATCGAAGGACTGGAACATGGTGATTTCCCGAAATATGCTTTCGGGAACCGTATCCGGGCGGGCCGATGCTGGCAACGGCTGCAGGCCTGACGCAGCTGATCAGCGCTTGAGGTGAATCGTCACCCAGCCTTCCCGATGGAAGGTTTCCACATGGTGGAATTGCTCTGCCGTGTAAGCCTCAAGCACCGCGTCGTGCTGGCGGTCGAGGATACCAGACAGAATCAGCGACTTTCCCGCCACGACATGCTTGGCCATGTCGGGTGCCATCTGCATCAGCGGCTGCGCCAGGATGTTGGCGACGATCAGGTCGAAAGGCCCACGCGCCGCAAAGATCGGATCGTCAAAGCCGCCGGCCGTCACTGTCTCGACATAGGCGCTGACCTCGTTGAGCCGGACATTGGCGGCAGCGACTTCGGTGGCGACCGGGTCGATGTCGGTGGCAAGCACCGGGATCTGCGCCAGCTTGGCTATAGCGATGGCGAGCACAGCGCTGCCTGTGCCGAGGTCGAGCGCGTTGGCCGGCTTCTCCGATGCCACGACCTTTTCGATCATCTCAAGGCAGCCGGCGGTCGTGCCGTGATGGCCGGTGCCGAAGGCGAGGCCGGCCTCGATCTCGATGGTGATCTGGTCGGGGCGGCGTTCGTCGCGGTCATGGCCGCCATGAACCAGGAAACGCCCGGCCCGCACGGGCTTCAGCCCCTCCAGCGACTTGGCGACCCAGTCGATGTCGGGCAGCACCTCGCGCTCGATCGGGCCGGTGTGGCCGGCCTCTGCAACGGCCTCGGCCATGCGGCGCGCGATGCCCTCGATTTCTCCGTCGGCATAAAGCGACACTTCGTGGATGTCGCGGTCCTCGTCGATCTCGATCACCGAAATCGGCCAGCCATCTTCCTCGAAGACGGCGTCGAGAGCGGCGAAGATGCGGTTTGCAGCTTCGCGGCCGGTGGTGAAATAGAGCCGTGTCTGGGTCATGTCGGATCCGGGCGAGAGTGTCAGCCTTCGTTCGCGAGCCGCTTGAGCTTGGCGAGCGCTGCCGTGGGGTTTTCCTCATAGGCGATGGTGCCGAAGAAATCACCCTTGGAGTTCAGCAGCAGAACCGACGCGGTGTGGTCCATGGTGTAGTCGCCGCCTTCGGTTTCGACCTTCTTGGAGTAGATGCCGAATGACTTGGCCATGGCCTGTACCTTGGCCGGGTCGCCGGTGATGCCCTTGATGCGGTCAGAGACGTTGGTGACATAGGAATTCATCACCTCCGGCGTGTCACGCTCAGGGTCGATGGAGACAAAATAGGCGCGGATGTTCTTGCCTTCGTCGCCCATCTGCTTGAGCAGGCCGTCGAGCTCGAACAGCGTCGTCGGGCAGACCTCGGGGCAGTGGGTGAAGCCGAAGAAGACGGCACTTGGCTGGCCCTGGAAGGCGGCTTCGGTGATTTCTGCGCCCTTTTCGTCGACGAGTACGAACGGTGCACCGAAGGCCTGGGCGCTGTTCCTGTTGCTGTACCAATCGAAGGTCAGCCAGCCGACGCCGGCAGCCATGAGGATCAGAATGCCGGCAAGGATCGTGCGCATCATCGAGAAAAGCTTTCGTGGATCGAGTTCTTAGGCAGGCTTCAGAAACACCAGGACATGCCGGCTTCGACAAGCGACATGAAGATTCCAGCCCCCTTGTCCAGCCAGAATGCGAAGGCGAGGCCCGTTGCCGCCGCAAACGCCGCAAGGCCGAGCGCGATCCACGCGGTCGTTGCGAGCGGTATGGTCGGAGCCGGTTTCATGGTTCCTACATAGCGCGCCCAGCGCTTTGCCAAAAGGGACATGTTGACGCCCTCATTCGTTCACAAAACACCAGTTCGCGAGCACGATGCTTCGCGGCCGCCTTGCATCAGGCGATTGGCTGACCCAAGTGTTGGCGACGACAGGATTTTCAGGAGGTTTTCATGCGGCTTTGCCTTTCAGTCCTCGCTACCACTGTCGCGCTGGGTGCCGCTGTGCCCGCCATGGCCCAGCAAGTGGGCGAGGTCGGTGTCGACTGGCTTGGCAACGACATCATCGTCGAGGCCATCAAAGATCCCAAGGTCGAGGGCATCACCTGCCATGTCTCCTATTTCGACCGTGGCGTGATCGACCGCCTGCAGAAGGGCAACTGGTTCGAGAACCCGTCCGACACAGCCCTTTCCTGCCGCCAGACTGGGCCGATCACCATCGGCGCAATCGATCTGAGCCAGGAAGGCGAGGAGGTGTTCAAGCAAGGTATCAGCCTGATCTGGAAGGAGCAGGTGGTGAACCGCATCTACGACAAGCAGAACCAGACGCTGATCTATCTCGCCCATTCGCGCCAGGTGCAGAACGGCTCGGCCAAGATGTCGATGACGACCATTCCTCTCTATGGCCAGGAGGTCGTCTGGTCCAAGGGCAAGCCGCAGTAAAGCCTGCTTGCGAGGGCTGCGCGGCCGGCGTAAATCCGCCTGATGAACACACCCGCCGATCTGCGTTTCAAGGATGACGAGCCGCGCATCCACCCGACCGCCGAACTGAAAGGCTGCCGGCTCGGCCGTCACGTCGCTGTCGGCGAGCGCGTCGTGCTACGCGAGGTGAATGTCGGCGATTATTCTTACTTCGAGCGCCACGCCGAGGCGATCTACACCACCATCGGCAAATTCTGCTCGATCGCCGCCAACACCCGCATCAACGCGCTCGAACACCCGGTGGAGCGGCTCACCACCCACAAGGTGAGCTACCGGCCCAACGAATATTTCCGCTATCTCGGCGTCGACAGCGGCTTCCGCGAGCGCCGGCGGGCCAAGCCTGTAAATATCGGCCATGATGTGTGGATCGGCCATGGCGCGGTGATCATGCCTGGTTTGACCATTGGTAATGGTGCCGTGGTCGGGGCGAACGCGGTGGTGACCCGCGACGTCGCGTCCTTCGAGATATTTGCCGGCGTGCCAGCCAGGCGGCTGAAGTTGCGCTTTCCGCCAGAGATTGCCGGGCGTATCGAAGCGCTTGCCTGGTGGGACTGGCCGGCGGAACTGCTGTTTGAGGCGATTCCCGACATGCAGAGCCTGCCGATCGAGGCGTTTCTGGACCGCTGGGAAGCGCGCGCGGGCCAGCCTGGCGCGTGATCCCGAAAATCGGAAACGATTTTCGAAAAACACGTCCTCTATGCACGCCCATTCGGGCGCACGAGATCAAAGGACGCGCCCACGCCCAAGCCCTGCGTGAGCGCGCCCACCGGCTGCGATGGGCAGGGCCTAGAGCCCGAAATGGCCCCTCAGCGCCGGAACCGCGTCAACCAGACCGCTCACGGTCTGCGGGCCGGCAGCACCTTTGGCTTCCTGCAGCAGCGTCTCGCCGGCCTGCTCGATCTGGGTCATGTCGAGACCGAGCGAGCGCAACTGCGAAAAGCCGTTGACCATGGCGCCGGCCTTCTCGCCAAGCGCACCGCCCAAAAGCGAACTCAGCGAACCGACGATGCCGCCATTGCCGCTTGTCGCGGCCATCACGTCGTAGTTGTGGGCGAGGTCGTCTGCGCCGGCGATCTTGGTGAAGATGCCGGCGCTGGCGACACCGCCGGACTCATGCTCGAGCACCGAAAAGATGGTGCCGACAGCCTTTTCAGCGACCGCCGGGTCAAGCTTCAGCCTGGTCGAGACGGTATTGACGATATCCTGCGCATTCATCGTTCGTTGCTCCTCAGCCCTGGGCCTTCAGCTTGGTATTGCACTGGCTCCAGAACTGCGGCCACTTGGCACCAGCGGGCAGCTTGCCTGCCGCCTTTTGACCTTGCCATTCGGTCGAGCATTCATGGATGCGCTGGCGGAAGGCGACCTCACCAGGCGAAAGCGGCTTGCCGTTTGCCGAGGTCGTAGGCACGACCGCCTTGGCCGAAGCGACGCTCGGATCCGGCGGGACGACCGTCGCATCCGACTTGTCGTTCTTGATGCTGGCGCTGCAGCTAGAGAGGAAGGTCGGCCATTTCTGGCCGTTCAGCGTGCCAGCTGACTTGGCGGCTTGGTATTGCTGGCTGCAAATTTGCTGGGTGGTCTGATGACCTGCGGCGGCAGGGGCCGCCATGGCAGTGGTTTTCGTGGCTGGCTTGGTGGGATTGGCTGGCGCCAACGCGGTGGTCGACTTGGTGGCCGGGGCCGTGGCAGGTGTAGCCGAGTTGTCCATGGACGCACTGCACTTGGACAGGAATTGCGGCCACTTCTCGCCATTCAGCGTATTGGCTTTCTTGGCAGCCTGATATTGCAGGCTGCACGCCTTGGTGGTCGATTGCGCGGCCGTTGCGCTGGCTGCGAAGCCAGGCGTGGCAAGCGCCACGAAGGCAACGCCGGTCAACCCGAATGCGCATATGGATACAAGTCTGGAGAAGCTCATTTCATCCTCCTTGCGGACACAGCTACGCCCCCCCGGAACGAACCATTCGTCCCGACCAGAAACGAGCACATGGAGGCATCGGAATGCGCCAGTGGATCGTCGAAGAGCTCGGCGAAGACGCTGCAAGCAAGGCGAAGCCAGCAAGGATCAGCTTCGCCTCGATTGTGGCGGCACTGCTGGGGTCGCATTACATGACGAAAATTTAATATTCCGGACAGATTGGGCCGCCCGCTGCGACAGCCGCCAAATCTCGCTGATAACCAACCGATTGATCACTGATCGTTGACTGGACGATGCGCGGGCGTTGCTTAGCGTGGCGGTTGTGGCGTCTGCGCTAGGCTAGGCGGACAAACTGCCTGGAAGGCGGCAAGGGCGACCGTTCGTCAGGCTGCAGCAACAAAGGGGAGCACGACATGACAGGACCTGCCATCACCCAGGCGATGATCGACGCCTATGACGAATACACCCACCTGACGCTCGACCGGCGCGGCTTCATGGAGAAGCTGACCAGGTTGGCCGGCACGGCTGCAGCCGCAGCAGCGATTGCGCCGCTGCTCTCGGCAAGCCCGGCGCTGGCGGCAATCGTCGCTGACGACGACAAGCGGCTTCAGGGCGAAGACATCACTTATCCAGGCGCATCCGGAGAGATGAATGGCTATCTGGTCCATCCGGCCGGTCAGTCGGGCAAACTGCCGGCCGTGATTGTCATCCACGAAAACCGGGGGCTCAATGCGCATATACGCGACGTCGCGCGGCGGATCGCGCTGGAAGGATTTGTCGCGCTGGCACCTGACTATCTGTCGCCGCTTGGCGGAACGCCTACGGATGAGGAAAAGGCGCGCGAGATGTTCGCCGAGATGAACGCCGCCCAAACGGCCGCAAATGGGGTGGCAACCGTTGCATTTCTCAAGGGGCACGAATTGTCCACCGGCAAGGTTGGGGCAGTGGGCTTTTGCTGGGGCGGCAGCACCGTCAACACGCTCGCAATCAATGCGCCTGATCTGGCGGCCGGTGTCGCCTATTATGGTGGTCAACCCAAGGACGAAGCGGCGATCGCACGGATCAAGGCTGCTCTGCTGCTGCACTATGCCGGCAAGGACGACCGCATAAACGCTGGGATCGACGCCTACAAAGCGGCGCTGCAAAAAGCCGGCAAGGACTTTCAGATCTACATTTACGAAGGGGCGCAGCACGCCTTCAACAACGATACTTCGGAAGCGCGCTACGACAAGAACGCGGCCGATCTGGCCTGGGGCCGGACCATCGCTTTCCTTAGGGAAAAGCTGGCCTGACCAAGCAAAGGCTGGTCCTGCCTTCTTTTGGTGTGCTCAGGCAACGCCGCGCTTGGAGCGGGCTTCGCGCAAGATGACGCGCCAGCGCAGCATTTCGATCGGGATCGGACCGTTGTTGTTGGCGATCTCAAACAGCTCGTTGTTGATGTTGCGGAGCGAACGCCAGAAATCATAGTCGCTGATGCGCGGATCGCAGGCAAGCTTGTTGGCCGTCGTTTCGATGTCAGTGTGCATGCCTTGCCTCAAGCCGTCCGGTGCCCGCCGCCGCGACTCAACTTCGCTGCGTGGGATTGTCGGAGGGCAGCGAGGGGCGATCAACGAACCTCAGGCTGTGGCGCCGGTTATAAACAGGTAAGGTTAATGGCCTGTGGCGGGTCCGCCACTATGCCGGCCTGCGTTTGATGCCGATGCCACGCCCGGCCCGCTCGGGCATGGGCAATGAAGCGTGGGCCATGCGCATCGCCTCGACATTGGCCAGGATATCACTCGGGAAAGGTGCAACTTTCGGGCCGGTCGTGTCGACATGCAGCGCCAGATATTCCGAGGTCGCCGCCAGCCAGCCGTCGACATGGCGCAATTCCTGGTAAACCCGCAGGCGCTTGTCGTCATGGTCGAGCAGCTGGAAGCTTGATGTGACGCGATGGTCGAGATGCAGTTCCTGCACATAGCAGACGTGCACCTCTGCGGTATAAATGGTGAGCTTCCTGTCGCGGACGTAAGCAGCCCCCATGCCGAGCAGATCGAGTGCTTCGTCGCTGCAGCGGTCGAACAGCACATTGTAATAGGCCATGTTGAGGTGGCCATTATAGTCGATCCAGCCTTTCTCTATCTCCATCACGCTGGAAACGAATGGTGCTGGCATGGCGTGATCCTTTTTGGTCGATTGTAGCGCTGGATAAACCGGCTGGGCTGGCAGATTACCCGAGCATATGGTGCCGGCAAGGCGCCAAGCTGTTCCAATCGCGGAGGAAATGATGGCTCTGAGCGACCTCCGGCTTCAGTCCTTAGCTCTGCTTGGCGCATAGAGCGCCCTGAGCCGCAGCCACCAGAATGCAAGCACGAACGGGATCAGCAGGACGGTGAGGAACCTTGCAAAAGCCGCACCGATAAGCTGCAGGTCATTGTCCGAGAGCAGGTATTGGTAGGCGTTGAAGATCCCTGATCCTCTCAAATTAAGGCCGTTTTTGTAGAAGTCGCTCCAGCCAAAAAGGGAAGCGACAAGCATGACGGCGAAGAGCGGCCCTATAAGGTCGCTCAGGTCCAAGCTTCGCGGCCGTTCCCATATGTCATTTGAGGGCGGCGAAGGGCGAAGCAAAAATACCAGTAGCGCAACCCCGGCTGCCGCTATGAAACTGGCGAGCAGGAATACGGTGAACACCGCTTGGGCCTGAATCAGCAGGCCAGGAGGCAACGGCGGGTCCATTTCTGTCGCGAACTTGCCCACGAGCGGAAATACAGCAGCGCCAAGCTTCGCAATCGCGCTCACAATCTCAGCGACAATGTTGTGGCCGGGTGTTGTACGGGTGGCGATTACTGCCAGCAATTCTGCCACAAGCAAAGGCAAGGCAATTGCGGTCGCGAATTTTGACCAGTGTTGTCGAGCAAACGGAGACGCTGGTGATTTCGGCTGCCCGATTTGGGCCAGATGCAGGGCCGGCCCTAAAAAGCACAACACAAAGAGCGCGAAGAACGTCCACAGAATGCGTCCAGACATGGGGGAGGACGGCACTGTCCAGGCGGGAAGCACAGCAAAGAAGATAAGGGAAAGATATGCGAATGCGATCCGTACCAACCCTGACCCGCTGCATGTTTGAGCTTACACATTAATGGCCGAGCGTAGGCCATTCGTCGAGAGAGACGTGGACAGGAGCGAGCCAACTACTCTAGATCGACGAGTAGTAACCCCACACTTTATGCCTGCGGAACGGGAGGAAATGATGGCTCTGAGCGACCTGAAGGCGATGGCGCGCAATGAGGCGGGGATTGCGGCTGCGCTCGGCATTCTCAAGCAGACATTCGGCGAGCGCTTCCAGACCGGCCAGGCGATCCGCGAACAGCACGGCCACACCACCACCTATCTGCCCAACCAGGCACCCGATGCGGTCGTGTTCGTGGAAAGCACCGCGGATGTGCAGGATGTCGTTCGGGTGTGCGCACAACATCGCGTGCCGGTCATCGCATTCGGCACCGGCACTTCGCTGGAAGGCCATGTCAACGCGCCCGCCGGGGGCATTTCGGTCGACACCTCGCGCATGGACAAGGTTGTTGCGGTGAACGCCGACGATCTCGACTGCACGGTCCAAGCGGGCGTGACGCGCGAGGCCTTGAACACCTATCTGCGCGATACCGGGTTGTTTTTCCCGATCGATCCCGGCGCCAATGCCAGCCTTGGCGGCATGGCGGCGACGCGCGCCTCGGGCACCAATGCGGTGCGCTACGGCACGATGCGCGAGAATGTTCTGTCGCTCAGGGCAGTCATGGCCGATGGCAGCGAGGTGATGACGTCGCACCGGGCGCGGAAAAGCTCGGCCGGCTACGACCTGACGCGACTGCTGGTCGGCTCGGAAGGCACGCTCGGCATCATCACCGAGATCACGCTCAAGCTGCAGGGCATTCCCCAGGCGATTTCGGGCGGGGTCTGTCCGTTCCCAAGCGTCGAGGCGGCGTGCCAGGCGGTGATCACGACCATCCAGATGGGCATTCCGGTGGCGCGGATCGAACTGGTCAACGCGCTGCAGATGCGGGCAATGAAGAATTATTCCAAGCTCGATTATCCCGAAAGCCCGTGCCTGTTCCTCGAATTCCATGGTTCCGATGCCGGAGTTGCCGAGCAAGCGGAGAGTTTTGGCGAGATTGCTACCGAATATGGCGGCGGGCCGTTCCTGTGGACCACGGTCGCAGAGGAGCGAGCGAAACTTTGGAAGGCGCGGCATGATGCCTATTGGGCGTCCCAGACGCTCAGGCCAGGCGCGAGGGCGCTGTCGACCGACGCCTGCGTGCCGATCTCGCGGCTGGCCGAATGCATCGCCGAGACTGAGGCCGACATCGAACGGATGGGGCTAATCGCACCGATTGTCGGCCATGTCGGCGACGGCAATTTTCACACGCTGGTTCTGATGGACCCGAATGACCCAGGCGACATCGGCCGCGCTGAAGAATTCGTCAAAAGGCTGGCCGAACGCGCGATTGCCATGGACGGCACCTCGACCGGCGAGCACGGCATCGGCCAGGGCAAGATGGGACTGATGGAGCGCGAGCATGGCCATGGAGTGGCCGTGATGCGGGCGATCAAGACGGCACTTGATCCGCACAACATTCTCAACCCGGGCAAGATCCTGCCGCTGGCGGAATAGATTTTGCGGCGTTGACGGACGGGTGCGGTGCTGCTAGTTCGGCGCCGTCCAACAAGGGATTTTATGCGCAGAGACTTCAATCGCTGAAGCGTCAGCCAAGTGCTGATGGGCCGAAAGGCCAAAGCGGGCGTTTGCGCGCCTCTCTGAATTGCATAATCCAAGGATATCTCCATGAAATACGCTCACGGCGCGAAGATACGCGCCTATTCCAACACGACCGACCGCAACCGGCTGGCCGACATCTGGCTCGAGGCCTCGCGCGTTGGCCATCCGTTCCTCACCGAGGCGGAGCTGCTCGACCAGCAGGCCAAGGTGCGGGAGATCTACCTGCCGCAAGCCGAAAACTGGGTGGTCGAAATGGACGGCGAGCCGGTGGGCTTCATCGGCCTGATCGACAGCTTCATTGGCGGGCTGTTCGTCGACCCGGCAGCCCACGGCCATGGCCTCGGCAAGGCCTTGGTGCTGCATTCGGCAGCACTCAAGGGCTTGCTCGACGTCGAGGTCTATGCTGCGAACGAAGCCGCCACAGCCTTCTACCGGCGCATCGGCTTCGTCGAGACCTTGCGGCGTTCGCACGACGACGAGGGGCTCCCGCATGAAGTGATCCGGATGCGTCGTCCGGCTTGACCTAACGGCACTTTGGCCGGACAGTTCGGTCGCCCCACCTGATGGGGCGGCCGGATTGGCGAAGCGAGGGCTAGATATGGCGGTTTCCAGGAAACAGGAAGAACGCGCGCTGAGCGAGGACGAGTGGAAGCTGGTGCAGAACTCGCATCATCCCGCTGTGCAGGAGCTTTCAGATGCCGAGCTGCGCGATCTGTTGAAGGCTGTGCGCGAACGGCGCGACCGGGCGCAGGGCGAAGCCAATCGCAAGCGTCGCGAAATGCGGGGCAAGGCTGCCGCCAAGGGCACGCAGCCGGCGACCAAGGACCATGGCACGAAGGCGAAGCTCGGCGTTCTGGCGATGAGCATGCGGCGCCTCAACGGCGAGCACGAGCGGCGAAGGCAACTGGCTGCGCGGATCGACCTCGTGGAGAATGCCCGCCATGCGCTAGCGCTGACCAAGCAGAAGAAGCCGGCACGCGGCGCTGATTTCAACACGCGCCAGGCGCATCTGGGCATGAGGGCGGTGGAAAACGCCAAGGCCAAGAGCCTGGTGAGGCCGATGGAGCGCGGACGCCTGCGCAAGGCGGCTGCCGTCGCACAAGCCAAGCGCGACGCCAAGTAGCGGCTGTTGTAAACTCTACCTTGCCGGCCATCTGACGCGGTTTTCTGCGCTTCCGGTGCTCACGTACTCTAGTCGCTCCGCTCCGGTTCTCGAAAACCACGCCATATGACTCGGCAGGGCGAGTTTTCAACCAGCCTCTGATCGCCTAGCTTCGATTCGGCGCTTTTCGCGGGACAGGCTGCCGCGTGGCGTTGACGTGCAGCAGTGCACAGCCCAACATGCCACCAAATGACCACGCTCCTGCGGTTAGACGCCTGGGACGCAATGAAAGATTTGCCCCAAGGCAATGCTCGCTCGCCTGTTTGTGATATTCGGTGGACTGTTCGTGCTGGCGCTGTGTGCGGCGCTGGTTGGGCCGTATTTTATCGACTGGTCGGGCTACAAGGCCGATTTCGAGCGCGAGGCGAGTGCAATCCTCGGGCGCAAGGTGACTGTGCAGGGTGATGTGACGGCGCGAATCCTGCCGTTTCCTTCGGTCACCTTCTCAGATGTCACGATGGGCGGGGGAGCCAGCGGCGACAACGCGATGACCGTCGAGACATTCTCGATGGATGCCGAGCTTGCACCTTTGCTGCATGGCGAATTCCTGATCTACGACATGCGGCTTGTGCGGCCCAAGGCGGTGATCGACGTGGCCGCCGACGGTGTGGTCGACTGGGCGATCCGGCCATCTGCGCCGTTCGACGTCAAACAAATCTCGATCGAAAAGCTGACGATCACCGAAGGACAGATCATGCTGCGCCACGCCGAAAGCGGACGCGAGCATCTTTTGTCGGAGATCAATACGACAGTGTCGGCCAAGTCGCTCGCCGGGCCGTGGCGCGTCGATGGCGCCCTTCGCATCGACGGCATGAAGACGCAACTGTCGGCCTCGACTGGCTCTGTTGATCCGACAGGCCAGATGCGGCTCAGGCTGCGCGCGACGCCAGAGCGATACGGCTTCACGCTCGAAAGCGACGGCAATGCCAGCATGGACAAGGGCCGGGCGCTTTATTCCGGCGGGTTCAGCCTGGTCGAGGCTCAGCCCGAGGTGCCGGCGCCGGCTGATGGCGAAAAGCCCAAGGTGCCAGCCAAACCGTCCGAGCCGGGCTTGCGGCTGAAAGGCAAGTTCGCCCTCAACCATGCCAAGCTTGGTGTCGGAGAATTCCGTTTCGAAAGCGGCCCGCTCGACGATCCCTACACCGCCGATGGCACCGCCGAGATCGATCTTGGCGCCGCACCGCATTTCATGATCTCGGCCAAGGGCGCGCAGGTGCGTTTCGACGAGGCGGTCGGCGGCGAAAAGACGGGTGCTGCATTTTCGATTTCGCAGCGTCTTACGGCGCTGCAGAAGGTGCTGGTCGGGCTGCCGCGCCCGACCATTCCTGGTACTATCGATCTCGGCCTGCCGGCGATCGTTGCAGGCGACACGACGGTGCGCGACGTCAAACTGTCGGCTGAACCGGGCGATGGCGGCTGGAAGTTGAAGTCGCTGGCAGCGACGCTGCCTGGCCGCACGCGGCTTGAAGCCAGCGGCTTCCTGCGCACCGACGACAATCTGGGTTTCGACGGGCAACTGCTTTTGGCTGTAGGTCAGCCCTCGGGTTTTGCCGCTTGGGTGGCCAATGATGTCGACGAGGCTGTGCGCCGGCTGCCGGCCGCGGGCTTCAAGGCCAAGGTGGCGCTGACACGCGAGCAACAGAAATTCGACGACATCGAGCTGATCCTCGGCAAAGCCAAATTCACCGGCGAGTTGGACAGCATGTTGCCGGACGATGCGCGGGCGTCGGTGACGATGAAGCTCGATGGCGGCGAACTCGACGTTGAAGGCCTGCGCGCTTTCGCCTCGCTATTCGTGACCGACCAGGGGGCCAATCGCTTTACCGATGCCGACCTCGATCTCGCTGCGAAGGCCGGGCCGGTCAATTTTGCCGGCCTCAGTGCGGACACACTCGATACAGCGCTACGCCTGCGCGAAGGCGTGCTGGAGATCGACCGGCTGTCGGTTGGTGGGCTGGCTGGTGCGTCGCTCAGCGCCACCGGGCGGGTCAAGGATTTTCCCGCGGCGCCAACGGGCAATCTCGATGCCTCGGTGGTGGCGGTCGACCTGGCGCCGCTGGTCGCACTAGCAGCGAAGCAGTCGCCTGACAACCATATGCTGGCTGGGCTTGCGGCACGCGCGGCGGCATATCCCGATCTGTTGACCGACGCTCGGATCGATTTCGTCGTCAGTGCGGTGGAAAATGGCGATGGCTCGACAGGCGTTGCGCTGAGCGGCCAGGGTGTTGCTGGAGGTTCGGACCTTCTGGCGACGCTGTCGGCACAGGCGATACCAGACGCGCTCGCAAGCTCGCAGCTGAAGCTCGATTTCTCCGCCCGCAATGAAGACGCCACCAGCCTGATGGCGCTGACTGGGCTGCCTGTGCTGCCGCTTGGCGTGACCGGGCCGGGCGAGCTGCATCTGACGGCTAACGGTTCTCCACAAAATGGCCTTGAAGTCACGACCAGCCTGAAAGGCGACGACGCCTCGGCTGGCTTTACCGGCACCGTGGCGCTGCGCGACGATGACCCGAGCCTGAATGGCCGGCTGACGCTGCAGGCAGCCAACATCGAGCCCTGGCTGATGACATCTGGCGTTTCCCTGCCAAGCATGGGCATGGGCACCCAGGTGCACCTTGCGACTGATGCCAGCCTTGCCGGGGGCGCTCTGGTACTCGACAAGCTTGACGGTAGCGTCAATCAAGGGGCGGTGACCGGGAACCTCAGGGCGGAGCTGCGTGAGGGCATGCCGCATCTCAGCGGATCCCTGACGCTCAACGAGCTCGACCTCAGGCCCTTTGCCGAGATGATGTTGGGTGCCGCAGCACTTGAAGGCGGAAGCGGAGTTTGGCCGGCGGCACCTTTTGCGCCAAAATCGGCAGCGCCTTTCAGCGCCGACCTCCAAATCACTGCCGGCACGCTTTTGGCGGAGCCTATGGCTCGGGCTACCGACGCCGTGCTTGGGCTGCAGATGGATAGTCAGGCGCTCAGGCTTTCCAACATCAAGGCCAAGCTTTTGGGCGGTGACCTCGAAGGCCTGATCGAACTCAAGAACAATGACGGCTCGGCGCTGATTTCGGGCCAGCTGAAGCTCGTGGGTTCCGATGTCGCAGCGATGCCGGGGGCGGGCGGTCTGAGCGGCAAGGGCGATTTTTCTGCGACGCTGTCGGGAAGCGGTAAATCGGTCGAAGGACTGGTCGCGTCGCTGGCCGGTTCGGGCACGGCTGTGGTCGATGGGCTGACGATCCCTGGCTTAAACCCTGATGCGTTCGGACCAATAATCGCCAAGGCCGATGTTTTGGGTCGTGACATCAATGCGGCGCGTGTCGCCGAATTCGCACCCGAGATCGTGGGCAAGGGCAGCTTTGTCGCCGACAAGGCGGATGTGGCCTTCACCATCGCCGGCGGTGTCCTGCGTGCGCCGCCGCTGACGCTGAAGAACGCTGCCGCAACGCTGACGGCTGATCTGCGTAGCGACCTCAATGCCGGTATCGTGGCGGCCAGTGGCAGCATTGCCTATACGCCTGACAAAGAGGCCTTGGTCGGGTCCGAGCCCATGCTGGGCTTCCAGGTCGAAGGGGAGCCGGGCGCAACAGTGCGGCTGTTTGACAGCGCGCCGATGGCGCAGTTCCTGACGCAGCGCGCGCTGGAAAAGGAACAGGCGCGGGTCGAAGCGATGCAGGCGGTGTTGCTGGAAAAGCAGAGGCTGCGCCGCGAGGCGCGCCATTTCGTGGCGCTGCAGGCCGAGCGCGAGCGCATCGCCGAAGAGGCGAGACTGGCTGAAGAAGCGCGGATCAGGGCCGAAGCAGAGGCCAAGGCGCAAGCCGAGGCAGCGCGGCTGCAGGCCGAGGCGGAGGCACGTGCGGCGGAAGCCGCCGCCAGGGCCCAAGCCGAAGCGGACGCGCAGGCAGCCAAGGAAAAGGCCCTTCACGAGGCAGAGCAAGCACGCCAGGCGGCTGACGAAAAGGCTAGGCTTGAAGCTGAGGAGAGGGCGAAGCTGGAGGCGGAAGCAGCAAAACCCTCACCGGCGGCTCAACAGGCACCCTTGCCTGAAGCGCGGCCGATGATGTCGCCGAGCGAGCCGGCACCGTCCCAAGCGCCGCCGGTGGACGCTGCTCCAGCGAAAAAGCTCGACCCGCTCAGTTTGGACGATTTTTTCAAGACGCTGCAGAGCCAGTAGGCGGGTTCTTTTTCCAGCCGCGCGATCGCGTCAGCCGACCTTGGCTTTCTTCAGCACGTCGTTGATGCGGCTCTGCCAGCCTTTGCCCGTGGCCTTGAACTTGGCGATGACGTCGGGATCGAGCCGGATCGACACGACCTGCTTGGGTGCTTCGATTGTAGGGCGGCCGCGAGCGCGGCGTGCTTTTTCTATGCCTTCGAAAAACTCTGGCGGCAGGATGTCCCGCGCCGGGCGAAACTGGGTGAGTTCTTCTTCAGTCAGCTCCGGGCTGTCCACAGCGTCCCAATCTTCCTTGGTGTAGCCGCGACCGGGTTCGAATTCTTTTTTCAACATCTTTCCGGTCATGACAGGAGCTTCCTTTCTCCAGCATTTGCCCGCCGGAAACTAATGACGGACATCGCTTCCGTGCCTAGCGTGGCAAAGATCACCAGATCTTCATTAAATGTATTACGTTTAATGGCCCCGGTCAACAATAAGTGTATTACGTAAATTGTGTCTGGCAAGGGGGCGAAGGCCTGTGCTGCTAGGCGTCGTTTTCGCCCGCTGCGCTGAGCTTTGCCTGCTCCAGCACGAACAGTCTGAGCGCGGAGGAAAGGTTCGCCTCGCGCGGGCGTTGGGTGTCGACTTCGGCGACGAGAGCGGCAAGGGTGATGGCGCGGGCGACCGCGATGGCGACGAGGTCATCGTAAAACGGCTTTTCCAGCGAATAGCTGGTGCGGTGACCGCGAATCGTCACCGAGCGTTTTTCTACCAGGCTCACCGGTCGGACTTTTCGGGATCGCGGCGATGGCCGTCGATAAAGGTTTCAGCACGCTCGGCGGTTAGCTGGTCGCGCACCTTCTCGGCCTTGGTGCGGCCATGCAGCGCCCGATTCTGGTCGGCAAGCGTCTCGCGCTCGGCGCGCGCCTTGTGTTTCTTGAACTGGCGTAGATTGACGATGTCGGCCATGCGACCTCGCCGCCGGGTTATTTCTTGCGGAACGCGTCGAGCGAAACGACTTCAGCACCTTTGCCGTGGGCTGGCTCTTCGGACGTTTCCTTCTCGGCGGCGCTGGCCTTCTTCTTCGGTGCCGTCTTGCGCTCCGCCGGCTTGACCACAGCGATGGGCTCCGGAGTTGACGGCGTTTCTTCAGACGCGGCAACCGGATCGGCCTTGACCTCGAATTCGAGCTCGAAATTGACCGAGGGGTCGTAGAAGCCGCGCACGGCAGAGAAGGGGATTTCGAGCTTTTCCGGAACATCGGAGAAGGACAGGCCAATCTCGAAGCCGGTGTCGGTCACCTTGAGGTCCCAATACTGGAACTGGACGACGATGGTCATCTGCTCAGGGTAACGCTCATGCAGGCGCGAAGAGATGCGCACGCCCGGCGCGCCGGTCATGAAGGTGATGAAGAAATGGTGGTTGCCCGGCAGGCCTGTGCGCGCGACTTCCGCCAGGACCTTGCGCATGACGCCACGCAGTGCCTCCTGGGCGAGAATGTCATAGCGGATCTGGTCTTCGGCCATATGTATAAGCGGGTCCGATTGAATCGTTCCCTTACCTGTAATCAAGCTTGAGGCCGCCGTAAACCGGATATAGCGCCCTATTGAATGTTTGGGATTTCAGCCCTTGCCTGCTCGCAGGCTGCAAGCCGCCGTGAACGTCCACGCGGCCCCAATTATGCTGGTCGTGCCTTGCCGTAGGCGCGCAGGAAGCAGCGGACGGCGTTGGTCGCTGCCGTACGCAGCTGCTCTTCCGAGAGGGGATCGCCGAAAATCATCGCCATTTGCAGGTCGGCATTGACGAGGGCCAAAAACTGGCGGGCAGCGACGTCGGGATCGTCCAGATCAAGCCAGCCCGCGAGGGCGAGGCGGGCAAGACGCGCGGCAAGGGCTGCCCAGGTCTTGGCCGGGCCGTGTTCGCGCCAGCCGGTGAAAAGCTCGGGATAGCGCTCGCCTTCGGTCTGCAGCAGCTTGCGCAGGAACTTGCCGTCGCGATTGCACATGCAGTTCTGGTTGAGCCGCACGGCAAAGGCGATCAACTCGGCCTCCAGGTCGACGGGCTTGTCGGGGAAGGTGGCGAGGGTCTCGAAAATGCTGGCGTTAATGCGTTCGGTGATTTCTCGGACTACTGCGACCAGCAGATTCTCCTTATCACCGTGATGATTGTAGACCGTCTGGCGCGATACGCCGGCTTCTGCGGCGATGAGGTCGATGTTGGCGCCGGCAAAGCCTTCACGACAGAAAACGCCAGCTGCGGCATCGAGGATCGAGTGGCGCTTGGCGCTGTGGCTGCGGGCGACCGCAATGTCAGGAGCGATGGCAGGTGTCATGAATTTTTATATACAGGTGGTTGACGATTTGGACAAGTCTGTCTAAAAATATGGACGTGGTGCTGAGAGGCCGGTTCGGGAGGAGTCGGAATCTCGGTTTGCCGAACGTCCTTGGATTACACGTCGCCGTGTTTTCGCGGCGGAAACCAGATCCGAAAGATTCACACACCATGACACCCCAATTTCTCCGCGTGGCGGTCGTGCTCGGCCTTTTGTCGGCCATCGGCCCGTTTGCAATCGACATGTATCTTCCCGCGCTGCCGACAATCGGCGCCGACCTCAATGCCAGCACTGCCGCCGTGCAGATGAGCCTGCTTGTCTTCTTCCTCGCCATGGGGCTGGCGCAGATCGTCGTTGGCCCGATCTCGGACATGATCGGCCGCAAGGCGCCGCTCTATATCGGCCTGGTGCTGTTTGCCATCGGCGGCGTGGGTGCAGCGCTCGCGCCCAATATCGAATGGCTCATCTTCTTCCGCGTCATCCAGGGCCTTGGTGCTTCGGCCGGCATGGTGGTGCCGCGCGCAATCGTGCGCGACCTGCATACCGGAACCGAGGCAGCACGGCTGATGTCGCTGTTGATGCTGGTGTTTTCCGTTTCGCCGATCCTTGCGCCGTTGACGGGTAGCCTTGTGATCGAAGGCTTCGGCTGGCGCGCTGTGTTCTGGGTTGTCACTGCTGCCGCAATGCTGGCAATCGTGCTGTTGTCGACGTCGCTGAAGGAAACCCGGCCCGCCGCGCACCGCGCCGAAAGCTCGGTGCGCAGCGCCCTCAGCGGCTATCGCTTCCTGCTCGGCGACCGCAATTTCCTCAGCCTGACCTTCATCGGTGGCTTTGGCATCGCCAGCTTCTTTGTCTACCTCGCCAATTCGTCGTTCATCCTGATCGACCATTACGGCCTGTCGCCGTCGGTCTACAGCGTGTTCTTCTCGATCAATGCGGTGGCGTTCATCGGCATGTCGCAACTGACCGGATTGCTGACCGAGCGCTTTGGGCTGCGGCGCGTGGTGCGGGTCGCTGTGGTTGGTTACGCAACGATGATGGTGGCGTTGCTCGCCGTGTTTGCGTCGGGCGTCGACCGCCTCGACGTGCTCGCAACGCTGCTGTTCATCGGCTACGGCTTCCTTGGCCTCGTCATCCCCACCACCTCGGTGCTGGCGATGGAAGAGCATGGCGAGATTGCGGGTACCGCGTCCGCACTGATGGGCACGCTGCACTTTGCCACCGGTGCCGTTGCCATGGCGGTGGCAGGACTGTTCTTCGACGGGACGCCGCTGCCGATGGTCTTTGGCATTACCATCTCGGCCGTCATTGCCTTTGTGCTGGCACAGGTATCGCTTGGCCGCAGCCAGATGGCCGTTGAAGCCCCGGCGGAATGAAATCATGCGGGGCCGGGCCATTGTGGCCCGGCTCCACAGTTGTCAGAGCCGATGGTCGTCCAATGACTGTCGGGATCGAGCCGAAACGTCGCGGCCATCTTCATACAGCCTTGCTATCGTCTTATTTACACATGGACCGGTAAGTCATTGCCAAGACCACCGGAAGTAGAGCGACGACGCCCGAGGCCATCGAAAATCTTGAAATTCATTCCCTCCGCCTTGCTGCTGCTCTTTGCAGCAACGTTCTTGTGCGTGTGGCTGCTTGAACGCCGCCGGCGGCATCTGCTGTTTTTCTCGCTTGCGTTCGCGGCTGTCGGCAGCGCCACCGTCGTGCAGTTCGCTCTGTGGCCTCCCGATATCGGCTACAACACGATCGTCTCCGCGATGCTTTATACCGCCGGGCCGCTGCTGCTGGTCGAAGGTGTGCTCGTACGCTCACGCAGGTCGATGCCTCTGGTCCTGCATGCGGCATGGTTTGCGGCCATCGTCGGCCTGCTGTGCTATTTCTACTACGTCGACAACAATCTCCAGATCCGAGTCTATGCGCTCAATCTCGGCATGGGCTGCATCATCCTCAGCGGCGCGTGGAGGCTGAGGGATCTGGTGCGCGGCAACGTCATCGACCGTGCTATGGTCTGGCTCCTGTTTGGTCTCGGCCTGACCTTCTTCGTGCGCGTGCTGCTCGACGGCAGCACGGTCCCATCCGACAACGTCGAGGCATTTTTCGAATCCGAATTCTGGGTCTGGGCGCAGTTTACCATGTCGGTGCTGGGGGTTGGCATGGGGCTCGGGCTGCTGGTGGTCGCCTGTGCCGACATCGTGCTGGCGCTCAAGGCCGAGCGCGACAGTGATCCGCTGACCGGTTTGCTCAATCGCCGCGGCCTGCAAAGCAGAACGCCGCGACTGCCGACTACAGATCGCGAACCGCTGAGCATCGTCGCCTGCGACATCGACCGGTTCAAGGCGATCAACGACCGTTTTGGCCATGCTGCAGGTGATGTCGTGTTGTCGACCTTTGCCAAGATCATCAAGGCGACGCTGCGGGAAGGCGACATTGCGGCGCGCATCGGCGGCGAAGAGTTCGTTATTGTGATGAAGGACGCGCCAGTGGGCGACGCCTTCTTGTTGACCGAAAGATTGCGCCGCGCGATTGCCGATGTGCGCTTCGGCGAGATGTCAGAAGATTTTACCGTCACCTGCAGCTTCGGCATCGCCGAATTCCATGCCGGCGAAGGGCTTTGGGACGCCATCGGCCGCGCCGACAAGATCCTCTATGCCGCCAAGCGTGCCGGCCGCAACCGCACCTTTGCCGAAGGGCTGCAGCTGCCGAGCGCCGCCCGATTCGTCAGGTGAGAGACTTGGCGACGTTGTCGAGAATGAAGGCCAGCCGTTGCGCGACTGATATCTTGGGGACCTCGACGAGCTCATAGCCGCAAGCGCTGTAGGTCTCGACCATGCTGGCATGAGTACGCCGGGCCTCGTCTTCGTCCTGCCTGCGTTCACTGTCCTGGGCGAAGATCTCGGGCCAATGCGGCAGGACGAACACCTTGCGGTTGTAGCGAAACTCTTGGGCTGCCTTTTCGACATGGGGCGGTACTGGCAGGCCTACAAGTTTGAGATAGCCGATGACATCGGGCACGCCGCGATCGAAAAAGACCGGGCCTGAGGCTGCCTTGGCAATCGCATGCGAGCGCATCTCCCATGACAGCATGAGCTCGGCGAAAAGCGCGCGGTCATGCCAGGGCAGGGCGATGCCAGAAATTGCCACTTGATCCCTGATGATGCCGCGCCCGGCTTCGACCGAGGTGGCAAAGCCAGCGGCGGCAAGGTGTTCGATCAATGTGGTCTTGCCTGAGCCAGGGCCGCCGGTCAGCACACAGAAGCGATTGGAGTCATGGGGCATGAAAGGTCTCCGGATGAAACGGGACCGGCCATGGCAAGCCGACCGCGACTGGCCAGGGCCAGACAACGGCAAAGCCAGCGTTAGCCGGCGATAAAAATTTTGGAGGGGGGAGAAGTGGAGGTTTCTGTTGCCAGGTACCTCCGAACCCCGCCTAGAAGTGCGAACCTCTAGGGCTTAATTTGAAGCTATCGCACAGCTTACGCTGCGAGACGTGCTTCCGCATAGTTGTCGTTTGCAACTACAAGTTTAGCCCGATAACGGTGGTACTATGCCGGGCAAAAGTCCGATCTTTACACCCTCGTCGATCCTATTTCGCCCCCAGCAAAAACCGTCGCTCACTTGCACGGCAGCTTTTGGTGGAGGCGCCGGGTACCGCCCCCGGGTCCGAATGGCTTATTTCATCGGCAGTTTATCGCCATAGTCAGACAAGCTGACGCCCCTGATATAAGGAGGCTGCGCGCAAAAGGAAAGGTCGGAACCGCAAGTCGAAGCTGTCATCCGACAGATTTGTGAGACCACGCGAAGACGCAGGGTTGACTCGCGTCGTGCGCGAACCGAAGCTTCGGCCGCTGGGGTGCCTGCATTGCGCGTGAAGCGGTCAAGGCCGGCAATCCCCACGGGAGATGACATCAATTCGTCGACGAGGGGAATTCATATGAGTGACTATCTTGCAGACGTGAAGAAGTACGATGCCGGCGCCAAGGAAGAGGTGGTAACCAAGATCGTCAAGCATCTGGGCATTGCGCTCAGGAACCGCGATTCCTCCCTGGTCTCCTGCACGGACCCCAAAGAGCTCGACCGGGTCAAAGCAGGCTGGATCGCCAAGAAGCTTGGCGTCGAGGACGCAAAGAAAGCCGACGGCGCGCTGGAAAAGGTCTGCA
The DNA here is from genome assembly GCF_056398585.1 of Aminobacter sp. 01T433. Taxonomy (NCBI): domain Bacteria; kingdom Pseudomonadati; phylum Pseudomonadota; class Alphaproteobacteria; order Hyphomicrobiales; family Phyllobacteriaceae; genus Aminobacter; species Aminobacter sp. 01T433. The sequence continues at coordinate 104,295 of NZ_JBFTPR010000004.1, forward strand.
ACGCGATGTCGGCGGATCACACCAAAAACCGCGTCACCTTCTATTATCTGGTGGCCAAGGAACTCGGAAAGCTCGGCGCGCTGTAGAACCTTGTCCATTCCGATTGGATCGGAATGGGGCTCTACGTTTCTTGTTGGAGCATGATCTTTTCCGAAAACCGGTACCCACTTTTCGGGATCATGCACTAAGCTGCGCCCATCGCTCTCGATTTGCTGGCGCCGGGCCCCAAGCCCGGCGTTGGACGTTTAACGCGGTTGGGGATAGAAGCGGCTTCGTTGCCTTGGACGGCACCGGTCCGCTATGATCGGGCAAGTCCCGAATCGAGCCCGACCGATGCGCCAGTACCTCGACCTCCTCAGCCATGTCCTCGAACACGGCACCGACCGTGGCGATCGCACGGGCACGGGCACGCGCTCGGTATTCGGCCATCAGATGCGTTTCGACCTGGCGCAAGGTTTTCCTGTTGTCACCACCAAGAAGCTGCACCTCAAGTCGATCATCCACGAGCTGTTGTGGTTTCTCGCCGGCGACACCAACATCAAGTACCTCAACGACAATGGCGTGACGATCTGGGACGAGTGGGCCGACGAGAATGGCGATCTCGGCCCGGTCTATGGCAAGCAGTGGCGCTCGTGGCCGACGCGTGACGGCGGTGAGATCGACCAGATTGCTGTTCTCCTGAACCAGATCCGCAAGAACCCGAATTCGCGGCGGCTGATCGTTTCGGCATGGAATCCCGCGGAGGTGGACGCTATGGCGCTGCCGCCATGCCATTGTCTGTTCCAGTTCTATGTCTCGGACGGCAAGCTGTCGTGCCAACTCTACCAGCGTTCGGCCGACATCTTCCTGGGCGTGCCGTTCAACATCGCCTCCTATGCGCTGCTGACGATGATGGTGGCGCAGGTGACGGGGCTGAAGCCTGGCGATTTCGTGCATACGCTGGGCGATGCGCATATCTACCACAATCATTTCGACCAGGCGCGCGAGCAGCTTTCTCGCACGCCCAAGGCGCTGCCGACTATGTGGATCAACCCCGAGGTGAAGGACCTGTTTGCCTTCCGCTTCGAGGATTTCCGGCTGGAGAACTATGTCGCCGACGCGACGATCCGCGCCCCGATTGCGGTCTGACAGGCTCTTTCTTCTGTTGGAGCAAAAAACCGGCTCCAACGGTCCGCACCCAGCTCCCCAGTTTTTTGGAAGGTGTCCTTTACAACTAGGACACCTGGTCTTTCCTCGACCTCGTCATGTCGTCAGCAGCGTATGCACGCCTGATGCTCCAGACGCACGCGGCCTGGCCAGCGCCTAGTTCGGCAAGCGCCGCCTGAGCACGTCAAAGATCTGCCGATCTACCGAACGGCCGTCCGCTCCGTGGCACCTAACAGCAAGAGATTGGCCGCTCGCAGCAATCGCTGCTTCCGGTGCCTCGCTATCTAGGCCGCATCGACAACTCCAGCAGGAACTGAAGATGAAACGGCTTCTGAAAACGACCATCAAGACGATCGCGCCCGCTCTGGCGGCCGCTATGCTGTATTCCTCTACTGCCTTCGCCGGCCCGACAACGAGCCTGAGCCACCACGACACGCCGAGCGTGACAAAGCGCGAGTGCTGGATCTTTCTGTTGTGGACCAACTGCGAATTTACCCACAGGTACACGAGCGGCTACAGCTTCTTCGGCCACGGAAGCCATTCAAAGTTTGAAGGCACCAAGTCCAGCGAGGGTAGCGGGCGTTACAGCCAGTCTCACAACAAGAGCTCCACGCAAAGCAACGGCAACGGTGCCATCTATGACACCGTTACCACCAGCAGCATCTTCGGTGGCAGCACCGGCGTCGGGCACAGCACTCACACTGACGATAAACCAGGCGCCGCAACAGGCGGCAATCCTGGCGGCACCACCGGCGCCGGCAACCAGGGCGGCCACGGCGACCAGGGCGGCAGCGGCAACAACGGCGGCACTGGTAACAACGGCGGCACCAGCGGCACCGGTAGCACCGGCGGCACCGGCGGCAACGGCGGCACTGGCGACAACGCCAGCACCGGTAACAACGGCGGTACCGGTAACAACGGCGGTACCAGCGGCACGGGTAACATTGGTGACAACGGCGGCACTGGCGACAACGCCAGCACGGGTAACAATGGTGGCACTGGCAACAACGGCAGCACTGGCGACACTGGCGGCACCGGCAATAACGGCAACCACGGCAACGGTAACAACGGCAATCACGGCAGCGGCAACAACGGCAACAACGGTAACGGTAACGGTAACAACGGCAGCCACGGCAACAACGGCTACGGGAACGGCGGGGGCGATGGCGTTCCGGGTGGGTCCGACAAGACCGATGGCGACCGCTGAGCATTGCTCTTGCCGGACATCTCCTCCCGCAATGGGGTAGGAGGAGGTGACGGCGACAGGAAGCGGGGGCCATGGCGACCGGCGAAAAAGGGCAAGCGAACCCGCTTGCCCTTTTTCGCCGGCGCGCGTGCCTTCACGCGTGCTGCTAGGGCGGGCTTTGGACCGCTTGGCCGGGTCACCAATTCTGGGAGAGATGCATTTGGGAGGCAACCACGGAGAATTGGCAGGCCTGGAATGCAGCGGTCGCAAGTCAACACCGGATGCGATGCGCCGTTGCAGCGGATTTCAGGGACCTCGGGTCGGTGGCGACCCTGCCATTGCGCTGACCTGCCATCGGGCACTAGTGTAAACCTCAGCGTGTGTTGGAGTCTGACGGACCGACCAGGCCGGCCTCCGGAGGATCAGGCGATGCCAACCTCAATTGGATTGGCTGCTCACTTGGCGGTCAATCAACTTGAACGTCGCGGCATAGACCCCGCTCCCCTTCTTGCGCGGTCTGGCCTGTCGCAAGCCGCCGTCGCGAGACGCGAGCGTGTCAAGGTCAAGTCCGTGATCGACTTTCTCGAGCATGCTTCCCGCGCCGTGAAGGATGAGTGGCTCGGCCTGACCATGGCGGCTGATTTCGACCTGCGCGAGATCGGCACGCTTTACTATGTGGCGGCGTCATCCAGGCGATTTGGCGACGCCCTCAAACGCGTAGAACGCTACGTGCGCATCGCCGACGAAGCATTGGTGGTGCGCATAGTTCATGGACCAGGCTGCTGCATCAGACTTTCCTATGTGGGGGTGCCCCGGCACGTGGACCGACACCTGATGGAGAGCTTCGCGGTCACGCTGCTGCGGCTTTGCCGCCATCTCGCCAGGCGAGATATCGTGCCCCTTTCAGTCAGTTTCGTGCACCACCGTTCAGACGGCCGCAAGATCCAGCGTGCGATGGGCTGCGACGTCGACTTTGGCGCCCCCGAAGACGCACTGAATTTCGACACGGGCGTTATGGACCTGCCCCTGGCTGGCTATGATCCCTACCTCAACGACCTGATGGTGAAGAGCTGCGAGGATGCCATTGCGGCGCGCGCAGCCAACATCAGCCCGTTTCGAACAGAGGTTGAGAATATCATCGCTACCCAACTGCCCCACGCCGAAGCGCGGGCCAAGGCGGTCGCGCGCCAGCTCGGCCTCAGCGAAAGGACATTTGCCCGCCGGCTGGCCGCAGAAGGCCTGAGCTTTGGCGAGATCCTCGACCAATTGCGGCGTGATCTCGCCCTGCGTTATCTTCAGGAGAAACTCCCGGTTTCCCAGATCGCCTGGCTGATCGGCTTCAATCAGCCCAGCGCATTCAGTCATGCGTGCCGGCGCTGGACTGGCAAGAGCCCCCTGGAGTTGCGGCGCAGTTCCGAGATGTCGATGGCCTGACCCGGCGCACGATTGCGGTCTGACACGATTAGAGGTCGCGCAGCAGCTCCGCCGCCTTGACCTGGCCGACGTTGCGGGTCAACAGAACGGCCGCGGCAATCGATGCCAGCAATAGCACCAGCACCAATGCCAGATAGCTTGCCGGGATTGCCAAGGCATCCGGTGCGGGGTCGAACACGCCAGTCAGCAGCTTGACCAGCATCCAGGCCATGGTCAGGCCTGAGAGCAGGCCGAAGACAAGTCCGCCCACGGCCACCAGCAGGCCTTCGCCCCACAGGAATGCCGCGAGCTGGCGCGGTTTTGCTCCGATTGCCGTGAGGATTGCGAAACTGCGACGCCGGTCGAGGAAGCCCAGCCCGAGCATCAAGCCGGCAGCCGCGACCGCCATGCCAAGCGCGAAAGCGAGCTCGATCGCGGTGAGGCCGGACAGATCGACAGCCGTCAGGCTGGAGCCGATGATATGGGCGGCCGAACCGACATCCTTGACCTGCAACGCCGGATCGTCGGCGAGCGCCGCCGAGGCGGCGTGGGCGAGGGCCGCCGGATCGCCTTTTGCCCGCATCAGCACATATTCGCTGGTGTCCGCGCCGGTCATCCTGGCGATGTAGGCGGCATTGGCGACGAGGAATGAGTCCTTCGGCGCGGTCGGGAACTCGCGCGTCACACCGATGAATGTGAACGGAACTGGATGATACTGGTGGTCGGCAATGTTCATCAGTCTCAGATTGATGGTGTCGCCGACGGAGAGCTGGAAATCCTGCACGGTTTCTTGCGACACCAGCACGCCGTTTGGCGTTTCGGCAAGGGTGGCCAGTACATTGGCGGCCTTGCCGCCGGCGAAGTAGGCGTCAGGGAAATCGGTCGCGTCACCGATTGCCACCGGGTCGATGCCGTAGAAATCTTGCAGGTCGGCTCCGACATAGGCGAAGCGGTGCTGCATCGGCGCTGCCGCCACCACATCGGGCAGGGCGGCGAGTTGTGTCAGCCTGGTTCCGGCCGGGTGGGTGGCGGTGCCGAAGACTGTGACATCGGAACCATTTGTCAGTTCGGCGTCGACGCGGGCCTGGGCGTTGTAGGTGGTGTTGAAGACCGCCGTCGACACCGCAAACGAGACTGCGAGCGCGGTCATGGCGATGCCATGGGTGATCCGCCGAGACTGATGCGACAGAGCGGCCGCAACGACGCTCGACAGCCTGCCCGCCACGGGTCGAATCAGAAGTTTCAGCACCGTGCCGTTGCTGCCGATGATCCGCGCCGAGATGCGGATCGCCAGCAGCGCCGAACCGATCCAGAACAGGGCAGGCGCGATGAAGGCGTTGTAGTCGACCGAAGTCGCGGCGACGCCCTCGGGCGCCAGCACGACCTGGTAGCCCGTGCTGGCTGACTGCCAGAAAAAGGCCATCGCGCCCAAAAGCAACACGACGTCGAGCCAAAGGCGTTTCCACAGCGGCGCGCCGGCGCGGCTGATGGTGCGCCGCGAGGCAGTGACGCTCAGGCTGCGGCTGTCGCGCCAAGCTGGATAGAGGAAGGCAGCGAGTGCGAGCAGGAGGCCGACAGCAACCGACAGCCCAAGTGCTTCGACACCAAGCCGGGCATCCCCGCCAAAGCGCAGCCGCGCGAAAAGCTGCGCCATGACCAGGCCGAGCGTTATGCCGACGCCTGCGACCAGAAGCGCTTCAGCCGAAGTCAGCAGCAGGATGCGGCGCATGCTTGCGCCACGGACCCTGAGCAGGGCCTGTTCGGCCCGGCGGTGACCCGCGCCGGTCGAGGCAATCGCGAAGGTCAGCAGGCAGGCAAGGGCCACGCCCGGCACGCCGAGAAACAAGAACAGCACCGCCGCGTACAGCGAATCGCCGCGTACCGCATCAAGGCGGGCGCCAAGGTTGTTGGCGACCAGCGCTTGCCCGGCAACAGCTGCTTCGAGGTTTCGGGCGGCACCCGTCACCATGGTCCAGGCGTCGGCCGGCCTCGCGGGCAGGTGGCCATGGTCCAGCCTGATGTGAAGCTGCGTGCGCGTCGTATCGGGCCGCGCGGCCTGCTGCGGCGCAAATATCCGCTGCCACTCAGTGACGGGCAGGATGAGCACATTGTCCGGCGGCGCCTGCGGAGCTGCCTGGGGCGGCAGTCCCACCCCCTGAAACAGCGCGTCGGCATCGGGCAATTCGATCACGCCATCGAGCCTGACGGTGACCGGCGGCAGCGCCACCCGCTTGATGGTGATCATGTCGCCGGGGGCGACATGCAGGTTGGCTGCGGTCTGCTGGGCTGCCAACACGCCGTCAGCACTGCCCGAGAGCAGTCGAACCTCTTGCGGAAAATCCGTGAGATAGCCTTCGTCGAAGGCGATCACCTTGCCGGGGCCGGTCGTTTGGACCGTTCCGCCGGAGCTGGCTTCGAGCCCGTCCGTGCCGGCATAAAGCACCTGCCTCATGGCAGAGACAGCGGCGGACTTGCCGACAGCGTCGCGGATCGAGGCGAGATCGGCGCCAGGCACCGCCTCGACCTGCCAGTCGATCGGTACGCCAGATGCCGCGCGGCGCGTCATCGAACTGCTGCTTTGGGCGAGGAACGTCGACAGAGCGGCAAGCAGCGCGACGGCTACCGCGATGCCTGCCGCCGCGCCCAAAAGGCGTCCGAAATGCCGGCGCAGGAGGCCGAAGAGCCAGAGGCGGTTCACGCGCGCCTCCGTTGCGGCTCGGTGGAGTGGGAAACCCTGCCGCGATCTATCTCCCAGCGCAGGCTCATCCGTTCCGCCACCGCCTCGTCATGGGTCGCAATGACGAGAGCAGCACCGGTGTTGCGGATGAAGCCGATGGTGAGATCGATGAAATGCTGTGCTGTGGCACTGTCGAGCTGGCCTGTCGGCTCGTCGGCAAGCACGAGGCGTGGGCCGCTAACCAGCGCGCGCGCCATGGCGACCCGCTGGGCCTGGCCGCCGGAAAGCTCTTCGGGCAGCTTTTGGGCAAGCTCCGACAGCTCGAACCGTTCGAGGACCGCTGCCGCCTTAGCGTCGACATCGTCGTTGCTCTCCATCAGGACGAGCGGCAGGCCGACATTCTGCAAAACCGTCAGTGCCGGAAACAGGCTGGGCGTCTGGAACACGAAGGACACCTTGCCTGGGCGCAGCGTGGCGCGTGTGCCGAGCGCAGGCCACATGATCGCACCGGCCGAAGGTGCGTCGAGCCCACCCAAGAGGTGCAGCAGCGTGGTCTTGCCGCTGCCAGAGGCACCGACAAGCGCGATGCGGTCGCCCGCATCTATGCGGCAGTTGATGTCGTAAAGAACTACGAGCTTGTCATGCGCGCCGTCGGCGAAGCTTCTGGAGATGCCTGAGGTGACGACGAGCGGCTCAACCATTGTCGATGCGCCCGTCGGCAAGATGGATGATGCGGTCGGCGCGCGCCGCAAGTGCTGTGCTGTGGGTGGCTATCAGCGTTGCCTTGCCCGCAACCCGCCTGGCCTCGAAATGCTCGAGCAAGCGCTCTTCGGCGTCCCTGTCGATCTCGGCCGTCGGCTCGTCGGCGATCAGCACTGGCGGGTCGGCGGCAAGTGCCGCCGCAAGGCCCGCACGCGCGGTTTCGCCGCCGGAGAGTTGTGACGGGTAGTTTCGCGCACGCTGGGAAAGCCCGACAGCCTGCAACAGTTCGTCGAGCCGCCGCAGGTCCGTCTTGCCGGCCAGAAGCATCGACAGCCAGATGTTTTCGCCGACCGTCAGGTGCTGGAAGAGATTGCCTGACTGCAGCAGGATGCCGAAATTCGCCGCCCTGATGGTCGCCCGCTCGGCCTCCGGCCGGCGCGTCAGGCGCTGCTCGCCGATCATGACGTAGCCACCGTCAGGCTCGTCGAGACCTGTCAGGCAGGCCAGAAGCGTGGATTTTCCGCTGCCCGACGGGCCGACAATCGAAACCATCTCGCCGGGGGACAGGAAAAGGCTGACCCCGCGAAGGGCTGCGGTCTCATCGTTGCCGACATGGTAGAAGCGATAGAGTTCGTGTGCGGCAAGGACGCTCATCTCAGCGCCACTGAAACGATTCCGACATCAGCTTCCATTGGTCGACATTGTCGGCACCGAGCGGTGCATAAAGCTCGAGCGACACGAGCTTGGCGTCCCTGAAATAGAGAAAACGCTGGTTTTCGAGGCGGACCTGCTTGGAAGTCACCTGGTTGGGTTCGGAGTTGGAGCTGTAGGCGATGCGGATGGCATTGCCCGCAGGCAGCTTGACCGCCTTGACGGCGTCGATCTTGACGGCACGTTCCTGCTTTTGCAGCTGCGGCAGATAATCCGTGCGCACACTGTCGACAGTCGGTGGCACGCCTGCGTCGGACAGTGTGACCACGACACCGTCGAGCTTGTCGACGAAACGTGCGCCGTCCGGCAAGTCGGTTCGCGCCCAGCCCTCGGGCACCTTGAGCGTGTAACCATCCTTGGATGCGTAATCGATGAAGACCTGGGTGTCTGGAATGTCGCCCGGCGGGTTCTTCTCGGCCTGGACCGGCTTTTCGGCGGCCACGGCCAAGGGCATGGCGGCGAGGGTGCAGGCCGCCGTCGTCGTAAACGAGGCAAGCAGGCTCGACAGGATTGCGGTCCGAATCATGTCGAGAGTTCTCCTTGCACTTCGACGGCGGCCACCGCCCAAGACAAGATGACATCGGCAGATTACCAGCGCTTCGCGGGTGCAATACGCTTTCGTAAGGTTGCCGGGAGATGGCGAGCCACGGCGGGACAATTGACATGACGCCTTGCCGTCGATGCCCTATCGTTCGGGAAATTCGTCTTACGACCTCCGAATGCATGTAAGGGGACTCCAATGGGACAAGCTGCTCCGAGCCACGGACAAGACGCGATCGAAGCCAAAGAACTGGAGTTGATTCATCGTTATTGGCAGGCAGCGAACTATCTCTCGGTCGGCCAGATCTATTTGCTCGACAATCCGTTGCTGCGCGAGCCGCTGAAGGCCGAGCACATCAAGCCCAGACTGCTGGGACATTGGGGCACGACACCCGGCCTCAACTTCATCTATGCCCATCTCAACCGGGTCATCAAAGCGCGCGACCTCGACATGATCTATGTCTGCGGCCCCGGTCACGGTGGACCCGGCATGGTCGCCAATACCTATCTCGAAGGCAGCTACAGCGAAATTTATCCAGAGATCGGCCGCGATATCGACGGGATACGCAAGCTTTTCCGCCAGTTCTCCTTTCCCGGCGGTATTCCCAGCCACGCGGCCCCCGAGACGCCTGGCTCCATCCATGAGGGCGGTGAACTCGGCTATGCCCTCGTTCACGCCTTTGGCGCGGCCTTCGACAATCCCGATCTCGTCGTTGCCTGTGTCATTGGCGATGGCGAAGCTGAAACCGGAACACTCGCGGCATCCTGGCACTCGAACAAGTTCCTGAACCCGGTGCATGACGGTGCTGTGCTGCCGATCCTGCATCTCAACGGCTACAAGATCGCCAACCCGACGATCCTGGCGCGGATGGAGAAGTCGGAGCTGGACAGCCTGCTGCGCGGCTATGGCCATGAGCCACTGTTCGTCGAAGGCGAAGATCCCGAAGACATGCATCGCCAGATGGCGGCGACGCTCGATTTCGCGCTCAAGCGGATCACCGAGATTCAGGCGAGGGCGCGAGGTGCCGGCAATTCCGATCGGCCGCACTGGCCGATGATCGTCCTGCGCAGCCCCAAGGGCTGGACTGGACCCAAGGAAGTAGACGGCAAGAAGGTCGAAGGCTTCTGGCGCGCGCACCAGGTGCCGATCACCGACCCGCGAAAAGATGCCGGTCACCTCAAGTTGCTCGAAGAGTGGATGCACAGCTACAGGCCCGAAAAGCTGTTCGACGAAGCGGGCCAGTTGCACGAGGACCTGCAGGCGCTGTCGCCAAAGGGCAAGCGCCGGATGGGTGCCAACCCGCACGCCAATGGCGGCTTGCTCAAGCGCGATCTCGTGCTTCCGGATTTTCGCTCGCTTGGCGTCGAGGTTACCGCTCCTGGCGGCGTAACCTCAGAAGCAACGCGCGCGATGGGGCGCCTGCTGCGACAGGTGATGGTGCTCAACGCCGACAGCCGCAATTTCAGGCTGATGGGCCCCGATGAAACCGCCTCCAACCGTCTCGACGATGTCTTCGATGTGACCGACCGGGTGTGGATGGAAGGCATCGAGCCTTATGACGAACATCTGGCACATGACGGCCGGGTGATGGAGGTGCTGAGCGAGAACCTTTGCCAGGGATGGCTGGAAGGTTATCTGCTGACCGGGCGGCACGGCTTCTTTTCCTGCTACGAGGCCTTCATCCACATCGTCGACTCGATGTTCAACCAGCACGCCAAATGGCTCAAGGTTTCGCGTGGGCTGGCTTGGCGGCGGCCGGTCGCTTCGCTGAACTATCTTTTGACTTCCCATGTCTGGCGGCAGGATCACAACGGCTTCAGCCATCAGGATCCGGGCTTTGTCGATCTGGTCGCCAACAAGAAGGCGGACATCGTGCGCATCTATCTGCCGCCGGATGCGAACACGCTGCTTTGGGTCACCGATCACTGCCTGCGCACCTATGACCGCATCAACGTCATCGTTGCCGGCAAGCAGCCGCAGCCGCAATGGCTTGCTATGCCCGACGCGATATCCCATTGCGAGGCGGGCGCCGGCATATGGCATTGGGCGGGCAGCGAGCGCGGCGAGGGCCAGCCTGATGTGATCATGGCCTGCGCTGGCGACGTGCCGACACTTGAAACGCTGGCGGCGGTGGATCTGCTTCGGAGCGCGCTGCCCAAACTGCGGATACGCGTCGTCAATGTCGTCGACCTGATGACGTTGCAGCCGGACAGCGAGCATCCGCACGGCCTGACAGACGATGCGTTCGACGCCTTGTTCACACGCAACAGACCCGTGATTTTCGCCTATCACGGCTATCCATACCTTATCCATCGCCTGACTTACCGGCGCCACAACCACGACAATTTCCACGTTCGCGGGTTCAAGGAGGAGGGAACGACGACCACCCCGTTCGACATGGCGGTGATCAACGAGATGGACCGTTATCATCTCGCCATCGAGGCGATCGACAGGATCGGTGATCTGGGAGCTGACGGTGCGAAAGCCAAGCGCCGCTTCGAAGACAAGCTGGCCGAACACTGGCGGTTCGTGCGCGAGCATGGCGAAGACATGCCCGAAGTGCGCGACTGGGCTTGGCGCAACTAGTGCCGATGGTCATTCTGGCTCTCAATGCTGGCTCGTCCAGCCTCAAGTTCGGTGTGTTCAAGGCCGTGTCGAACAGCGAGGTCGCGCCTCTTATGCGGGGCGTCTTTGATGGCTTGGCCGACACGCCGCGCTTTTCGGCCAAGGACGCAGGTGGAGGCGTTCTTGCCGACCGGCCGTTGAGCGTGCGCGACAGGTCGACGGGCGCATTGCTGGGCGAGCTTTTCGGTTTTCTAGATCCGGTGCTCGGCGGCGGGCAGATCGAAGCGGTTGGGCATCGTATCGTGCATGGCGGCAGCCGCTTCACAGCCCCCGTTCATCTGACGAATGAGGTCATCGCGGCGCTGGACGCGTTGACGCCAATTGCGCCCCTGCATCAGCCGGCGAGTCTGGGACCGGTCAGGGCGTTGGCCGAGCTGCGGCCGGACTTATTGCAGATCGGCTGTTTCGACACGGCATTCCACAGCACGCTCGCTCCACCGGCCAGCCGCTATGCCATTCCTCGTGAATATGAAGAAATGGGATTGCGGCGCTACGGCTTTCACGGCCTGTCTTACGAGTTCATTGCTCGCCAACTCAGCGAAATCGCACCGGAGCTGCTGGCGAAAAAGACCGTCGTCGCGCATCTGGGCAGCGGCTGCAGCCTGTGTGCGATGGTCGACGGCAAAAGCCGGGATACGACCATGGGCTTCACAGCACTCGACGGGCTGATGATGGCTACGCGATCCGGGGCGATCGATCCGGGCATTGTCCTGTATCTTCAGCAGGCCTTGGGACTGTCGGTCACTGAAGTCGAGCAGTTGCTCTACCGTCGCTCCGGCTTGCTCGGTGTATCAGGCATTTCAGGAGACACACGCATACTGCTTGCCAGCGACGATCCGCGTGCTGCCGAAGCGCTCGACCTGTTTGTCTTCAGTGTCACACGCAATATCGCGGCGATGGCCAATACGCTTGAGGGTATTGAGCTTCTGGTCTTCACCGGCGGTGTCGGTGAGCACGCCGGGGAAATAAGAAAAGCGATCTGCGATCGTCTCGGCTGGCTGGGCGTGAGGCTTGATCCATCGAAGACAGGCGATCTCATCAGCCAGGCCGAGAGCAAGATCGAGGTCCGGGTGATCGCCACCAATGAGGAGATGACGATCGCCCGCCAAACCAGCGCGCTGGTCTGTGAGATGGGGGCAGGCTAGCCGCTTACGCCAGCGTTTTTTGGTGCCGCAGCAGCATGCCGAACAGGTCGCGAGGCTCGTCCGGGTCGGCAAGCAGGTCGAGTTCTTCATAGCGCTTGGTGGTGCGAAGCTGGTCGCGGACATAACGCAGCGCCGAGAAGTCCTCGATCGCGAAACCGACCGAATCAAACAGCGTGATCTGCCGTTCGTCCTTGCGGCCCGCCGTCTGCCCGGTGATCACCTGCCAAAGTTCGATGACCGGGTGGTCGGCGTCGAGCTGCTGGATCTCGCCTTCAATGCGTGTTTGCGGCGGGTACTCGACGACGATTTCAGAACGCAAAAGGATGTCGCTGTGCAGTTCCGTCTTGCCGGGGCAATCGCCGCCGACGGCATTGATGTGAACGCCTGATCCGACCATGTTGTCAGTGAGGATCGTCGCATTCTGCTTGTCGGCAGTGACGGTGGTGATGATCTGCGATCCTTCCACAGCTTCCTGGCCGGTTTTGCAGATGGTGATCTCGAAGCCGAGCCCGTCGAGATTGCCAGCGCATTTGCGGCTTGCCTCGATGTCGATGTCGTAAAGCCGCAGCTTGTTTACGCCGAGCAGCGCCTTGAAGGCCAATGCCTGGAATTCCGACTGGGCGCCGTTGCCGATGATCGCCATGGTGTCGGAGCCTTTCGGCGCCAGATATTTTGCCGCGACCGCCGAGGTCGCGGCGGTGCGCAAGGCGGTCAGGATGGTCATCTCGGTCAGCAGCATCGGGTAGCCCGAGCCGACATCGGCGAGCACGCCGAAGGCGGTTACGGTCTGGCGGCCCTGGCGCGTGTTCTTGGGGTGGCCGTTGACATATTTGAAGCCATAGAGTTGGCCGTCGCTGGTCGGCATCAGCTCGATGACGCCGTCGTGGCTGTGCGAGGCAAGGCGGGGCGTCTTGTCGAACAGCTCCCAGCGCTTGAAATCCTCTTCGATATAGCTTGCGAGCTCGGTGAGGAAACGGTCGACGCCGATTTCCAGAACCAGCTTCATCATGTTGTCGACGCTGACAAAGGGTACGATGTTGAGGTTAGGAATAGTCATCAGAAGCTCCTTGTCGGGCGGTCCATGATGCGGCGGCCCATCAGCGACGCCGTGAGGTCGACCATCAGGCTTGCGGTGCGCCCGCGTTCGTCGAGGAAGGGATTGAGTTCGACGAGATCGAGGCTGGAGACGAGACCGCTGTCATGCAGCATCTCCATCGCCAGATGCGCTTCGCGGAATGTGGCGCCGCCCGGCACTGTGGTGCCGACGGCAGGCGCGATCGAGGGGTCGAGGAAATCGACGTCGAGGCTGACATGCAGCAGTCCGTTTTCCGCCGCGACGCGTTCGAGGAAAGCCCGCAGCAGCGGCGCGAGGCCATATTCATCGATCGTGCGCATGTCATGAACGGTGACGCCCGCCTGCATCAGCGCCTGGCGCTCGGCGGGGTCGACGCTGCGGATGCCAAGCGTGCAGATGCGCTTGGGGTCGACCTTGGCAGAAAGGGTGGGGAAATAGCCGTCAAACCCCGGAAGGCCGCTGGCATAGGCGAGTGGCACGCCATGCAGATGGCCGCTTGCCGTTGTGTCGAGCGTATGGAAATCCGGATGCGCGTCGAGCCAGAGCACGAAAAGCGGCCGGCCTCGTTCGGCGGCGCGCAGCGCCACGCCGGAAAGCGTGCCGGCGCTGATGCTGTGATCGCCGCCCAAGAAAATGGGCATGCCATCGGCACTTGCGGCATAGGCAGCTTCGGCGATGGCTGCCGTCCAGGCGGCGATCGCCGGCAGCGATTTCAGCGCCTGGTTGTTGTGTTCGGCGACCTGCACAGGCTGGGGAACCACCGTGCCCAGATCGGTCAGGCTATGGCCCAGTTCGGTCAGTGCCGCGGCGAGACCCGCAGTACGCAGGGCGCTTGGCCCCATCTCGCAGCCCATGCGGCCGGCTCCGTCCTGAACCGGTGCGCCCAAAATCTTGCAGTGCATTCGTTGCCGTCCATGTGAAATGAACGCGCATTGAACAGCCCTGGCCTGGCAAATTGAAGCGCTTGAAGTGACACATCTGATATGAGAATTGTGCAATATGAAGGCCATATTGAGCAAAATGGAACCAAGATGGACGATTTGGACAAAAGGCTGGTGACACTGCTCCGCCATCAGGGGCGGCGCAGCATCTCCGATCTGGCGGTTGATCTGGGCGTTTCGCGCGCCACGGTGCGCACGCGCATGGAGCGTTTGGAGAAGTCCGGCGACATTATCGGTTATACCGTCATCCTGCGCGCCGAGGCCGTCGGCCAGGCTGTCCGCGGCATCATGCTGATCGAGATCGAAGGTCACGTTTCCGATCGCGTGATCCGCGCGTTGGGTGGTTTCTCCGAGGTGTCGCAAATCCACACGACCAACGGGCGCTGGGATCTCGTGGTCGAACTGGGAACGTCGACGCTGACGGATTTCGACGCCGTGTTGCGCCGGATCAGGCTTATCCCCGGAATTACCGGGAGCGAGACCAGCATTTTGCTGGCCACGCCACGCAGCACCAAGGCCAAGCTGTAACAAGCCGGCAATGGCAGTTTCTCGATCTGGACTGCGCTGCCTCGGCAAAATAAGTTTGCGCGCATCGATCTTGGAGGAGAGGGCGAATGTCGGGGTGTGGCGTGATGTGCGTGCGGTCCGGGCTTATCGCCGTGGGGCTATTCGTGGCGGTACCTGCATCCGCCAATGACTCGACAGCCGAACTCGGCACCGGCGGGCTGATCCTCGGCCGCACCGACCAGATCGCGATGGAAACCGAGGACCTGTTCATCTCGATGGACAAGGTCAAGGTCGACTATGTCTTCCGCAACAATTCGGACAAGGACATCGAGACGGTCGTGGCGTTTCCGATGCCCGACATCGAGGGCAGCCCGGATTGGATGACGGGTGTCCCCGACGAAACCAGCGACAATTTCCTTGGTTTTTCGGTTTCCATCGATGGCAAGGATGTGAAGCCGGAACTCCAGCACAAAGCGTTCGCAGCGGAGGTGGATATCTCGGCGGATCTCGAGGCCAATGGCGTGCCGTTCTTGCCGTTCGGCGAGGCGACGTACAAGGCACTGGAAAAGCTCAAGCCCGAGATTGCCGACGACTGGCAGAACCGCGGCATCATCACCGTCAGCGAATATGACGAAGGCTCGGGCATGAAAAGCGTGCGCGAGCCGATCTGGAAGCTGCGCTCGGCCTATTGGTGGAAGGCGACGTTTCCCCAGGGAAAGCCAGTGAAGGTGGTGCATAGCTACAAGCCGAGCGTCGGCGGGACGGCTGGCGTCAGCTTCTTCACGGATGGCAAATTCCAGGGCGAATACGATGACTACAAAGCCAAATATTGCTTCGATCAGGGGTTCGAGCGGGCGGTGACGAAGGCGGCAAAAACGTCCGCCGACGGCTATCCACCCTATAGCGAGAGCAGGGTTTCATATGTGCTGACGACCGGCGGCAACTGGGCACTAGGCACCATCGGCAAATTCAAGCTGACCATCGACAAGGGCAATCCGGTCAATATCGTCAGCTTCTGCGGCACTGATGTGAAGAAGACGGGCCCAACGACCTTCGAGATGACCGCCGAAGATTATTATCCAGAGCGTGATGTCGATATTCTGATCCTGCAGCCTTACGATGCCCAGAGGTAACAGGCCGGGCGGGAGATTCGTCCGGAACAGGAAGGGCGGCTGATGGACGTTGCGATCTATGTGGCGATTGCCGAAAACGGCGTGATCGGGCGCGACAACGGCCTGCCGTGGAAGCTGTCGAGCGATCTCAAGCGCTTCAAGGCCGACACCATGGGCAAGCCGATCATCATGGGACGCAAGACCTATGAGAGTATTGGCAAGCCTTTGCCCGGCCGGCTCAACATCGTCGTGAGCCGCGATCCAAGCTACCGAATCGATGGTGCGGAAACCGTGCAATCGGTCGAGGACGCCATCACTTTGGCGACCGCCAAGGGACGCTGCATGCCCGGCGTCAATGAAATCTGCGTGATCGGCGGCGGCGAAATCTACCGCCAGGCCCTGCCGCTGGCGGATCGGCTGCACGTCACCCACGTGCTGGCCAGTCCAGATGGCGACACACGCTTTCCCGCGATCGAGCCGAACATCTGGGCTGTCGTGCGCTCGCAAGACTTCCCCGCCGGCGAGAAAGACAGCCATGCGACACGCTACACAGTTTACGAAAAGCGCCGCGAGGTGCATTGAGAGTGCGGCTTCATACATATGTAGTGAAATCAGAGGCACTTACGGGCCGTCGCGTTGAAAGCGCTTGCTCGCATCACTATAGATGGTGTCAGTAATTAAGCGGCCGTCTCAGGCGCGGCCGCCATTGTTTCGTAGTTGAAAGGACATTCATGCCCTGGAACAATCAAAATGGAGGCGGCGGCGGCCCATGGGGCGGCGGCAGCGGTGGCGGAGGCGGCGGTGGCCCATGGGGGCAGGGGCCGCGACCAAGCGGACCGCAGGGTTCTCCTCCCGATCTCGAAGACATCATTCGCCGGGGCCAAGACAAGCTCAAGCGCGCGCTTCCGGGCGGCGGCGGCTCGAGCGCCGTGCTGTTTGGACTGATCGGCGCCGGATTGATCGCGTTCTGGGCGTTCCAGTCGATCTACACCGTGCAGCCTGACGAACTCGCCGTTGAACTGCGTTTCGGCAAGCCCAAGCAGGAACTGTCGCAGCCAGGCCTGCACTTCCATTGGTGGCCGATCGAGACTGTCGAGAAGGTCAACACGGCTGAAAAGCTTGTCGACATCGGTGAAGTTCGCGGCAACACGTCGTCGGGCCTGATGCTTTCGGGCGACCAGAACATCGTCGACGTGAAATTCTCCGTCGCCTATCAGGTCTCCAACCCGGAAGCCTATCTGTTCAACGTCTCCGAACCCGACATCATGGTTCGCCAGATCGCCGAAAGCGCGATGCGCGAAGTGGTCGGGCGCCGGCCGGCGCAGGACATCTTCCGCGACGACCGCCAGGGTATCGCTTCAGGCGTGCGCGACATCATCCAGGCGACGCTTGACGACTATGGCGCTGGCCTTTCGGTCAACGCGATTTCGATCGAGGACGCAGCACCGCCGCGCGAAGTGGCCGATGCATTCGATGAAGTGCAGCGTGCCGAACAGGACGAAGACCGCTTCGTTGAGGAATCCAATCAGTATTCCAACCAGAAGCTCGGCCAGGCTCGCGGTGAAGCGGCTCAGATCCGCGAAGACGCGGCAGCCTACAAGAACCGCGTTGTCCAGGAAGCCGAAGGTGAGGCCCAGCGCTTCGTCTCGGTCTATGACGAATATGCCAAAGCGCCTGACGTGACCCGCAAGCGCCTCTATCTCGAGACCATGGAAAAGGTGCTTCAGGGCTCCAACAAGGTGATCGTCGAGCAAGGCAACGGGCAGGGCGTGGTGCCCTATCTGCCGCTACCTGAACTGCAGAAGCGCGCTCCGGCAGCGGCGGGAGGCAAGTAATGTCAAATCGTCTCCCCATTATCGGCGTCTTCGCCGTAATCGTCCTGATTCTGATCTGGTCGTCGATCTTCGTGGTCAATGAACGCCAGCAGGTCATCGTGCTGCGCTTCGGCGAAATCGTCGACGTCAAAACCGAGCCCGGCATCTACTTCAAGGCGCCGTTCTCGATGTTCGAGGCCGACAACGTGCAGGTCATTGAGGACCGCGTCATGCGGCTCGACCTCGACGACATTCGCGTTCAGGTCTCGGGCGGCAAGTTCTACGATGTCGATGCCTTCATCGCCTATCGCATCAACGATGCCCGCAAGTTCCGACAGACCGTGTCGGGTAGCGTGGAACTGGCCGAACAGCGCCTTCGTACACGCTTCGATGCGGCCTTGCGCCGTGTCTACGGTGTGCGCGGCTTTGAAGCGGCGCTCTCGGAAGAGCGTGCGGCAATGATGCGCGAGGTTCGCGATCAGTTGCAGCCTGACGCGACATCGCTTGGCCTCGAGATCCAGGATGTCCGCATCCGCCGTACGGATCTGACCGCCGAGGTGTCGCAGCAGACCTACGACCGCATGAAGGCAGAACGTCTGGCCGAGGCCGAAAGGCTGAGGGCACGCGGCCGCGAAGCAGCACAGCGCATCCGCGCCCGTGCCGACCGCGAAGTGGTCGAGACCGTCGCCGAAGCGCAAAAGGAATCGGAAATCCTGCGCGGTGAAGGCGAAGCCCAGCGCTCCGCCGTGTTCGCCGACGCCTTCAACCGCGATCCCGAGTTCTTCGACTTCTACCGGTCGATGAACGCTTACGGCGCGGCATTGAATGCCGACGGCACGACAATGGTGCTGTCGCCGGAATCGGAGTTCTTCCGCTACTTCCGCGACAGCGGCAAAGCGCCGGCAGCCAACGCAACGCCAGCCCCCTCGGCCGGCGTCGCAGCCCCCAGCACCAGCAACTAAGCAGTGCAGGACTTTATCGTCGCCATAGGCCTGGTTCTCGTTTTCGAGGGTCTGGTCTATGGCGGCTTTCCCTCCGCCGCCAAGAAGTTGGCGGCGCAGGTGACTGAAATGCCAGAGGCCCTGCTCAGGACTGTGGGCCTTGCCGCGATCGTTATCGGTGTCGGCGTCGTCTGGCTCATCCGGGGATAACGGATGAATTATGCCGTGCCGGTAGCATTGGCCGCAAACAGGCCTTATTTGTTTTCATCATGACGCTTCGCGTTCGGACGGCCCGGCGCGATCAATGACAAGACAGCCCTGGGAGGCTTCCCTGATGATTTCCACGCCCCTTTTGCGCGCCATGCGAAAGGCCTCTCTGGCCGCCACCACGGCGCTGATGATTGGCGCCATAGTCGTGCCATCCTCCGTTACGCCTGCCTTGGCGCAAGGGCCGGAATCGGTCGCCAACCTCGCCGAGGGCCTGCTTGGCGCGGTCGTTAACATTTCGACGTCGCAGACGGTGAAGGGCGGAGAGGGAGAGAACGCCGTTCCGATGCCGCAACTGCCGGAAGGCTCGCCGTTCCAGGATTTCTTCGATGAGTTCTTCAAGAACCGCGGAGGCCAGGACAATGGCGGCTCGCAGAAGGTGCAATCGCTCGGATCCGGCTTCATCGTCGATGCCGAGCAGGGCATCGTTGTCACCAACAACCACGTCATTGCCGACGCCGACGAGATCGAGGTGAATTTTTCCGACGGCTCGAAGCTGAAAGCCACGCTGATCGGCACCGACACCAAGACCGATATCGCGGTGCTGAAGATCGATCCGAAGGCCAAGAAGCTGACGGCGGTGAAGTTCGGCGATTCCAACAAGATGCGGATCGGCGACTGGGTGATGGCGATCGGCAACCCGTTCGGCCTCGGCGGTACGGTGACCCTGGGCATCGTGTCGGCGCGCAATCGCGACATCAATTCAGGCCCATATGACGATTTCATCCAGACCGACGCCGCGATCAATCGCGGCAATTCGGGCGGGCCGCTGTTCAACATGTATGGCGAGGTGATCGGCATCAACACGGCGATCATTTCGCCGTCGGGCGGCTCGATCGGTATCGGTTTTTCCATTCCATCCGAGATCGCCGCCGGCGTTGTCGATCAGCTCAAGCAATTCGGCGAGACGCGCCGTGGCTGGCTTGGCGTGCGCATCCAGCCGGTGACCGACGATATCGCCGAAAGCCTCGGCATGGCTACCGCCAAGGGCGCGCTGATTGCCGGCATCATCAAGGGTGGGCCGGTCGACAAGGGACAAATCCTGCCTGGTGACGTGGTGATCAAGTTCGACGGCAAGGACATCGTCGAAATGCGTGACCTGCCGCGTGTGGTTGCCGAAAGCCCGGTTGGCAAGGCTGTCGATGTGGTGATCGTGCGCAAGGGCGTCGAGCAGACAGTCAAGGTGACGCTCGGCCGGCTCGAGGATGGCGAGAAGCTTGCCGAAGGTGAAGCCACCAAGCCGGCAGAAGGTGCCGACAAGGGTGCCGTGGTTGCGCCGACCAGCGTGCTCGGCATGACCATCGGCGAGCTCAACGACGACACGCGCGCCAAGTTTGGCATTGCCGCCGAAGTATCCGGTGTCGTGGTGACGTCAGTCGCCAAAGATTCGGCCGCAGCCGAGCGCGGTATCGTTGCCGGCGAGGTGATTACCGAAATCGCCCAGGAATCGGTGACGATGCCGAAAGAGGTGATGGACCGTATCGCTGCGCTCAAGGAACAGGGCCGCAAGAACGCGTTGCTGATGCTGGCGTCCAAGACCGGTGAGCTGCGGTTCGTAACGCTCCGCATGGACTGAGTCCGGAAACTCGGACAAGTCTTTGAAGAAATAGAAAAAGGCGGCTACCTGGCCGCCTTTTTCCGTTTCAGCCATTCGGCTTGCGACAGCCGGTAGAGCACGTGGCGCTTGAGTTCGGGGTGCGTGTCGGGCACGCGCGGATGGTCGAAGTCGCCCGCTGCATCGTGGCGCATGCCGAGGCGCTGCATGACGGCGGTTGAGCGATGGTTGTTTGAAACCGCAAAGGAGACGACCTCATCGAGGTTCAACGTCTCGAAGCAATAGGCGAGCAAGGCCTCGGACGCCTCGGTGACGTAGCCCTTGCCCCAGAATTCGGGTGCGAGCCGCCAGCCGATCTCCATCGTGCCATGGGGGATAAAGGGCGCCAGGTCGGTGCGGTTGATGCCGACGAAGCCGATGCATTCGCCGGTGGCGGCAATCTCGGCTGCGGTAAAGCCGAAGCCGTCGCGGTCGATGTTGCCGCGAAGCTTGTCGAACAGCGCGTCGCTCTCCGCTCGGCTGCGGCGCATGCCGAAGAACTCCATCACCTGCGCGTCCGAATTGATGCGGTGGAAGAGCGCGCGATCGCGTTCTTCCCAGTTTCGCAAAATCAGGCGTTCGGTGCGGATCTCTTTCATCATGCGAACTCGGCGCGGCTGTAGCCCTGGAGGTAAAGCAGGGCGGTGAGGTCGGAGTTGTCGATGCGGATCTTCGCTTGCGCTGCCACTGACGGTTTGGCGTGAAGGGCGACGCCAGAGCCTGCAAGGCGGATCATGTCGAGGTCGTTGGCGCCATCGCCGACTGCAATGGCATCGTCCGGGGTGAGGCCGAGGCGTGCGGAAATCTCGTTCAGCGCATCGGCCTTGGCCGCGCGCCCGAGGATCGGCTCGGAAACCTTGCCGGTGAGGCGGCCGTTAGCCTCGATCAGGTGATTGGCGCGGTTTTCGTCGAAGCCGAACATCTTGGCGATGCGCGAGGTGAAGACGTCGAAGCCGCCGGAGACCAAGGCCGTGTAGGCGCCATGCACCTTCATCGTGGCGACCAGCGTCTTGCCGCCCGAGGCAAGGGTCAGCCTGATATCGATGATGCGGTCGATGACCGAGGCGTCGAGACCGGCGAGAAGCGCCACACGCTCGCGTAGGGCTGGCTCGAAGGCGATCTCGCCATTCATCGAGCGTGCGGTGATGTCGGCGACGCGATCCTTGACGCCGATCTCGTCGGCGAGTTCGTCGATACATTCCTGGTCGATCATGGTCGAATCCATGTCGGCGATCAGGATCTTTTTCCTACGCTTCGCGTTGTCCTGGATAGCGAAATCGATGGCTTCGCTGGCAAGGGCGGAAGTGAGCGCGGCGTGCGCATCGTCGGCCAAAAGTCCGGCGGGCAGAGCGATGTCGCAGGCAATGGCCTCGTCCAGCCAAACAAAGCCGCTTGCACCAAGGGCGCGAGAGGCCTTATCGGCAAGGGACGGCACCAGCAGAGCGCGGTCCGGATGGGAAATCAGCGTGGCAATCAGCGGCATCGAAAATTCCGGAACAAGCGAGGGGCGCATCAAGAACGCGACCCTGATAGCCGGGCCGACCGCCAGCGGCAAGTCGGCGCTGGCGCTGCGCCTTGCCGAGCGCGACGGCGGGGTGATCGTCAATGCCGATTCGATGCAGGTCTACAGCGTGCTCAATGTGCTGACGGCACGGCCAGGCGCCGACGATCTGGCGCGCGCGCGCCACTTTCTCTACGGCCATGTGTCGCCGGCGACAGCCTATTCGACGGGCAGCTGGCTGCGCGACGTGGCGGTGCTGGCCGACAGTGGGTTGTTTGTCGAAAAGCCGCCGATCTTCGTCGGCGGGACCGGGCTCTATTTTCGGGCCCTGGCCGAAGGCATTTCGGAAATGCCTGAAATTCCCACCGAAATCCGCGATCGCTGGCGCTGGCGGCTCAATGAGGAGGGCGCACCCAGGCTGCACCGGTTGCTGATGAATGTGGATAGCGCGGTGGCCATGCGGCTCAAGGCCAGCGACGGACAGCGCATCGTGCGTGCGCTGGAGGTGCTGGAGGCCTCGGGCCGCTCTATCCTGAAATGGCAGGCCGACAAGGGGCACCCGATGATCGACCTCGCCACGGCGCGATTCATCGTCATCGAGCCCGAGCGCGAATTGCTGATCAAGCGTATCGATGCGCGTTTCGACAAGATGATCGAGCTTGGCGCGCTGGACGAGGTGAAGGCGATCACCGCCATGCGGCTCGCTCCGGAACTGCCGGCGATGAAGGCGATCGGCGTGCGTGAGCTGGCTGGCGCCATGGCCGGAGAGATGAGCTTCGACGAGGCTATCGAGCGGGCAAAGATCGCAACGCGTCAATACTCCAAGCGGCAGTCGACGTGGTTCCGCAACCAGTTCGGGGCGGAATGGCGCCGCATCGGCGGCGAGGCCGGAGGAGCATCAAGTGCGGCCGATGCATAGGAAGTGCTGGTAACGATTAACCCTCCGTAAGGCGCGGCATGGCATAAAGCTCACTGGGGTTCATCAGGGGTGCCATGCGCTTTCACCGGGCTGAAACCGCGTTCTTCGTGTTCATCGCGCTGATTTTGACCGCAGCGCTGGCGATTTTCTATGCCTGGACGTTGGTCGAAGGTCCGGCCGACGTGCTGTATATGCCTGGGCGCGTGGAGAGTATCGAAACCCTCCAGACACTGCTGCTGACAATCGCGCTGCTTTTGACCGGTACGCTGGTGTATGGGCTGTTTTTCATCTTTCCGCAGATACGCACGCAGGTAAAGGAAGGCGGCGAGCTGCGCGAAATGACGGCTTCGCTGAGCGCGCGTTCGCGCAATCTCGAACAGGCGGCACTTACCGATGGGCTGACCGGGATGCAGAACCGGCGCTATTTCGACGACGCGCTGAAGGAATACCTGCACGAATTTCGCCGTATCGACAGGCCCGTCGGGCTGATGATCCTCGACCTCGACCATTTCAAGCTGGTCAACGACACCTACGGCCACGATGCCGGCGATGAGGTGCTGCGGTCTGTCGCCAAATGCCTGAAGAGCATGACCAGATATCACGACGTAGTGGCGCGGCTGGGTGGCGAAGAATTCGCCGTCGTCGTGCCTAACATGGATATCGAGCTGTTGCAGCGTGTTGCCGACAGGATGCGCAAGGCGATTGCAGCCCTTTCCATCGAGACGAGCGGTGTCCAGCTTAACGTCACCTCGAGCGTCGGCCTGGCCTTGTGGGACAAGGAAGAGACCGCCGAAGAGTTTTATCGCCGCGCCGACAAGCAGCTCTACGAAGCCAAGCGACAGGGCCGCAACCGCGTCTGTGCCTGAATTCCCGATGGGAATCATCTACGCAAGAATTCCGGTGAAAACCTGCACAATTGCTCGGAATGCAGGCTCTCGCTCGACCTTGCCGCTGGACGTCCGAGATATTTTCCACAGCTAAGATTCGACCCGCGACCTGAGACAGACCGGGCGCGCTTCAGGCCCTTGCGGTGCTGAAGTTCCTGCCGTTGCGGCCGGGCAACAAGGGATGAAAACCTGCCGAGGCGAGGCGCTGCGCGTGCACGAAATGCGATTTACGTTTTGTTCACCATCGCCTACACCCGCGATTCACCTCGCAAGGACCTTCCCCCGTGAACAGCGACGCCGTCGACCAAAAGAAGTCCATACGCTTTCGCGCGCGCTCATTCGTCGCCTTCGCGCTGGTGCCGGAGGCCCCCTTGGGAGAGTGGCTGCAAAGCCTGGATGGCTGGATCGAGAATTCTCCGGGGTTCTTCGCAGGCCGCCCGGTCGTGCTCGACCTGAACGTGCTCAAGCCGGAGCTGGGTGACATTGCAGACCTCGTGTCGCTACTCACCGAGCGCGGCATACGAATCTACGCAATCGAAAACAAAAGCATCGATGCCCTGGGTTCCGATCTGCCGCCATTGCTCATCGGTGCCAGAGAGGCGGTCATCGAGGAAACGCCTGCTGAGGCTGCCTCGCCGGCCAAGCCTGAAAAGCCGCCGGCATCCACCACGCTGATCGTCGAAGCGCCGATCCGCTCGGGCCAGTCAATCTATCACCCCGACGGAGATGTGATCGTGCTTGGCTCGGCTGGCTCCGGTTCCGAAATCATGGCGGGCGGGTCAATTCACGTCTATGGCGCCTTGCGCGGGCGCGCCTTCGCTGGCGCCTGGGGAAACCGTAAGGCACGCATTTTCTGCCGGAAGAACGAGGCGGAGCTTTTGGCGGTGGACGGCTGGTACCGCACAGCCGAAGACATGGAAACATCCTCGCGCGGCATGCCGATACAAGCCTTCCTGGAAGACGGCGTCGTTGTGGTCGCGGCTCTCAACTGACAATATTGGAGATCAAAACATGGCCAAGGTAGTGGTCGTCACATCGGGCAAGGGAGGCGTTGGGAAAACAACCTCGACTGCCGCCCTGGGAGCAGCTCTGGCCCAGACCGGCAAGAGGGTTGCCCTCATCGACTTCGACGTTGGCTTGCGCAATCTCGATCTGGTCATGGGCGCCGAACGGCGTGTTGTGTTCGATCTCGTCAATGTGACGCAAGGGGTGGCCAAGCTTTCACAGGCTTTGATCCGTGACAAACGCCTGGAGACACTTTTCCTGCTGCCCGCGTCGCAAACGCGCGACAAGGACGCCTTGACCGAGGAGGGCGTTGCCCAGGTGATCGGAAAGCTGCGTGAAAAGTTCGACTACGTGCTGTGCGACAGCCCGGCCGGCATCGAGCGCGGCGCGCAACTTGCCATGCGCTTTGCCGATGAGGCGGTCATCGTCACCAATCCTGAGGTGAGTTCGGTCCGCGATGCCGATCGCATCATCGGCTTGCTCGACTCCAGGACATTGAAGGCCGAGCAGGGCGAGAACGTCATCAAGCACATTCTCGTCACCCGCTACGACGCGGCGCGCGCCGCGCGCGGCGAAATGCTGAGCATTGATGACGTTCTGGAGATTCTGTCGACGCCGCTTTTGGGTATCATTCCGGAGAACCAGGCGGTTCTGCGCGCGTCCAATGTCGGCTCGCCGGTGACGCTCAACGAGCCCACCAACGCTGCTGCGCGCGCCTATATCGACGCGGCAAGAAGACTGCTGGGCGAAGACTTGCCGGTGGCCCTGCCGGTCGAGAAAAGAGGCCTGCTCAATCGGCTTCTGGGAAGGAGGGTAGCATGAACCTGTTCGACTTTTTCAAACGTCGCGGCAGTGCACCCGTGGCGCGCGAGCGCTTGCAGCTTCTGCTGGCCTACGAGCGCAACAATCGCAACCAGCCCGATCTCGTCGCCGTGTTGCGCGAGGAGATCATGGCCGTGATCGCCAAGCACATTCAGGTCAATCAGGATGACGTGCGTATCACCATGGATCGCGGCGCAACGACATCGACGTTGGAGATCGACATCCACATCCCCAATGCAGGTGCCTCAGCCGGGTTGTGACGAGGCCGCAGCTGCGGCGCACAAGACCAAAGTAAGTCTGCCGGCGAACTTGCCGCTGGACGTATTTCTCCAACGCAGCAACACTGGCAACGGGCGCCGCAATTTGTGCGGCGGCCGGCTGACGTGCGGAGGAAGAAGCGATGGACGAGCCTGACCGGTGGCGCCAGATGGCCAGCGCGCCAAAGGATGGCAGCAGGATCCTTGTGACGGTGCGCCCGTCCGAGCAGGGCCCGGCCGAAGTCGACGTGGCCTATTGGGCCAGGCACGACGCGTTCGGCATCGAAGGCTGGCGCGCGGCCGACTCCTATCCGGGTTGCGTGATTGGCTATGCTGACCCGGAACTGAAGTGCTGGATGCCGCTGCCAAAGGCCAATCTAAGCAAGAATTCAACCTCGATGCCCACACCTTGGGAAGGTGAGGACGAAGAACAGCTGGACGGTTCCGGCATCTGAGATGCAGGTGATGCCGGACTGAGCTCAATCTCAAACCGCCATAACGGTACGGTTTTCGCAGGGCCTCAGTCGCTGGCTGACCTGCCGAAGGTCGAGGGGCGCAGGCCGAAGCGTGTGTCGAAATCATCGTCGGGCAGCGGTTTGGCCGGCGGCTTGCGGTAGTCGGTGTCGCCTGCCTGGCGCTGGGCGTCGACCACCTCGGCAAAGCCAAGTGCCGCAGCCTGGGGCCTCGGCACATTGCGCAGACGCTCGACCACCGCGACCAGATCGACATCGTCGCCATTGCCCAGCGGCGCGTCGGTGGCCCGCTTGCCCGTGCCGGGGATGAGTTCGCTCGATAGTTTTTCGAATTTCAGCCGCATGGTGGTGGCGACGCCTTCGCCAAAGGCGATGGCCTCGCGCTGGCCCATCGACGACAGGAACGACAAGGTCGAGGCCGAGGAGTCGGCGATGGCCGAGCGGATGATTGCCTGGTCCTGCTCGTTGGCAAGCCGCATGGCGAACACCGTCGAGCACTGCGACAGGATGGTCGGGTCGAGTTCGCCAGGGCGCTGGGTGACGACGCCGAGATAGCAGCCATATTTGCGGCCTTCCTTGGCGATGCGCGAGAGCGCATGCCGGGTCGGTGCGAAACCGAGCCGATGATCGGCGGGCATGTAGCGGTGCGCTTCCTCGCAAAGCAGAAGCAGCTTGAGACGACCTTCGCTCCACAAAGCGAGGTCGAAGGCGAGGCGGGCGAGCACCGAACAGACAGAATTGACGACTTCCGAGGGCATGCCTGCCATTTCGAAGCAGGTGACCGGGCGACCATGGGTCGGCACGCGGAAGATGTTGCCGATTGTTTCGTGGATGGTGTCTTCGATGAGCCTGGAATGGAACATGAAGCGGTAGCGCGGGTCGGCCAGGGCGGATTCGATGCGGGTGCGGAGCGATTTCAGGATCGGCCGCTCGTTCTTAGATTCGAGCATGCCCATGCGGTCGTCGATCTGCTTGATCAGATCTGCCATACGGTAGGGCACCGGCGTATCAGCCGTGAGCGCATCGACGCCACGGCGCAGGAAGGCGCCGCCTTGCGGGCTGCGATAGAGGTTCTTGGCGACTGGGATCAGGTCGCGCAGCACGTCGATTTCCTCGGCGTCGGTCTCGCGACCGCGAAACAGCACCTCGGCGAACTCTTCGAGGCGAAACAGCCAGAACGGCAGGTCGAGCGAGTTGGAATCGACCTTGACGCAATATTCGGGCAGCGAGGCCGCAAATTCGTTGTGCGGGTCCATGATCAGCACGCGCAGATCGGGCCGCGCAGCGATCGCCTTGCGCAGCAACAGCGAGACGGCTGTCGACTTGCCGACGCCGGTGGTGCCGACAACGGCGAAGTGGCGGGCCAGCGTCTCATCGATGGCTATGCAAGCGTCGATGCTATCGTCCTGCGACAATTGCCCGATGGTGACGGTGCGGCGGCCGGCCAGGTCGTAGACCGCCTGAAGGTCGCGGGTGCGGATGCGGTGGGCGACAGCGCCAATATGGGGATAGACGGTGATGCCGCGGTCGAAGGTCGGGCGCTTGTCGCGGCCGGCGTCGCGGACTTCGCCGATCAGCTCGACGTGGACCTCGATCGGGTTGTCGCCCTGGCTGCTCCAGGATCGGTCCGACTTGGCAATGGAATAGACAAGCCCAATGGTTCGCGTTTCGCCGAGATTGATGCAGATCATGCGCCCGACGGTCCATAGACCGATGGTGTCTGGGCCGCCGGTCTCGGCATAGGCGCTGATGACGGCACGGGCGCCGTCGCACTGCACGACATTGCCAAGGATACGGGCTTCGTCCTGCTTGGGATCGCGCCGCTCCTGCGGAGTGGTCTCGCCACCAGCGGCCTGACGTTCCATGTACATCGGCTTCATCCCCCCAATCCCCTTGGCTAAATCTAGCGCAGGGCGGTTAAAGTGGGGTGATGGCGGATGGTTTAGGCGCGGTTAAGAGGAACCTTCCAATTTGATCTATCAGCCAACAGGGTGACGTTGCGGAAAATTTGTTCAGCTCTGGTTGACAGGGCGCCTTCTTGCGCATTAACGTCCGCGCCATGAATAAGACACTCATTCTCGTAGTAGGATTGCGCGTGGGCAAGGCGGTGTAACCGCCGGGCGAAATCCCCCCATGCGCAAATGTGAAGGCTCCCTCGGGGGCCTTTTTTATTGCCCGAAACAGGACTAAACGAGCAGCAACCGCCGAGAACGGCGAAGGAAAGACGGGACGGACCGATGAGCGGACATAGTGACAGCGGACGACGCGAAATGACCGGCGCCGAGATGGTGGTGCAGGCGCTGAAGGACAATGGCGTCAAGCACCTCTTCGGCTACCCCGGCGGCGCCGTCCTTCCGATCTATGACGAGCTGTTCCAGCAGGACGACGTCCAGCACATTCTGGTGCGCCACGAGCAGGGCGCTGGCCATGCGGCCGAAGGTTACGCACGCTCGACCGGCAAGCCCGGCGTGATGCTGGTGACCTCGGGCCCCGGTGCCACCAATGCGGTGACGCCGCTGCAGGACGCGCTGATGGATTCGATCCCGCTGGTCTGCATCACCGGCCAGGTGCCGACGTCGCTGATCGGCTCGGACGCCTTCCAGGAATGCGACACCATTGGCATCACCCGGCCGTGCACCAAGCACAACTGGCTGGTGAAGGACGTCAACGACCTGGCTCGCATCCTGCATGAGGCGTTCCATGTTGCCACCACCGGCCGTCCCGGTCCCGTGGTTGTCGACATCCCCAAGGACGTGCAGTTCGCCAAGGGTATCTACACGCCTCCGCAGACCGCGCCGCGCACCTCCTACCAGCCCAAGGTCCAGGGCGATCTGGAGAAGATCAAGGAAGCGGTGGCGCTGATGGCGACCGCCAAGCGCCCGATCATCTATTCCGGCGGTGGCGTCGTCAATTCGGGTCCCGAGGCAAGCCAGTTGCTGCGCGAACTCGTCGACCTGACCGGCTTTCCGATCACCTCGACGCTGATGGGACTGGGTGCCTATCCGAAATCGGGCAAGAACTGGCTCGGCATGCTGGGCATGCACGGCAGCTATGAAGCCAACATGGCGATGCATGATTGCGACGTCATGGTCTGCATCGGCGCGCGTTTCGACGACCGCATCACTGGCCGTTTGAACGCGTTCTCGCCGAACTCCAAGAAGATCCACATCGACATCGATCCGTCGTCGATCAACAAGAACGTGCGCGCCGACGTGCCGATCCTGGGCGATGTCGGCCGGGTGCTGGAAGACATGGTGCGGCTGTGGCGGGCGACCGCCAAAGCCGACAAGAAGGCGCTCTACCCGTGGTGGGAGCAGATCGCCAAGTGGCGGGCCCGTGATTCCTTTGCCTACAAGCACAATCACGATGTGATCATGCCGCAATACGCCATCCAGCGGCTCTATGAACTGACCAAGCGCCTCGACACCTACATCACGACAGAGGTCGGCCAGCACCAGATGTGGGCGGCCCAGCACTATGGCTTCGAAAAGCCCAATCGCTGGATGACCTCGGGTGGCCTCGGCACGATGGGCTATGGCCTGCCGGCGGCACTGGGCGTGCAGATCGCGCACCCGGAATCGCTGGTCATCGACATTGCCGGCGACGCCTCGGTGCAGATGTGCATCCAGGAGATGAGCACGGCGATCCAGTATGGCGCGCCGATCAAGATCTTCATCCTGAACAACCAGTACATGGGCATGGTACGCCAGTGGCAGCAGCTGCTGCATGGCAACCGGCTGTCGCACTCCTACACTGAGGCGATGCCCGATTTCGTCAAGCTGGCCGAAGCCTATGGTGGCCACGGTATCCGCTGCGACAAGCCCGACGAACTCGATGACGCGATCAAGGAAATGATTTCGGTGAAGAAGCCGGTCATCTTCGACTGCCGCGTGGCAACGCTCGCCAACTGCTTCCCGATGATCCCTTCGGGCAAGGCGCACAACGAGATGCTGCTGCCAGACGAGGCGACCGACGAGGCGGTAGCCAATGCCATCGACGCCAAGGGCCGCGAATTGGTGTGACGGATCGCGTGCGGCCTTCACGGAAGGCCGCACAATCAACGAGTTAGCGCAACCGCCTAAGATCGAGATTCATCTTATGAACGCACAGCTACAACCCACCGGTTCGGCCTATTTCATCGCCAAGGAAACCGAGAATCCGGAAAACCACACGCTATCGGTGCTGGTCGACAACGAACCGGGCGTGCTCGCCCGCGTCATCGGCCTGTTTTCCGGCCGTGGCTACAACATCGAAAGCCTGACAGTCTCTGAAACCGAGCATGAAAAGCACCTGTCGCGCATCACCATCGTGACGCGCGGCACACCGCATGTGCTCGAGCAGATCAAGCATCAGCTCGAGCGCATCGTGCCGGTGCATCGTGTCGTCGACCTGACCGTCATGGCGCAGGAGCTTGGCACCGGCGGCGCGCTGGCGCGTGAACTTGCGCTGGTCAAGGTTGCCGGCACAGGCGAGGCTCGCGTCGAGGCGCTGCGGCTCGCCGAAGCCTTCCGCGCCAAGGTGATCGATGCCAACACCGAACACTTCATCTTCGAGCTGACCGGCAAGGTGTCGAAGATCGAGCAGTTCATCGCGATCATGAAGCCGCTTGGCCTGGTCGAGATCTGCCGCACCGGCGTTGCCGCGATGAATCGCGGCCCGCAGGGGATGTGACAAACAATGCCGCCCGCTGTCGAAAGGCGCGGGCGGTGTTTGCTCAGAAGCCGACGTTTTCGTTGATGTAGAAGGTGTTGAGCAACGAAACGCGCGGCCGCCTTATGCTCGTGTGGATCTTCGGGCGGCCATGCCAGCTCATCTTCATCAGCGAGTGATAGGCCTTCAGCACGACGAAGGCGTAGCCGACATTGGGCAGGAACGGCAGCGTCTTGACTGGCTCCAGACCATAGGAGCCGACATTCAACAGGCCCTTCAGTGAAGCCTGGTAGAGCGTGGTTCCAAGGTCGCTTTGGCTTTCGTCGGCGGGGCAATAGAGCTGCATCGTTACGACCTTCTTGCGCGCGTCGGGATGCGGCTTGATCTGGTAGCCGTCCCTATCGCTGTAGAGGACCGGCTTGGCCACCAGCCTGAGATCGTCGACGCTTTTGACCTTGTCGCCGCGGGCGCGGATTTCGAGGCCCTCATGAAGCTGATTGCGGATCGCTGCCTCTATTTCCGGCGATGTCAGCATCTCGGACACGGCTGCCCACAAATCGCGGACACCGGCGTCGACCTTGCCGACATTGTCGCCATAAAGGCGCAGTGCCATGCGGGTGCCTGTGCCGGTGATCGGGTCGTAGCCCTCGGTCGGGATCGACTTGATCAGTTCGGCGTAGAAAGCCTTGGGAAAGAAGTCGCGGAAGAAAATGTGCGGAAACGGCAGGGAGAAGCGGTCTGACGCCTCGATGCTCGTAACCGCGTGATCGATGAGTTCCCGGGTGAGGCCGGTTGCAGCCTCGACTTTGGCAGTTGCTGACATGTTCTCCCCCGAGAGTCAGTTGCTGTTCAATCCACAGCCTTGGAATAAGACCTGATCGGTTCGTCGAGCAAGCTTTTTCGGCGCGCACGCCCACCGGGCCCACGGCTGGCCTAGCCCCTGGCCCCTGTTTGTGCTCTTTACCTTGGCCTAATATGGTCAATAATGCTGACATAAAATAAGGCAGCAAACGATGTCATACGACGCATTCCTCGCACTGCTGGTCTATGCCTTCGTGACCTCGATCACGCCGGGACCGAACAACTTCATGTTGCTGGCGTCGGGCGTGAATTTCGGCTTCGTGCGCACCATTCCGCATATGCTGGGCATCGGCGGCGGTTTTCTTTCGCTGCTGCTTGGCGTCGGCTTTGGCTTGGGTGCCGTGCTGACGGCTTTTCCATCGCTGCATACGGTGCTCAAGATCGCAGGTGGCGCGTACCTGCTTTATCTCGCCTGGCGGATCGGCATGTCGCGTTCGCTCGGCAAGGACGGTGACTCCAAGGCGCGTCCGATGACCTTTTTGGAGGCTGCCGCATTCCAGTGGATCAACCCCAAGGCCTGGGTGATGGCGGTGACGGCGATGGCGGTTTATACCAGCCCGCAAGCGCCATTCCTGTCGGTGCTGCTGATTTCGGGCGCCTTCGCGCTGGTCAATCTGCCGAGTGTTTCGAGCTGGGCTGGTTTCGGCATGGCGCTACGCGGCTTTCTCGCCGATCCGGTACGGCTCAAATGGTTCAACATCGCCATGGGCCTGCTGCTCGCAGCAACACTGTGGCCGATGTTGAAATGAGCATCGAATTGCTTGCGCGGCCGCACGCACGCGCATAGCTTTCGGCCATGTCGCACGATCATGACCACGACCACCATCACGACAATGAACTCGACCCGATGGCCGCACGCGTGCGGGCGCTGGAGACGATCCTCACCAAAAAGGGTCTTATCGATCCGGCGGCGATCGACGTCATTGTCGACACCTACGAGACCAAGGTCGGCCCGCGCAACGGCGCTGCCGTGGTGGCGAAGGCATGGAGCGATCCAGATTATGCCGATTGGCTGAAGCGAGATGCCACGGCGGCCATAGCCTCGCTCGGCTTCACCGGCCGCCAGGGCGAGCACATGCAAGCCGTGTTCAATACTGACGAAACCCATAATCTCGTCGTCTGCACGCTATGCTCTTGCTACCCGTGGTCGGTGCTTGGCCTGCCGCCGGTCTGGTACAAGGCGCCGCCTTATCGCAGTCGCGCGGTGATCGATCCGCGTGGCGTGCTTGAAGAGTTCGGGGTTGCCCTGCCGGGCGGCAAGAAGATCCGGGTCTGGGATTCAACCGCCGAGCTGCGCTATCTCGTCGTGCCTCAGCGTCCCAAGGGCACTGACGGCTGGAGCGAGGGGCAACTGGCTGATTTGGTGACTCGCGACTCGATGATCGGTACTGGCCTTGCCAGGGAGGCCGCATGAACGGTCCCCACGATCTTGGCGGGCAGATGGGCTTTGGGCCGATCGCACCCGAGAAGGACGAGCCCTATTTCCACGCCGAATGGGAAAAGCGCGCGCTCGGCGTGACCCTGACAGCCGGTGCCATGGGCGCCTGGAACATCGACGAAAGCCGGCACAAGCGTGAAAACCTGCGCCCCGCCGACTATTACAGCTCAAGCTACTATGAAATCTGGATCAAGGCGTTGGAGGGGCTGCTTCAGCGCCATGGCTTCGTTACCGAGCGCGATCTTGCCGAAGGCGATGCCGTCGATCTGGCAGCGACGCCCAAGCGGGTGCTAAAGGCGGAAAATGTGCAGGCGACGCTTGCCAAGGGTGGTCCCTGCGACCGGCCTGTTGTGATGGCGGCGCGGTTCGCCACTGGTCAGCGCGTGCGGACGAAGAACTTTCACCCCACCGGGCATACAAGACTGCCGCGTTATGCGCGCGGCAAGGAAGGCGTGATCGACGCGGTGCGCGAAGGCTTTGTCTTTCCGGACGACAACGCACATGGCCAGGGCGAAAACCCGCAATGGGTCTACACCGTGGTGTTTGCAGCCGGCGAGTTGTGGGGCGAGGGCGCAGATCCCAAGCTAGAGGTCAGCATCGATGCTTGGGAGAGCTATCTTGAGCCAGCGTGAAGCGACTGCCGAAATCGACGGACCAGTGTTCTCCGAACCGTGGCAGGCCGAGGCGTTCGCCATGACGGTAGCGCTGCATGAGCGCGGCCTGTTCAGCTGGACGGAGTGGGCCGAACGGCTTTCGGCAGAGGTAAAAAAGCCCGGTGCCGCAACCGACGGCAGCGACTATTACGAGCGTTGGCTTGCCGCATTGGAGCGCCTGTTGACTGAAAAGGGCTTTGCAGGCCGCGACGAGGTCGACACTGTTGCCGCTGCCTGGGAGCGCGCCGCGCACGCGACGCCACATGGCAAGCCGATTGTGTTGGAGAATGATCCTGAGTGGGGTTAGGCGCCGCCTGGGCGTTGCGCGCCGGTCGCAATAAACCCGGAAGGTTGCCATGACGACAAGACCGCGTGTGTTCGGTGCCGACTACAGCGTCTATGTCCGCACCGTCCGACTGGTGCTTGCTGAAAAAGGCATAGCCTACGACCTCATGCCGATCGATGTCTTCGCCAGCGAAGGTGTTCCGCCCGCCTATCTGGAAAGACAGCCATTCGGCCGCATACCCGCCTTCGAACATGACGGCTTCAGCCTCTACGAAACCAGCGCGATAACAAGGTACATCGACGAGGCGTTCGATGGTCCCAGGCTCCAGCCATCGGACCCACGGGAAAGGGCGCGCGCCAACCAGATCATGAGCATCGCCGATGGCTATGTTTATCCCGTTATGGTTTGGGGTATCTATGTGGAGCGGGTCTCGAAGCCGTTAAAGGGCGGCATCACCGACGAAGCGGTCATTTCCGCGTCCCTTCCGAGAGCCGAGACATGCCTCACGGCGCTCTCCGATCTCATGGGACGCGGCACTTGGCTTGCCGGCGAAAATCTGTCCCTAGCGGATCTTCATGCCGCGCCGATGTTTCACTATTTCCTTTTGGCACCCGAGGGGCGTGAGATGATGCAGCGTCACGCCAATCTTGCGTCGTGGTGGACACGTATGTGCGCCAGGCCAAGCATGCAGGCGACGACCCCGATCTAGCTTCGACAGCGTGCCGAGCAGGCCGTGTCACAGGGCTAGCGGCCACCTACTCGATCTTGCCTAGAGTTGCCGACCCATTCTGTGCAGGACGTGCGTTTTCTGGCCGAGCTTGAAATCGGCAAAGCTTTTGATCAAACGAAAGCCCTCGCGTTCCCAAAAGGCGCGGGCACGTGGGTTTTCGTCGAGAACCGCGATCAGTAGACGACTGGCGTCGCGAGTCCGTGCGATGCCTATCAGGTGTTCGAGGAAAATGCTGCCCAAGCCCATTCCCCGGCAGCTTTGGTCAATCAGCAGCAGCCCGATATAGGCATCGTCAGTTTCGGGATAGCCGAAACCAAGATCGGCAATTGCCACTAGTTGATCATCGGGCAGAAACAGACCCAGCTTCTGCGATTTCGCGACATCGGCACCGGGGGGGCAATCCGCGAAGAACTCCGCAACGGTCGTGTCGTCTGGCTCCAGTCCTGATTCCAGCACAACGAAATCGGCCGCTCGATTGTACAGGTCGCGCACCGCACGCGTATCGTCCTCCTGAACCAGGCGGCGGATTTGTGGCACCTCAAAATCAGACGGCACGCGAAATTCCTTTGTCGGATCTGAATGTGCGGACGATGGGTCGATGAATGGCACTCAATCACGAAGCTGGGCAAGCTGACAGTTGGAAAGCTTCTGTTAACCCAAATCCCTTGCCCTTGCTGCGCGAATCCTGTCAGTCAAACCCATGGAATTCTCACCTCAGCAAGACGATGCGCTGCAGGCCGTGGCGCGCTGGCTCAAATCCGGAAAGCCCCAGCTTTTCCGCCTGTTTGGCTATGCCGGCACCGGCAAGACGACGCTTGCGCGCTATTTCGCCGAGCATGTCGACGGGCAGGTACAATTCGCCGCCTTCACCGGCAAGGCCGCCCAGGTGCTGCGCTCGAAGGGTGCCACAAATGCGCGCACCATCCATTCGCTAATCTATCGGCCGAAGGGTGAAGAAGCGATTGCCGACGAGCAGACCGGCAAGACCTCGATGTCGCCGACCTTCTCGCTCAACCGCCAGAGCCCGATCTCCAAGGCCAAGCTTGTGGTCATTGACGAATGCTCGATGGTCGACGAGCAGCTCGGCCGCGATCTTTTGACCTTCGGCACGCCGGTTTTGGTGCTGGGCGACCCGGCACAGCTGCCGCCAATTTCGGGCGGCGGGTTCTTCACCGAGCATGAGCCCGACTTCCTGTTGACCGAAATCCATCGCCAGGCGCGCGACAACCCGATCCTGAGGCTTGCGCTTGACGTGCGCGAGGGCCGCGAGTTCATGCGTGGCGACTATGGCACTGCCCAGGTGATCGGCAAGGAAGACGTCAACCAGG
Source organism: Aminobacter sp. 01T433 (assembly GCF_056398585.1). Taxonomy (NCBI): domain Bacteria; kingdom Pseudomonadati; phylum Pseudomonadota; class Alphaproteobacteria; order Hyphomicrobiales; family Phyllobacteriaceae; genus Aminobacter; species Aminobacter sp. 01T433. The sequence continues at coordinate 140,502 of NZ_JBFTPR010000004.1, forward strand.
ATCTGGTGCTCGACGCCGACCAGGTGCTTGTCGGCACCAACCGGACGCGCAAGCGCTACAATCAGCGGCTGCGCGAGTTGAAGGGCTTTACTGCAGGTTATCCGCAAGCCGGCGACAAGCTGGTGTGCCTGCGCAACGATCCGGCCAAGGGCCTTCTCAACGGTTCGTTGTGGAAGGTGATGACCTCGTCGCGCGAGACGGTGAAGCCGGGCATCAATCTTCTGGTCTCGCCGGAAGAGGACGATCCCGACCGTGGCGTCGCCAAGATCAAGCTTTTGAAGCAGGTGTTTGAGAGTCCCGACGAAGAAATCCCCTGGGGCACCAAGAAGCGCTACGACGATTTCGACTATGGCTACGCACTGACGGTGCACAAGGCGCAGGGCTCGCAATGGAACAATGTCGTGTTGTTCGACGAGAGCTATGCCTTCAAGGAAACGCGTCAGCGCTGGCTCTACACGGCGATCACTCGTGCAGCCGAGCGGCTGACGATCGTGCGCTAGGGAGATTCAGGTGAGGCCGGCCTGACCTCAATCTGAGCGGTATCCTCGCCGTCAGGCAACAATCTCGAACAAGACCGCTGTCGCGTCGTCCGAAACCTTGAAGCGGGGGAATTGTTTGCCGTCGGGGTCTTCGACCTGCTCGATGTGCCGCAGCTCCTGCAACAGCGGCGCGAGACCGGTATCCACAGCCGCGCGGACGAATTCAGCGATTCCGTAGCGGCCATACTGGTCGACAAGGGCGGCAAAGCCGTCGGAGCACAGCAGGCCCCTGGCGGGCAGGGCGACGGCAAGCTGCTCAGTGGCGAGATGATCTGCGGCTTCAGGCTCGGTTCCCAGCGTCCAGACAGAACCGCCAGGGCGGTTGTAGGCGGCGCGGCGCCTGCGCAGCTCCTCGCGCACGACAGGGGCGTCGGCGAGCGCCTGATGCGTGGCGAAGCCGCCCGACAGTGCGATTGCCGTGCGGGCGCCGTCGCGCTCCTTGGCGTGAGCACTTTTGATGGCGCTGGTTTCGAGCGTCGTGCCTTCGGCGTCGACCAAAAACAGCCGGCAGTCGCCCAAGCCATGCGTCACCAGTGTTTCGCCTTCGATGCGAACCATCTGGAAGCTTGCGACCGGCATGTTCCACGGTTCGATCGGCAACAGGTTGGCCGCCTCATGCACGACGTTGAAGGCGCGCTGGTTGAGCTCGCGCACGATATCGGCAACCGGGCGGCCGTTGCGGACAAGCTCTTCGAAGGTGCTTTGGGCAAAACGGGCGAGCCAGGCGGCGTCCGAACCGTGCAGGCCAACGATGCTGTTGCCGCCGAGGCCAGTGGCGCCGTCGATGACGAAGGCGCAAGTGGCGTTACCGCCGGCGCTGTCCTCATTCGGGCGCGAAGCGGAACCGGGCGCGGTGATCGAATCGATGATGCGAACATTGGGCATGATTGCTGCTGTCTGGCGTGCGCCGGTGACCGGAGTGTGACCGCAGGCTATTCTACCGGACTTGCCCCAAGCCATTCCCATGCCTTTGCCTCGTCGGCATCAGTGAAATGTCTGGTTTCGATCGAGGTTAGCGGCGCGATGAGGCCGATCGCCGGTCCCATCCAGACGGGCCCGCCGACCAGTGCATAGCGCTTGATATGATGCAGCGCCTTCATCTTGCCCTTGAAGGTCAAGGGATTGAACAGAGCCGACCAGTCGAAGCCGTCATAACCGCTGGCGCGCAGGAGAACGTCTATCTTGTCATGGCCTTCATAGGCGGCGTCGAGCAGGCCATAGGCATTTTCGATGTCGGCCTGGGTGAAATGTCCGACGATCTCAAAGGCAAAGACATCGCTGTTGTCGGTGTCGATGCGGCGAAAAGGCGGCGGTGTTTCCATGGATTTCATCCTGGGTCCTCGACGATCTGGGGTGCGTTCGTCCGCATCCCCTCTGGAACACATAAAAGCGCTCTCTGTTCCCACCCAAGCCGTGATAGGTGCGTTGGTCTCATTGTTACTGTGAGTTGCCTATGCCCGCCAAGCTTTCCGTAAACGTCAATGCCATCGCCATGCTGCGCAACCGGCGCGACCTGCCGTGGCCGAGCGTGACCGGGCTGGGCCGCATAGCGCTCGCCGCCGGCGCGCATGGGCTGACGGTGCATCCGCGCCCCGACCAGCGCCACATCCGCTTTTCAGACCTGCCGGAGATCAGGGCGCTGATCGATGACGAATTTCCCAAGGCCGAATTCAATATCGAGGGCTATCCGAGCGAAGACTTTCTCCAACTGGTCGAAAAGCATCAGCCCGAGCAAGTGACGCTGGTGCCAGACGATCCGTTGCAGGCAACCTCCGACCATGGCTGGGATTTCGTTGCGCAGGCGAGCCTGCTCAAGCCTGTGGTCGCGCGGCTGAAGAAGGGCGGCTTCCGCGTTTCGCTGTTTGCCGATGCCGATCCGGCTGGCGTCAGTGCCGCGCGCGACACCGGCGCGGACCGAATCGAGCTGTTCACCGGGCCTTACGGCGCTTGCATCGATGATTCGTCAAAGGCTTCCAAAGAACTGGAATTGCTGGGGAAAACCGCAGAGGCAGCGCTTGCTGCTGGCCTTGCGGTCAATGCCGGACATGATCTTGTCGTCGACAATCTGCCTCAACTGATTAGGCGTATTCCCGGTTTGGCCGAAGTTTCGATCGGCCATGGCCTGACGGCCGATGCACTGGAACATGGCATGGCCGGCACAATTAAGCGCTATCTCAAGGCGTGCGGGTGGTAATATCCTCACAAGCCATGCATCGCCTGCACGGGCAGAACATTAGCTGCCGCAAAACAGCTGTTGCTTTTGCGACACGGCAAGCGTAGAGCCCCGCGGCTTCACGGAGAGTCGTTTTATGACCGGTGCCGGCGCTGACAAAGCGGGAAAAAGCGGGCAGGCGGTCCAGACGGACGGTCACTCGCACGATATGAGACTGCTTGTGATCGGCGCGCTCGGCGTCGTCTTCGGCGATATCGGCACGAGCCCGATCTACGCGTTCCGCGAGGCGCTGGTGGCGTCGGCGGGCGGGCAGATCGCTTCGCGCGAGGATATCCTCGGTGTGCTGTCGCTCATCATCTGGGCGCTGACGATCATCGTCACCATCAAATATGTCATGTTTGTGCTCAGGGCCCATAACCGGGGCGAAGGCGGAACGCTGTCGCTGATGGCGCTGGCGCGGCGTACGCTGCCCAAGCGGTCGGGCATCATCCTCGCGCTCGGCATGGTTGGTGCTGCGCTGTTTTACGGCGACGCGGTGATCACCCCGGCGATCTCGGTGCTGTCGGCGGTCGAGGGCATGAATGTCGTCACGCCGGCCTTCCAGCCCTATGTCGTGCCGCTGACGCTGGTCATCCTGGCCATCCTGTTTTCGGTACAGCGCTTCGGCACCGGCAGCGTGGCGATCGTGTTCGGCCCGGTCACGCTGATCTGGTTCATCGCAATCGGTTATTCCGGCGTCGTGCACATCATCGAGGATCCGGAAATCCTTTGGGCGGTAAACCCGATCTACATCGTGCGGTTCCTCACCAACCAGCCGGAAGTTTCGTTCGTGACGATCGGCGCCATCTTCCTGGCCGTGACCGGTGCCGAGGCACTCTACGCCGATCTCGGCCATTTCGGCCGCCGGCCGATCGTATTGGCCTGGCTCTGCATCGTCTTTCCATGCCTGCTGCTCAACTATGTCGGCCAGGGCGCGTTCGTGCTTAGCCATGGTGGCAATGTCGGCCATCCCTTCTTCGAAATGAACGAAGGCTGGATGCTGGTGCCGATGGTGGTGCTGGCAACCGCAGCCACTGTCATCGCCAGCCAGGCGGTGATCACGGGTGCCTATTCGCTGACGCGACAGGCCGTGCAGCTCAACATGCTGCCGCGGTTGGTCATCCAGCATACGTCGGAAACCACGCTCGGCCAGATCTACATGCCGCGCGTCAACATGCTGCTGGCGCTGGTGGTCATGCTGCTGGTCGTTGGTTTCGGTGAATCGAGCAAGCTGGCCTCGGCCTATGGCATCTCGGTTACCGGCAACATGCTGGTGACGACGCTGCTGCTTTCGGTGGTGATGCTGCGTGTCTGGCGCTGGCGGGTTGCCGCCGTAATTGTGGCGATCACGGTTTTTGGCCTTATCGATCTTGGCTTCTTTGCTTCCAACATCGTCAAGGTGTTCGAGGGCGGCTGGGCGTCGCTGGCGGTTGCCTTCACCATCGTCACCATCATGTGGACCTGGGTGCGCGGCAGCCGCTATCTGTTCGACAAGACGCGCAAGAACGAGATTCCGCTCAACTTCCTGGCCGAGAGTCTGATCAAGAAGAAGCCGCATCTGGTGCCTGGTACGGCCGTGTTCCTGACCAGCGATCCCGACAGCGCGCCGACGGCGCTGATGCACAGCCTCAAGCACTACAAGGTGCTGCATGAGCAAAACGTCATCCTGTCGGTGGTGACCGCACAGCAGCCGGTGGTCCCCGACAGCGAGCGGGTGAAGATGGAGCAGGTCAACGAGCTGTTCATGCGGGTGAAGCTGAAGTTCGGCTACATGGAGCAACCGAACATCCCCAAGGCGCTGGCCATCTGCCGCAAGCAGGGCTGGAAATTCGACATCATGACGACGTCGTTCTTCCTGTCGCGGCGCTCGCTGAAGGCGTCGCCCAATTCCGGCATGCCGGTCTGGCAGGACAGGCTGTTCATCGGCCTGGCGCGCACGGCCGCGGATGCGACCGAGTACTTCCAGATCCCGACCGGACGCGTGGTCGAGGTCGGCACGCAGGTTTCGATCTGACGCTATTGCTACGACGAAGTGAAGCATTGCCAACACACCACCCATCCGTGAACCTGTATTGCGGACGGGTGGGCAGATGATCGGTCGAAAACTTCACATCGCAATCGCCGGTGCCGGTCCGGCGGGGCTAGCAGCAGCGCTTCGTCTCAAGCGCGACGGCCACCGTATCACAGTCTTCGAGCGGTTTAGCGAACCGAAGCCATTGGGGTCGGGGCTGATCCTGCAGCCGACCGGGCTTTCAGTGCTCGACGATCTTGGCCTGTTCGGAGAAATCCAAGCACTTGGCAGCCGGATCGACCGGCTGCATGGCACCGATGCCATGAGCGGGCGCACCGTGCTCGACGTGCGTTATGATGCGCGCCCGGGCGGCCGTTTTGGCGTCGCCGTTCATCGCGCGGCGCTGTTCGGCCTGCTTCATCAGGCCACGCGACGTGAGGGCATCGAGATCGTTACCGGCGCCGAACTCGATGCAGTCGAACTCGGTGAACGAACACGCCTGGTCGACGCCAATGGACGAGGGCTCGGATCGTTCGACCTTGTCATCGATGCCAGCGGCGCGCGCTCGAAGCTGCGCCGCAGCGCAGGCTTCACCACGGAATCAAAGCCGCTTGCCTATGGTGCATTCTGGGCATCGCTGGACTGGCGTGGCGCGGGCTTTGACGCGCATGCGCTGACGCAGCGCTATCGCCGCGCCAGCGTGATGATCGGGGTTCTGCCGATCGGTCGCGCCGAAGCGGACGGGCGCAAGATGGCGGCGTTCTTCTGGAGCCTGAAGCCCGCCGACGTCGAACGGGTGCAGGCCGAGGGCCTTGCGGCCTGGAAGGCGCGAGTAGCCGGCCTCTGGCCGGAATGTTCCTGTTATCTCGACCAGATCGATGACTTCGAACAACTGACCCTGGCGCGTTACGGGCATCATACGCTGCCAAATCCGGCTGCGCGGGGTTTTGCCGTGATAGGCGATGCCGCGCATTCGACCAGCCCTCAGCTGGGGCAGGGCGCGAACATGGCCTTGCTCGATGCCGCGGCCCTTGCGCATGCACTGAGGCATACGAGCGATCTCGAAGCGGCACTCGCCGCCTATGTCCGCGCGCGGCGCTGGCATGTCAGGCTGTTCCAGGCGCTGTCTTATGCATTTACGCCCTTTTATCAGTCGGATTCGACTGTCATGCCCTTCCTGCGCGACAGGCTTGTGACAACGGTCGCCAAGCTACCGCCTGCGCCTCAGCTTTTGGCTTCGATTGTTGCGGGTACGCTGATCGACCCCTTTGCGCCGGCAGGCTTGAAAGAGGCCAATTGGCTTGGGCGGGTGGAACAAGCCGCCAGGATCCCTGCCTGAGCTGATCGGGCGAGCGGATTTTCAGAAATTTATTGTCGCTGTCTTGCGGAGCGACCACGATTGCGGCATAAGCCGAACCGTAACGTACGGTACGGCATCTTCAAGCGCACCGGCGTCACGCGGCAGGCTGGGAACGATGTTGCAGGCAACCACCGAGATGATGGAAGGCGAGGGACCGACGGCACGTCAGCAAGACGTGCTCGATGCGGTGCTGCGCCTGCTTGTCGAGGACGGCGACCGGCTCACCATGACGGCTGTTGCGCGGCGTGCGAGCTGCTCCAAGGAGACGCTGTACAAATGGTTTGGCGACCGTGACGGCCTGCTGACCGCGACCGTGCAGTGGCAGGCGTCCAAGGTGCGCGTGCCGCCCGTCGACCGCAAGGGGCTGGATCTCGTCTCGCTGACAGCAAGCCTGGAGCGCTTCGCCTCGGACTGGCTTAGAGTGATCTCAAGCGATACCTCGATCGCGCTCAACCGCGTTGCGGTCGTGCATGCCGGCTCGGATAAGCGCGATCTTGGCGCCATCGTGCTCGAGCGTGGCCGTTTCGCTCTGGGCCGGCGCCTCAAGCCGGTGCTGGAAGCTGGCAGCGAGGCTGGACTTCTTGAATTCGACGACGCCGAAACGGCGTTCCGAACCTTTTTCGGGCTGGTTGCCCGGGACGTGCAGATACGTCTGCTGCTCGGTGACCGGCTAGAATTGACTGATGCGGAGATCGACGGCGACGCCGCGCGCGCAACGCAGCAGTTTCTCGCTCTTCATGGAGCGAAAACCGGGCCGAAGGCCCTTTGATTATAACCGGGAAGGAACCCACCAATGCGTGTCTATTACGATCGTGATGCCGATCTCAATCTGATCAAGGGCAAGAAAGTCGCCATCATCGGCTACGGCAGCCAGGGTCGCGCCCATGCGCTGAACCTCAAGGATTCGGGCGCCAAGGAACTCGTCGTCGGCCTCAAGGCTGGTTCGGCGACCGCCAAGAAGGTCGAGGCCGACGGCCTCAAGGTCATGACCGTGGCTGAAGCCGCCAAGTGGGCCGACCTGATGATGATGGCAACGCCTGACGAGCTGCAGGCCGACATCTATCGCGACGAGATCGCTCCGCACATCCGTGACGGTGCCGCGATTGCCTTCGCCCATGGCCTCAACGTGCATTTCGGCCTGATCGAGCCGAAGAAGACCGTCGACGTGATCATGATCGCGCCGAAGGGCCCGGGCCACACCGTGCGCGGCGAATACCAGAAGGGCGGCGGCGTGCCGTGCCTGGTCGCTGTTCACCAGGATGCTTCGGGCAACGCGCTCGACCTCGGCCTTTCCTACGCCTGCGGCGTTGGCGGCGGCCGTTCGGGCATCATCGAGACCAACTTCAAGGAAGAGTGCGAAACCGATCTGTTCGGCGAGCAGGTCGTGCTTTGCGGCGGCCTGGTCGAGCTGATCCGCGCCGGTTTCGAAACGCTGGTCGAAGGCGGCTATGCCCCTGAGATGGCCTATTTCGAGTGCCTGCACGAAGTGAAGCTGATCGTCGACCTGATCTATGAAGGCGGCATCGCCAACATGAACTACTCGATCTCGAACACCGCCGAGTGGGGCGAATACGTCTCGGGTCCTCGCATCATTACCGCCGAGACCAAGGCCGAGATGAAGCGCGTGCTCAAGGACATCCAGACCGGCAAGTTCACCTCCGACTGGATGCAGGAATACCGTTCGGGCGCTGCCCGCTTCAAGGGCATCCGCCGCATGAACGACAGCCACCAGATCGAAGAAGTCGGCGCCAAGCTCCGCGCGATGATGCCCTGGATTGCCAAGAACCAGCTGGTCGACAAGGCCAAGAACTAAGAAGTCCGTCGCAACTCTACCCTGCCGGCCACCTGTCGCAGCCTTCTCCGCTTCCGGTGCTCACGGATTTAATGTCCGCTCCGGTTCTCGAAGGCCACGCCATCCAGCTCGGCAGGGCGAATTGACCCCGGACTTCTACGGCGCTCGACGCCAGTTGAAACAAAAAAGCCGGCGGAGCGATCCGCCGGCTTTTTTCATTGAAATGGTATCGTCAGCCGTAGTGCCAGGCCGGTTTGGGCTCGGTGCCTTCGAATTGTACGCCGATGCGGTCGCCTCGGCGCCAGCGGACAATCGAGCGGTAGCCTATGCCGTCGACCGACACGTAGAGCAGGAAACGCTCGGGGATGCGTGCGTCGGCGCTGACGCGCAACTCCGCGCCGCTCTGGTGCATATTGCGGATCGTACAGGTGATTTCCGAATTGCTGACGCCGGTGATGATCGACGCGCCCTTGAGCACGCGATTGCGGTGCTCGCGCTGTTTGTTTGTACTCGTGTCGTCAGTCATGGAGGGCCCACAGCTTGCCGGTGCTTCGGCAACGCCGCTGTAGTCATTATGCAGGCAATGTAAACATCGAGTTGCCCGGCAAGTGCCTTGGCGCCGCGCGAAACGGTGTCTCAGCCATAGGGCGACCAGCACTGCCGGCGCGGACCATGGTTGGGCTGGAAGGTGTTGTTGTAGACCGAATACGAACGGTAGCGGTTGTAGCACCAGTGGATGTGGGCGCTCGACAGCCGGACCGGGGCGTAACGCGGCACGACATAGCGGGGCTGCACATAGATCGGGTCATAGTTGTAGGGGCCATAGTAGCCATTGTAGTCATAGGGGCCATAGGCGTAGAGCGGGGCCGCTAGACCCAGCCCCAGACCCAAGGCGAAAGCGTCGCCACCCCAACCGCCATACCAGCCACCGCCATGCCAGCCACCGCCGCCGTGCCACCCGCCGCCGTGCCAACCACCGCCGTGCCAACCACCGCCGTGCCAACCGCCACCATGCCAGCCGCCACCACCATGCCAGCCGCCGCCGCCGCGAGGCATGAACATGGCGCCACCGCCGCCGTGCCAGCCACCATCGTGGACAAGTTGCACCATGCCGTCAAAACTGGCATCCGCCGGGAGCACAGCGTTTTGGGGCTGGAGTGCATCCGGCGTTCCGACAGGTGTATTTGGGAAGTTGAAATGTGGTGCCGAAATCGGACCGGCGAAAGCCGGCAACGGTGTGCCAGCCAGCGCGCCGAGGACGAATAGTCCCGAGCGCGCAACTGCTGAGAATGTATGCGTCATTGCGATCTCCACGGGAACGGCGTCCGTGCAGGTCTGGAGCAGGCCGGGCTACGGCGCACATATAAACGCGTGGCGAGTGCAGACGTTCCAGCTGTTTTGCTTCGCCGTTTCCGCGGATGCGCGTAAAACGGTGTCTCAGCGATAGGGCGACCAGCACTGCTGGCGCGGGCCGTTGTAAGGCTGGAACGTATTGTCCCAGGCGCGATACGAACGGTAGCGGTTGTAGCACCACCGTGCATGTGGCGACGAGACGCCTGAGCGATAGACGCGGCGCGGCTCGTAATAGCGCGGCTGGTAGTATCGCGGTTCGTAGTAGCGGTAGGCCGGGACGCCAAAGTTGAAATAGATGCCGCTGCCGCCGAAATAGTTCGGGCGGTAGGGCCGATAGTGTCGCCGCCAGTTGTCATCGCGCCCACGCCATCCGTCGCCGCGCCAGCCCTCTCCGCGCCATCCCTCGCGGCGATCATAGCGCCGACAGTCGCCATTGCCGCAAAACTGGACGGGCGTCGCTTCCGTGGATACTTGCGGAGCGGCCATCTGGCCGAGCGCCACCGGTCCGGCGGAGGCTGCCAAGGGCATGCCCGCCACAAGGCCGAGGGCAAGCAGCCCCGCGCGTGCGAGCGATGAGAGTTCGCATTTCATTGTCGTCTCCTGATTCCCTAAGGCCCCAGCCCACAGTTTCGATGGAGGTGGCGCAGTTAAAGCCCTTCAGCCTGAACGTGTAATGAACGGACGGGGCCTGTTCCCGGCAGGGCTTGTATTTGGCCTGACATGAAGGCAATGCTCGCGGCCATGTCGCTGCGCCTTGCCACCTTCAATGTCGAGAACCTGATGAACAGGTTCGATTATTCGGGCTATCGCAACCAGCTCAACGAGGACCGAACGCTGGCCTTGTTTGAGATCAGCAGCGAGGCGGAATATCGCTTGCTCGAGCAGGCGCGGGCTATCGCGCATGCCGACGACAACCGCCAGCTGACAGCCTTGGCAATCGCCGAAACCCGGGCCGACATCATCTGCCTGCAGGAAGTCGACAACATCGAGGCGCTTAAGGCCTTCGAGTATGGCTATTTGTTCAAGATGGTGGGGCAGGGCTACCAGCACAAATACACAACCTCCGGCAACGACTCGCGCGGCATCGATGTCGCGGTGATGATGCGGACAGAGACCGCTGGTGGTGAGCCGATCGAGTTCGTGCGCATGACCAGCCACGCGCATGTCACATTCGAGGAATTCGGGCTGCATACGCCGGAGCTTGCCGAACTGGGGCAGGAGCCGTTCGAGCGCATCTTCCGGCGCGACTGCCTGGAGATCGACGTCAAGATCGGTGGCAAGCCGCTGACCATCTATTCGGTGCACTTCAAATCGATGGGGTCGCCGCGAAACGGGCTGAATGGACGCGACGCCACGATGCCGATCCGCGTCGCCGAAGCCAAGGCCGTGCGGCGCATCATCGAAAACCGTTTCGGCAAGGACCATACAGCCGAAAAACGCTGGGTGATCTGCGGCGACATGAACGACTATCGCCAGCGCCTGGTAATCGGTGGTGACGCCTATCAGGGCTACAATTTCACCGTCGCCAACGACAGCGATTCCAGCCTGGACGTGCTGCTTGGCGACGGCTTTGCCGAAAACATCGTCGAGCGGCGACCTGAAATGGAGCGCTGGACGCTCTATCATACGCGCGGACCGCAAGAGCGGCATCTGTGCCAGCTCGACTATATCCTGCTGTCGCCGGCATTGGCGCGCACCAACCCACTGGCCAAGCCCGACATCATCCGTCGCGGCCAGCCGTGGCGCACCATCTTCCCGCCCGGGCAAGAGGTGGACCGATATCCGCGCGCCGGCTGGGACCGGCCAAAGGCCTCCGACCATTGCCCGGTGGCCGTCACCCTCGATATCACCTGAGAGAGCTCGTTTGGCCTTCGACATTCCGCGCAACCAGATCCTGCCTGTCGACGTCGTTGACGTGCGTCTCGATCCCGAGCCGCATCCGTTCGAAATCGACAATGCCGCTGCCATTGCAGCCAACTGGGCGACCGAGCAGGCGCTAAGACCAGCGGTGTTCGACGGCACGGTGGTGCTGCTGTCGGAACTCGCCTATCGCGACAACCGGCTGACCGGGCGCTGCCACGCCATCCGCTTCTCGACCTTCATGCTGTGGCGGAAGCTGAAGCCGGTCACCAGCGCCGAGCACGCTTTCGCCCATGCCATGCTGATTTCGAGCGACAACGCATTGGTGGCGATCCGCATGGGCGCGCACACGGCCAATGCGGGCAAGGTCTATTTCGCCGCTGGTTCGTTCGAGCCCGAGGATTTTTCCGACGGGCAGGTCAACCTCGACTACAACATGGCGCGCGAGGTGCGCGAGGAAACCGGTCTCGACCTTGGCCAGGCCAGCCGCGAGGAGCGCTGCTACGCGCTTTCGGGCGATAGCGGGACGGTGATCGTGCGCTGCTATCGCATGGCCGAGACTGCCGACGAGCTGGCTGCTCAAATCAGCCGATTCGTGGCCTCAGAGACCGATCCTGAGATCGAAGGGCCTGTCATCATCCGCGGCATGCACGATCTTCCGGAGGGGCTGATGCCGCATATGCGCGCGCTTGCGGCGTGGCACTTTTCAAAGAGCTGAACTCGCCGTCAGGTTGCGGCTGACGACCCTGCATGGAAGTCCTTGCTACCCGGCTGCCGTAGCGTCACAAATTGACGCAGCTTCATTGCGGCACTTCGGGGAGATTCGATGGCCAGGCTTTTCACGCGTGTAAACATCTTGTCCGGCGCCCTGGCACTGGCGCTGTTTCAGAGCAGCGCGGCCGGTGCGCTCGACAATAGCAATGCCAGCGCCAAAGTGGTCGTGACACCGCTTGCCTCCACCACAGTGACCGCCAACGGGCAGCCGATCGTGCTGCCGCAGAAGAACGTGCAGGTGTTGGTGTCTTCCTTCGAGATTCCGCCTGGAGCCACGTTGCCGGTGCACAAGCACCCGTCCGCACGCTATGCCTATGTGCTTGAGGGCCAGTTGCAGGTGACCAATGTCGATACCGGCCAGAGCACCAGCTACAAGAAGGGCGACTTCATCGTCGAGATGATCGGTACCTGGCATCAAGGCTCAAATGTGGGTGCCGAGACGGTCAGGCTCTTGGTGATCGATCAGGTCGAGGAAGGCACCTCCAACACCGTGTTAAAGCAATAAGCGACAAGTCCTATTCGTGCCTGAGCGCTTCGATCGGATCGAGCCTGGCCCCGCGAAGAGCCGGGAAGAAGCCGAACACCATGCCGATCAGCGCCGAAAAGCCGACGGCGAGCAGCACCACAGCGAGACTTGGCGCAAACGGGATCGATAGCGCGAGCGACGCGGCTCCGGCCAGGGCCAGGCCGATGGCGATGCCGATCAGACCGCCGAGCAACGACAGCACCGTCGCCTCGACGAGGAACTGAACGAGGATGTGTTTTTCATGCGCGCCGATGGCGAGCCTGATGCCGATCTCGCGCGTGCGCTCGGTGACCGATACCAGCATGATGTTCATGATGCCGATGCCGCCGACAAGCAGGCTGACGCCAGCCACCGCGCCCAGCATGCCGGTCATGGTGGCGGTGGCGCTTGCCATGGCGTCGGCGATCTGGGTCATGTCGCGTACCGAAAAATCGTCCTCGCGGTCGGCGGTGACGCGGCGGGTGTCGCGCAGGATGTCTTCGATGCGCGTCTGAACCACTTGGGTGGGCGTCGTGTCATTGGCGGCGACATAGATCGTTTCGATGTCGCGATTGCCGGCGATGCGGCGCTGGAAGGCGGAGAGCGGCATCAGGACGACATTGTCCTGGTCCTGGCCGAAACCGGAATAACCCTTGGGCTCGAGCAGGCCGATGACCTTGCAGCTCATGCGGCCGACGCGGATGGCGGCACCGTCGGGGTCGCCAGCGCCGAAGAATTGCTGGCGCACGGTTTCGCCGATCAGGCAGACATTGATGCCGCCGCGCACCTCGGATTCGCTGAAGGGACGGCCCGACGTCACCTTCCAGTCGCGGGCGTCGAGATAGGCGTTGTCGGTGCCGGTGACGGAAGTGGTCAGGCTCTCGGTGCCGAAGACGACGCGAACCTGCTTCTGCGACGCGGGAGAGACCGCGCGGACGCCTTCGAGATGCGCGGTCAGTGCCGCCACTTCCTTTTCGCCAAGCGCCCGGATGGTCTGCTGCGGGCCAGAACCCGGGGCGGGAGGACGTCCAGCGCGCACGATCAGCAGATTGCTCCCGAGCTGCGAGATGTCTGCCTTGACCTTGGCCGTCGTGCCGCTGCCGATGGTCAGCATGGCAATGACGGCGGCAACGCCGATGACGATGCCAAGCAAGGTGAGGAACGAGCGCAGCGCGTTACGGCGAACCGAACGAAGGGCGAGGCGGACGGTTTCCCATATCATGGCTATGCCGCCTCGAGCTTTTGGGTGTCGGAGGCGATGTGACCGTCGCGGAAGGCGATGGTGCGGCCGGCATAGGCGGCGATGTCGGCTTCGTGGGTGACCATGACGATGGTGAGCCCGTATTCCTCGTTGAGGCGGGTGAGCAGTTGCATGATTTCGTGGCTGCGGGCGGTGTCGAGATTGCCGGTGGGTTCGTCGGCAACGAGCAGGGTAGGTCGAGTGACGATGGCGCGCGCGATTGCCACGCGCTGCTGCTGGCCGCCTGAAAGCTCGGCTGGTGTGTGGTGTTCGCGGCCTTCGAGCCCGACTTCGGCAAGCGCTTTCATGGCCAGAGCACGCCGTTCATGGGCTGCCACGCCGCGATAGATCAGTGGTAGTTCGACGTTCTCCGCCGCCGTGGTGCGCGGCAGCAGATTGTAGCCCTGGAAGACGAAGCCGATATAGAGGTTGCGCAGCGCAGCGCGGCGGTTGCGGTCGAGCCGGCCCGCGTCTGTGCCCATGAAGCCGTAGCGACCTGATGTCGGCGTATCGAGGCAGCCGACGATGTTCATAGCTGTCGACTTGCCCGAACCGGATGGACCCATGATGGCGACGAACTCGCCCTGGCTGATCGCCAGATCGATGCCGGCGAGCGCGCGGACCTCGGCCTCGCCCTGGCCGTAGGTTTTCCAGACCTTGTCGAAGACGATGAGCGGAGCAGGGCTCATGCCGTCAATTGGCCTTGGCCGACGACGAGGCGGTGATGACCGCATCGCCCGCAGCGAGCCCGGAGACGATCTCGGTGCGTTCGCCGTCCGTTGAGCCAGTCTTGACCCGCATGGCAACCGGTGCGCCGTTCTTGAGCACGTAGAGCGTGCGCGATCCGTCAGCTGGCGTCGAGGTCGGGCGACTGCGGTCGGTCGGACCGCGATTGGGCCGGCCCAGGAACAGGTTCTGCAGGCTGAAGCCCGAGTTGCGCACCGCTGGTGTCGGCCGGTAGCGGAAGGCGGTCGCCGGTACGGTGAGCACGCCCTTGGCCTCACGCGTGACGATCGCGACCGTGGCGGTCATGCCTGGGCGCAGCAGCAACTCGTCGTTTTCGACATCGAGCCAGGCATTGTAGGTGACCACCCCGTCGGTGGTGACCGACGCATAGGCGATATCGCGGATGGTGGCGTCGAAACTGCGGTCGGGAAATGCATCGACGGTGAAGCGGGCGTTCTGGCCCTTTGCCACCGAGCCGATGTCGGCTTCGTCAACGGCTGCCTTGAGTTCCATCTGGGAAAGATCGGCAGCGAGCACGAACAGCACGGGTGCCTGCATGGACGACGCCACGGTCTGGCCCGGATTGACCGAGCGCGTCAGCACCACGCCGTCGATGGGTGCATAGATCGTGCTCTTGGCGAGGTCGGCCTGCTGCAGCTTGAGATCCGCTTCGGCGATGGCGAGATTGGCCGCTGCCATGTCGAGCGCGCTTTGGGCCCGGTCGCGTTCGGCGGTGGCCGCCTCGAGCGCTTGCGTCGTGGCCATGCCGCGTTTCGTCAGCTCCTCGGCGCGGGTGAGAGTCCGGGCGGTCTCGGACAAAGTGGTGCGTGTATCCTCGACCTTGGCGGCAGCGGCCTTGGCTGATGCCTCGGCACGCTCGATCTGTGCCAAAAGCCTGGTTGTGTCGAGGGCGGCGAGCATGTCGCCCTTCTTGACGTGCTGGTTTTCGACGACTGCGACCGAACGAACGACGCCCGACAGTTCGCTCGATATGTCGACCTGGGTGAGGGGCTGGAGATTGCCGGTGGCCGAAACCTTGACGGTCAGATCGCCTGTTGCGGCAGCCTGGGTGGTGTAGACCATCTTTTCGGAAGGTGCCGCGAACCACGAATAGGCGGCATATGCGCAAGCAGCGGCAACCAGCGCCACAAGCAGCCAGAACCAATTCTTGCGCCGACGTGTGGAGCGTCCTTTGCCGTCCAGGCCGAGTGCCGCCTCGATGGAGGGGGGGCTCGCCTGTTCCGCGCGATTTACAAGCTGGTCCAACCCAGATCCCTTCGATGGTTCCAGAAATGAGGTTTAGAGCCTGCTCTAATCCATTTGATCTCGCATGACCCTGTCGGAAAAACGGTCCCACTTTTGAAGAGCATGCATTAAAATCACAGATCGGCTGTATGGACCCGGAATTCAAATTAAATTTCGCTCATGTTGCCGGCTGCGGAAGGAGCAAACATGACGATCGAACGCAAGTATTTCATCTATGACGTCTTCACCGAAGACAGGCTGGCTGGCAATCCGCTTGCAGTGGTGGTCGATTCCAAGGGGCTGAGCTTGGCCGCAATGCAGGCCATCGCCAGGGAATTCAATCTGTCGGAAACGGCCTTCGTGCTGCCGCCGGAAAACCCCAAGCACAAGGCGCGGGTGCGGATCTTCACGCCTGACTACGAGATGCCTTTCGCCGGACATCCGACGGTTGGCACAGCGGTCGCGCTGACGGAGATGGGGCAGGGAGGCGATCTCGCCGGCATCTTCGTTCTGGAAGAGAATATCGGCCTTGTGCGCTGTGCGGTGAACAAGGTCGGCAATGGCCTGTTTGCCGAATTCGATCTGCCCAAGCTGCCCGAGGCGATGCCGCTTGCCGCAAGCGCTGATGCGGTTGCCGCAGCACTCGGCCTTGCGCCACACGAGATCGGCTTCGAGAATCATCGCGTATCGCTGTGGTCGGCGGGTGTTCCCTACATAACCGTGCCTGTGGCCGACATGAAAGCCGCCAGCCGCGTCCGCTTCGACAACGAGGCCTGGTTTGCGTTTTCGCCGCGCAAGAGCGATTCCGCGGTCGCCAGCGCCTATGTCTATTGCCGCGAGACCGTGGGCCACGACAACGCCTTCCACGCCCGCATGATGGTTCCGGGCAGCCCGTCCTATGAAGATCCGGCCACTGGTTCGGCGGCGGCCGCCTTTGCCGGGGCGATCATGCATTTCGACAAACCGACCGATGGTGTGTCGCGATTCTGGATCGAACAGGGAATCGAAATGGGCCGGCCGTCACGAATCAGGCTCGAATTGGACGTCTCAGGTGGAAATCTTGTCGCCGCACGCATTGGCGGGCACGCAGTGAAGACCGCGGAAGGCACTATTCACGCCTGATTTGCAGGAATTTTTGCCGACGTGAAGAAAAAGCGCCGGAGGGGGTGGACAGGGAAAATTGGTATGGCTATATGCCGCCACGGTCGTTGAAACGACTGTGTGGGTGCGTAGCTCAGTTGGTAGAGCAGCTGACTCTTAATCAGCGGGTCACAGGTTCGATCCCTGTCGCACCCACCACTAACTTCCTGAAATCATTTGGTTTTCGCTGATTGGCCGAGTTGTGAGATTGGAAACGGTTTCCAATCCTGAGGCTTGGTTTCCAATTCGCGTTCTGTTCTTGTTCCAGCGCGGGCTATCGAACCTCGCTCCAGCGCGACTCCAAAAGCTTCATTCCATTGCGCGCTAAAACCCTCGTGCGGACCTCGAGACCGTAGTGCCGAACCATCTCTTCGCTCATGTTGCAGATGGCCCCGACCTGCGTTTCGGTGCATCCGACTTCGAGCAGGTTGATGACGGCGTTCTGGCGAATGCCATGGAAGATCAGGCGGTGTTTGAGGAACGGCCTGAACGGCTCAGTGTTCAACATTCGCTGCCAATCTGAGCGGAAGCAAAAGGGCGAGGGGATTGCGAGCCCAGGCGGCTATCTGCGCAGCTTGACGGCGAAGGTCAGCGTCGTTGGGTCGACCGACTTCAGCCGATCGAACTCGCGCCGGCCGGACAGTCCAGCGCAGCGTGTCCATGAACTGCGGGTAGTGGCGCTGCAGCATGCGGAGAAGATTACTAGACGTCATCAACTCTGATCGTGCGCTTGGGGGCATTTTGCGTGCGAATGCCGTCCAAAACGGGGAACGAGCGAATGGCGGCACAATGACCGAGAGCAATCGTCCCGAGCGGGACGCTCTCAGATGGCAATACACGCTCACCGCGAAAATCATCCCGATCGGTTCTTTTTATGGCTTTTCGTCTGTTGGCCTATAACAGTCCCGATAGGGATGAAGAATGCATACGATCATAGACAGCAAAAGCCTTGCCGTTCTGATCCGCAATGAACGCAAGGCGCAGAAACTGACACAGGAGCAGCTCGCCGGACTGACGGGGGTCGGTGCACGCTTTGTGCGCGAACTCGAAGCGGGAAAGGAGAGTTGCCAGATCGGCCGCGCCCTACAGGTGGCAGCGTCTTTAGGCCTCACCGTCTCCGTCGACTTGGGGTATCAATACTTCTTCCATGGTCTTGGACCGTTTTGTGAGCAAGCGGGATTGCCGCGCTAGGTCGCGACAAGCTGACTGAGAAATGGCGACGCCGGGTTTTTGCTTCAAGGTTAGCGACCGTCCGCGGCTCAGTCTTTCAACGGAATTTGATCCAATATCCCTTGCTCGCTGCAAAAGGACTGAAAGGCTTCTCTGGCCTCGTCGACCGGTATCGATCCATTGATCGCAGCCTGCATGGCATTCTCGGCCAGATCGAAGAACGGATTGCGCTTGTCGCGGGGCCACGCTTCGAGAAATTCCACGGCATCAGGGACCGATGCGATCTCGCGTCGCGGGAAGTCGGTCTCTTTGACCCATATGGCTGGTTTGAGTTCCATCACTACCAACGCATGTGCGGGGAGACGGTTGCATGAAGGCGCATCCTGGCGATCTGTGGCGCGACGCGCGGAACAACGTTGAGGCCGAGCAGGCGGTCTTGGGCGCTATCCTTGTCAACAACGCCACTATGGGGCTGTGTCAGGCGACCTGCCGGGAGCCACTTCTACAAACCTATCCATCGCAAAATCTATGACGTGGCAGGCGATCTGATCCGACAGCGCAAGGCCGTCTCGCCCGTCACGCTGAAAACGTTTCTTCCGGCAGGCAGCGGTACCTCGATGCCTTGGCCGAAGCCCGCAATCTCCCGATACGCATCAAGAAATGCAGCGGGTCATTCGACACTGCGAACCACCTTGTCGGTTATGTGAAGCGGTCGCTGGTGCCGATGTGCCGCAAGGCGGGACTGCCAGGGTTGGTCAGCCTCACTACTCGCGCAAGGTGAAGCCGACGGACCCCAAGGCCCATTAAGGCCGCATCGCCGCTGAAATGAACGGTGTCTTCAAGGACGCGGCGGACAAGATGGGCTTCGTCTGGTTCAACCTTATGCAGCACAGCGGCGCCGGGGTGAAGCGCAAGAACCCGCGGCCTATTGATCAGGACATCTTCGGCGGCGAGATGGGCCGGGAGGACTATGACGCGGTGTTCTATCTCTATCGCGGCTGGAAGTACTGGCAGAGCCAGCTTTACGGCGGATGACGCCAAGGACGAGGATCGCATCAACGCTCGGTTTCAGCGCGAGAAGTGGGAGGCCGATCAAGCCGAATTCGGTGTGCTGAAATGACGGTTCGGCGATCCCAGCAGACGATACCGCGTCCGGTTCGAGGCTGAATACACCCGATACGTGTCGATGCGCGAGGATGCGCCGTTCAGCTATGCCCCGGTGACCATCGATCACCCTGACGTGCCGGTGACCGCCGATAACTGCAAAGAGCTTTCGGCCGGTGAAGTGAGCACCGCTGTCAAGCAGGACGAATGGATCGTGCTTCCGCTGATCCTGAAGGACGCCAAGGCCATTGAGGCTGTTGAAACCGGCAAGCGCGAGCTTTCGGCCGGCTATCACTGCGAACTCCGGCGCGGCTATGAGGCGTTGATGGCGGGTAAGATCAGCCGCACCGAGTTCGGCAAGCGGCTGGCGCAGGAATGGGCCTCCTTGCCGGGCTTGGCCCCGACACTGGGCGGCAGCCGCAAGGTATCGCGCGGCCAGTCCTTCTATGCCGGGGACGGGCTAAACATGTCGCTGGTCAAGCCGGAGGCGGTCGAGGCGCTTCTTGATCGGGTGAAAGCGGCGAAAGGCGCCACTCAAAGCACCACCCCGAAACCCAGTATTTCCAAGCCTTTGGAGCCGAAGTCAGCGCCTGCGGTCACCATCGCTGTCGAGCCGAGTTCCGGCTGGCTGTCCCGCATCTTCGCTTGGCTCTTTTCTTGAAAGGATCTCCAAATGCCACAGCAACAGAACTTCATTGGCGGCCTGATCACAGACAAGGTCATCGAGGCGGTCATCGGTAAGGTGCTCGACAAGGTGGCCAGCAATCCGAGAATTTCCCTCGAGCCGAAGGATGTGCCAGCTGTTCGTGAGGTGGTCGCCGAAACCGTCTGCGACGAGCTTGCCGCCCGTGAGCAGCATGCGACGAACAATGAACCCGCCTACCAGTCGCGGGTGGCTCAGGGCTCGCTTGCTTCAAATTCTCGGAGCGCTGGCACTGATTGCCGAGCTATGGACGAACGGCGCGCCGGATGCGCCAACGCTGTACGTCGGTCCGGTCACGATCCTGGCAGGTGCGATCTGGGCGCTCTACGGCCGCTTCATCGCCAAGAAGCCTTTCGGTGCATGATGGAGGGTGAGATGGATTTGAATGCAAAGCCCGCTGACCGTATGGTCGAGTTGCCGGAAAAAACCCGCACCTTTCTCGCGCAGTTGCGAGACGAAGACATCGACACCCTGAACGCCGGCCTGAAGCTCGTCGTTGCCACCATGACTGTGGGGCGCTTCGTCAAATGGCTGATTGTGGGCATACTCGGCATGTTTGCAGGCGTGGTGATGTTTGGCGAATCCGTCGTGAAAATCCTCGCATGGTTCCGGCCGCCGCCTGGGTAACCAGTCACCAGACGTCAGCAATATGGAACCTCGGCTGCCGCCGGACCGTGTCTTTAGAAACGTGCTGTTACATCAAGCCGACCGAAACGGCCACCAAGATGGCAACCAGCGCGATGTACGCATGGTTGGGACGCCGGCAGTAGTTCGCTGGATTTCAGCCCACCAACGCGGTCCCTCGTGGGTCTCCCAAGGCCGCAGGTCGGGGGCCAATATATCAACGAGTTGCGCTGCGACCTTGTTCCAATCTTCCTGAAGTTCTTCCTTGGACCAAGAATATTGGAAGCCCCATCCAAAGGCGAGATCTTTGGCCCTTTGCCGCGAGCGAGCTTGTTCGTAGCGCAAATGGGTGCGTTGAAATCCCAGATATTTGTAATGAAGTAAAAGCAGCTCGTCGCGTGCAGGAGCAACGACATTCCCTAGTGGCGATGCGGTGTGCCTCCCAGGGGCAAAATGGGTCGCCTCGATATCGTCCGGCGAGAATATGTTCATCTTGTTCATCAAAGACCATGGCGCCCCCATGGTGATTGTATCGCTTAGGAGGCTGCCTCGAAGAGGAAATTGTTCTGACATCATTTGAAATCCAAGAGCGGGGACAATTGTCACGCCTTGGTTTTTCAAGGAAAGCAGATAATTCTTGAGATTGGGATGCCATAGATGCTCGTCGACATCCGTCACGATCACCCAGTCAGCTATGCCACGACTCTCTTGCCAGCAGTTCTCCAAGACAGCGAGGCCAGAGGCCACACGAGACTCGGGGTCGCTGTATGGCGGCATCGGCCGGATTTCGACCTTCGGATTAGAACGCAAGATATCCAGGGAAGCATCTGTCGATCCGTCGTCGAACACGATGTACCGTTGAACAAGACGATCGTAGTGCCGGAACATGAATCCCAACATGTCGGCGTCATTCCAGCATCGCGTGTACAAATCGACTCTCATCGAGACCTTCTCGGCGCACGCCCTGGGTTTCACTGTTGCGATCCTGCGCCAAATCAATCGCCCAACACTGCATTGTTTACAATTGCAAATATTACGCTAAGGACGCGGATAAAAATCGGGAATTCATCCTCATGTCGACGATTGGTAAAAGAGATCCTCAAACTGTCCATCCGGGCGGACACAGGGCTGCATCACCGAACATCGTCGGTGTTCAAATCTACGAGCTTGGCAATGTCATCACTCGCAGTGGATTCATGACCGAGGTTTTCCGGATGGATTGGTCCGTGATTGGAATCTCTGTTCGTCAGATCAATTGGGTGCAGCTCAGTCCGGGCGCCGTCACCGATTGGCATGCCCATTCTAAGCAAACCGACCATCTCGTCGGGGTCGGCGGCAACATCAAACTTGCGCTCTGGGATGGCCGGGAAGGGTCGCCTTCAAACGGCGCAACCGACGTCGTGCGCATTGGCGCTATTCGCCCAGTCCTGGTGATCGTGCCGCCCGGCGTTTGGCACGCGCTACGCAACGAGAGCGGCGAGCCTGCAGGCTATCTTAATGTCATCGACGAGCTTTACGACCACAATGACCCGGACAATTGGCGGCTTTCGCCGCGTTCGGCGGAAATTCCGGATATTCTCTGAAGGACAAATTGCGTGGCAAACTTCGGAGATGCATTTCGCCTCACGTTAATCACAAACGATCCGGTCTTAGCTGCGAAGGGCGACCACAGCGGCGTCAATAGGGTAGGGGTCGACCTGGAGGAACTCGGCAAAGCCGAGCGCCAGGTGGGTCAGAATTCGCGTCTCTCCGGTCACAATGTCGAAGACCTTGCCGTTGTCGCCAGATCGCTTCGGCGGGCAGAGTCTTTCGTTCGCCTTAATCCTCTCAACTCCGATACGCCGGCAGAAATCGAGGCGGTGCTGCGCTACGGCGCGAAAGCTCTCATGCTGCCATATTTTCGAACGGCAGGTGAAGTCGAGACGTTTGTTCGGCTCGTCAACCAACGCGCGTCCGTGACAATCCTGGTTGAGACAGCGTCTGCGATTGTACGAATTCGCGAAATCCTTGCGGTGCCCGGTGTTCAGGAAGTTATGATCGGTCTCAACGACCTCCGCCTCGAACTCGGTGTGCAAAGTCATTTTGAGGTTCTGGTTTCGCCTATCTTGGATATGATCGCGAATGAGGTCCGGCGAACGTCATTGGCCTTTTCGGTCGGCGGCGTGGCACGTATTGACGATTTGTCCCTTCCAGTCAGCCCTGACTTAGTATTTGCGCAGCTCGCTCGACTCGGTGCGACTGGGGCTTGGATATCGCGGTCTTTCTTTCAACATGCGCCGCCAGACTGGGATTTTGGGAAAGCGATTTCATCCGTTCGGCAGCGGCTCACTGAGTGGGCTGCGGCATCCCCTGAAACGTTGGAACGTGCGCGCGCTGAGCTTTCTGAGCGTGCTCGTGAAATCGCAGTTAGCCGGCGACCGGGATAGCGGAAATGGCGACCAAGTCGTCCGATCCGGTTGCTCATCCTGCTACGCATTTTCTGAGCTGCCCTGCTGCCGAAAGGTGGCGGGGCTTTTTGTGTTTGGGCTGACGAGCGGGCTTCAGAACCTGACACTAAGATCGAGCTTGGCGCCGTTGTCGGAAACGCCCGAGCCGAATTGCCCGGTATAAGAAACACCGAGCTTCGCCATAGGCGCGATGTTGAAGTCGAGCCCTGCCTCGAGGACCGCGGCATCCTTGGCGATCGGCACGCCACCGACGGTGAAGGCATTGCTGCCGGCAAAGGCCAGGATCGACAGTGGCGTCACATCGCCAAAGGCGTGACGCCAGCCCAGCATTCCGCGGGCTGTTGCGTTGATGGTGCCGAGTGCAACGTCGATGTCCTCGCCAGGTCGACGACAAGAGCGTGCCGTTCATGTCGTTCAAATCGGCGGCCTCTAAGCTGCTCGGCGACAAGACGCCTGCCAACAAGGCTGAGATCATTGCTCGAAGAGCTCGCTTCCCAACCGTGACCAATGGGCCCGGCGAACTGCCGGGCCTGACTGCCTGATTATGCAAGCCAAGGGCTAAGTGCGGTAACGCACCTGCCCAAAAGGCTAGCGCGCCGGATCAACAATTCGATCGGGTGTCCGCCCTTCCTCTCCACGGTTCGTTCCGAACAGGTGTTCCGGAAGGCTACGAGGAGTCGCGTAACTTCTAAGGCACCACGGACAGCGAGGAGCAGCGCGTGGAATGGGTCCTGCACAAGACTGACAGAACCGACGGACAATCATTTTGTACCTCCTTGCGCCCTGTTCGGTGGACCGAGAGCGCTTATCTCATTGCTGGGGCGCCGGTGGTGGCGCCACCCACACCATCAATGTGATTGTCACGAAATAAAGGCGCTAGGCCTTTGGTCGCAAAGACAAAATGCCTCATGAGCCTTCGTCAAGATAAGGATCTGGTATGGCCGGCTACGGAACGAATGAAGGCTTCACAGTCTATGCGACCGCCGCCGGCTATACCGTGCCAGCTGGCGACATTGGCGCGGCCCGCCAGCGAGGCACCACCTACGTCGAGGGCAGTTGTGGGCTGCGGTTCTCAGGAGTGCCGACGAGAGGCGCTGAGCAGGACCGGGCATGGCCCCGCACCGGTGCTTCGGCATTCGGTGCGGGGCTCGCTTCCGATTTGATCCCGCTGCGCGTCGTCAACGCCTGCTATGAGCTTTGCTCGAACTGAGGGCACCGGGTTCGCTCTCGGTGGTCGCCGACCCAGCCAAGCGCGTGAAGCGGCAGAAAGTCGATACCGTCGAGCGCGGGTTCTTTGATCAGGGCGAACAGTCAACGGGTACGATTGCCGGCCCTGTAGTTTCGGTCATCGACGGGCTGCCGGCTCCGCTTCTAGAGCCGACACCCGTCGGCATGGGCATCTTGGTGGTTTAGCTATGCCTTCGGTTGCCGTCCGGCTCGCTTAACAGGCGTCTTCTCGGCAGGCTTGCGACCAAGTCCGAGGCTCTTCGCCAATTCTGACCGCCTTGCCGAGTAGCTTTGGGCTACCATTGGGTAATCTCTCGGCAGCGACCACTTGGCGCGATATTCGTCAGGGGTCAGACCCAATCCCGAAAGATGCCGCTTAAGCGTTTTGTACTGCTTACCGTCTTCCAGGCTGATGATGTATTCGGGCGTGACCGTCTTCTTGATGGGCATCCGAAGTGTGAGTTCTTCCGCCGGCGCGGCTGGGGTACCGAGCTTGTCGATGCTGGAATGGATCTGCGCAATCAGGCCTGGAAGCTCTGCGACTGGCAATGGATTGTTCGAAACATACGCTGCGACAATGTCAGCGGTGAGCTCAATGAGCTGATTGCTAGAATTCGGAAACTCGGCGGACATCAATACTCTCCAAATTAATATTCCGCGATGTCGCCTACCTGAGATTCCAGTGCAGTGGAACCCTGGTACTTAGAGAACTATGGATCATATGGCCGGTTTCTACGACGAGATGCGAGACATGGCGTCTGAAGTCCTTGCCGAGTTCAAACAGGGCGTCGTCTCGCTGAAACGCATCTCCACCGGCGAACCCGACCCTGCCACGCCATGGGAACCGGGCGCGCCGACAGTGACGACTTATCCGCTCGACGCAACGGTGCGCCGGGTTGAACAGAAGTATGTCGACGGCACGCTGATCGTTGCCACCGACAACCAGGTCACGTTCGCGGTGCCGGCCGTCGAGCCTGCCATGTCGGACGTGCTGGTCATCGACGGCGCTGAGCACGTCATGAAGGACTTGCGGCCATTGCCCGCGGCGGGGACGGCTGTAGCGTACATCGCGTTTGTGGCGCGCTAGGGAGCCACGAGCGTTGTCATTGGCAGTTAGCTGGGAAAGTCTGGCAGCTTTGGCAGTTTGCTTCTTTGCGCAGTCACGTGCGTGACAGCATCGAGTGCTTCTTTGACTGCAGATTCCCGTTCAGCATGCGTTTTAAACGCTGCCGCCGTCATCGGGTCATTTGCCTTCAAGTATCGACTCCAGGTGACCAGCTTGTTCAGAGCAGCCAGCTCCAACAGGGCATGCTTCATCCGTTCATAGAGCGCGGAAAGTGCGGTTTCTGAAAGAAGAACGTGATCTCGACTGCCTTTCGCACCGACATAACCGCCGATGGTTGGTTCAGCGTTGATGATGACTGCGTGGGCGACACGATCCCGCAGTTTCTTAAGACTGGCCAGATTGGAAAATACGTCGTCAAACGCCCGCATGATGGGGCCATGTAGACCATCTGTGATTCGAATGTTGCCGGTAGGGGTGATTTCCTGTCCGGATGTGTGCGTGGCTGCTATGAGGCGGAGCCTGGCAATATCGCGCAGACCCTCAAACCCGTTCACACGGGATGAAAGTTCATTCCGCAGGTCTCCTTCCAATGACATCGCGTCAGCGAAAATGACGTGCACTTGGATGTTGATCTGGTTCCAACTCAATAGTGATAACCCGTAATATCTCAACTGAGTGTCAGAGATATTCGACTCTAGGTTACTGCTCCTCGAAACGCTTAACGTCGCAGGCAGCTTTCTAAGCATCTTCCAATCCAACCTCATTGAGTTATCGCGATGCTCAAGCGACTATCACCGCGCGAGCAGTTCGAACAGCTTGTCTCGAACTATGAGCCATTGCTGCGCCTCGCGTTCATCGAAGCGATCGACGACATCAGGTCGAACATCGTGTTTCGGCGGGTGGTCGAGCGCCTGGAGCGCGGCGAGGCCGCACTCCGACCGCTGGACGAGGCAATAAGGCAAGCGTTTAACGGTGGCGGTGTTGCCATGGTCGAGAAAATGCCGGCGCTGCGTGACCCTGAGGGCCATCGTTTCGTTATCCGGTTCGATGCCCGCAATGTGGAAGCCGAGAACTGGCTTCGGTATCACTCGACCACGCTGGTTTCGAACATCATCGCCGATCAGCAGGAAGGCATTCGCATGGCGCTGCAGTCTGGGCTTGAACGCGGCGACAACCCGACCCGGACGGCACTTGACGTCGTCGGCAGGGTGAACCGGGTCACAGCGCGGCGAGAGGGAGGGTTGATCGGGCTCACCGCAGTTCAGGGCAACGCTGTTGCCCGAGCGCGCCAAGAGCTGATTTCTGGCCAGCCCGATCAACTGCGCAGCTATCTGACTCGCGGGCGAAGGGACACGCGTTTTGATCGTACTGTTCTCGCAGCAATTGGGAGTGGCAAGTCGCTGCTACCAGAAACGGTCAACCGGATCGTCGGCCGACATTCGGACAGCCTGTTGAAGCTGCGCGGCGAGACGATTGCCAGATCAAGAACAAGGCGCTCCGTGGTGGTCGCAATACGGCCACTGCCGAAAAGATCGAAGACAACACTGCCGAGATCCTGTCTGCAGCGATTGTCGGCTGGAAATGGGAGAAGCCGTTGCTCTCGCCAGCCAACGGAAGAAGGCCGAGGTCTACTGCGAACAGCCTAACTTGGACGGTGATCCCAATTCACCCCTGACCAAGATCAACGTCGGCAAGCTCCTCGCTGCTGGCTGGATCGCCAAGCAGATCGATACGGCGCTGGGGGACGAAGCCGCTTTTTCGCGAAATAGAGCGGTGCTGGCTGAGCACGTCGCTCAGCATGTCCGGCTCAACACGCTCGACGAGAATGGGGAGACGCGTCGGGAGCGCAATGAACGGCCCGAGGTTGCCACAGCGGAGCCCGAGCCGGTAGACCCCGAATTCGAATAACGCTATGCGCTTTCACGATGTAGCGGCCAATCAAAACTTTGCCTCAGCGAACAGGTTCAACACCTCGCGCAGTTCCAAGACATCACTGTGTCGGCGTAGATAGGCATGGGCGATGAGATCGATCCCTTATGCACCCACATTATCATGCTGAAGTCATTCCTTTTTCCGCTGATTGGCCAACGTGTCGCGTTGCCAACGGTTTCCAATCTTGACGGTTGGTTTCCAATTCGCGTTCTGTTCTTGCTCCAACGCAGGCTGGCGAACCTCGCTCCAGCGCGACTCCAAAAGCTTCATTCCATCGCGCGCCAGAACCCTGGTGCGGACCTCTCGACCGTAGTGCCGGACCATCTCTTCGCTCATGTTGCAGATGGCCCCGACCTGCGTTTCGGTGCATCCGACTTCGAGCAGGTTGATGACGGCGTTCTTGCGAATGCCATGGAAGACCAGGCGGTGTTCACGGAAGGGTTTGAACGGCTCAGTGTTCAACATTCGCTGCCAATCTGATCGGAAGCCGTCGGTTGTCTCGTAGGGCCTCCCCCTGACACCGAGATGCAACTGGACGGCATCAGCCTTCGGTGCCTTGTCGATCCATGTCCGGTAGGCGCTGTGGATGGGTACCCAAACCGTAGTACCGGTCTTTTGAGCGCGAACCTCAATCGTGCTGTCCGTTTCCCGCGGGCGCGACATCATCAGCAGGTCACCTTGCCTCTGGCCTGTAAACAGGGCCGAGACAGCCGGCAGCAGCAGATTGAACGGCGCGTGCTCTACCAGGATTTCCCAAGCCCACTCGGGCCAAGGTTTCCACGGTTCGCCGCCTGGAATCTTCTCTGTGAACTGTACCGGGTTGGCCGTGCAAAACCCGCGTGGCACGCCCCATGACATGAGCCGGGAAAGATAAGCGCGGAATTGGTTGGCGCTTGCCGGTGTCTCTCCAAGGCTGTCAATGGCTTGCTGGACGTCGACTGTTGTCAGTTCGGCCGGCAGGTCGAACGCCCACGCGGCCTTAACCAGCTTTGCCGAGAAGAGGTACCCCCGGCGCGTCGAAGCGGAAAGGGAGGTGAATGCCTCGTGCGTTTCAAATGCAGCGATGAGGGCGGTGAAGTCCTTGGCATCGGCATGCAGGCGGCGCTGGAACGCTGCATGGACTTTCTCTGCGTCTGGCCAGAATTCCTTTTGGCGGTGGTCCGGAAGTTTGGAGCCATGCAGTAGCCAACGGTTGCCCCTGCGCTCGAGACTATTGCAAATCTCAATGGCAAAGGCGAATTCTTTGGTCAGGGGCTCGGGCAGGGCAATCGAAGGTAAGGCAGCAGAGGTGTTTCGGTTGCGGGTATAGAAGGTGTAAACTGTCTCGTCTCCAGCCTTGCGCCGTTTGGTGACGCGGTGAACGTGCCGGGGCAGTTCAACCATGCCGCTTTTTCCTGATCGCGCCAACGAAGCGTTCCCCCATCCCCGTCGGTCGCTCTGCGATACCGAGGCTTTTATCAAGATCGGCACGATACCAGAATTTTCGGCGGGTGCTCTCAATCCAGCGGGGATGCGGATAAATCGTGCCGACACGCTGCAAGAAGTCCTCGACATGCCGTTCACCGCAATAGGCGGCGGCGGTATCGGAGTTCATACGCGGCGGCCAGGAATCCGCCGGGATAGTCACGTCCCGTCTCGTCATAGCGGTGGCCCTGGAACGATCGCGCCACAGCTGCGATTTTGTTTCAAGATCCGCCCTGGTCCAGCCGTGCTCGAAGGGGAACCGCCACGTCCGATCCCTGATCCAATACCGCCGACGCCGCCCGGGCCTAACCTCTCGCCGGCTGCGTGCCAAACGTTCCGCTCCTTGAGATCGCGCTGCAGTGACGCCGGAAGCTCAAGCCTCACTTTAGCGGGCCTGCTGTCTGCGATGGGGCCGAGTTTCAGCTTGGTCATTGCGATCCATAGGGCTCGAGCACCAGGTCACGCGTGACGACTACGCGGACAGGGAAGCCTGGGCGAATGGTCAGCGTCGGCGCGATGTTGAGCTGGCGGCGGATGATCTGCTGACCAGCGTCGTTGATCGTTTCCTGGGGACCACCACGGATGGCGCTGATCAGTCGATCATTGTTGTCGGTGGCAAGCTCCGTGCCGACGCTGAGCAACGTCGAGAGGCCGGCAGCCTTGGCGAGTTCCCACCAGTGATAATCGACCCCATCCTCAAGACCGGCATAGCCCTCGGCATCGGCGCCAGGCTGGAGTTCGAGCACCATCGAGCGTCCATTCGGGAAGATGAGCCGGTTCCAGGCGAGCAGGATGCGGCGTTGTCCGAAGCCGACGTCATTGCTGTACTGGCCTATGACTCGGGTGCCCTGGGGCACTAGCAGAAAGCGTCCTGTCGGACTGTCATAGATGTTTTCGGTTACCTGTGCGGTGATCTGGCCCGGCAGGTCGGAACGGATGCCCGTGATCAACGCCGCGGAAATCACGGCGCCTGCCTGCAGCACATAAGGTGACGCAGGAGCCGCAACACGATCCGGAGAAACGGTGCGCTTGTCGGGCGCGGCGTTGAGGAACGCGTTCTGTCTGTCGAGGGCGGACGGTGTCGACGGCTGGGGGCCGAGGCCGAGCGCGGCGAGATCCGGCATTGACCGAACGGGTGAGAGCGGCTGCGTTGCCGCTGGCGTTCCTGTCGTCGCTGGCCGTGTCTCGGTCGGCGCGAACAGCTTTGCTGTGCGCGCGGATTCAAGCTCCTGCTGACGACGTTGTTCCTCGGCGCTCAAGCCGGGATCGAACGTGCCAATCGCCGGCGGCACCGCGTTCTGCGCATTGAGGATCGGTCGACCGAGATCGCCGGGAAGGGGCGGACCGAGGATCGGGCCGGTATAGTCGCGAGGAAGACCAGCTAGGCCGTCGGCCGTGGCTCGGCTATCGATCGAAATCAACTCCTCGCGGTTGCCAGCATCGCGCGTTTGCAGCGCATAAATCAGCGCACCGCCTAGGCCGACTCCGGCTATGAGACCGAGACCGGCGAGCACCTTGCGCGATAGTCGTGTCACACGCGGTGGCTCCGGGCGGAGCCGCATTGCGGGTTCGCCGATGAGCGGTAGAGCGCCAACTGAGGACGGCGCTTCTTTTTCCATTTCGGGATATTTCTCGCTCATGACGCCGGCCTTCCATCGGTGCGCACGATGCGGACGCGCTTCTGGCGATCGCTGGCGCCGAAGCGCAGCTCGGCCGCAGCGAAGAGCCTGTCGACGATCATGTGATGGCCGCGCACGCGGTAGTTTACGAGTTCGGAGTTTTTGCCTTCGGCGCCGACAACGAAGAGCGGCGGCATTTCACCCTGGCCGATGCCACGCGGGAATTCGATAAAGACCTGACGGCCGTCGTCGAAGGCGCGCAGAGGCCGCCATGGTGCACGATCGCCCTCTACGCGATAGCGGAAATTGACCTTGGCGAGATCGACGCCGGTCGAGACGGGTTGAACGGCTTCGGCTTGCGCGTTGTGGCGGCGCAGCGCGATCAGCTGGTCCTGCGGATGTTGCCACGACACCGAAGCCATGTAGGTGCGCTCTGTCGAGCGCAGCTCAATGTGATAGGTGCGGACGTTGGTGTTGATGACAAGATTGGTCGTCAGTTCCGGCCGCGTCGGCTTCACCAGGATGTGGATTTGCTTGGTCGCGCCGGAGCCGCTTTCGGTGTCGCCGATAATCCAGCGTACGGTGTCTCCAGCCGCGACTGGACCGGAGCCAACGAGTTGCTCGCCAGGCTGGAGCGCGATGTCGGTGATCTGCCCGACGGCCGTATAGATCTGATACAGCGCGCCTTGCGTAAAGGGATAGACCTGCATCGAATTGATGAAGCCATTGCGCACCGGCTGCACGCGCGCCGCGGCATTGGCCAGGGTGACGCGGGCGGCCGGGTCGGTCGGTTCAGCTCCCTGTCGCGAGATCTCGACCGGCTTCAACTGACCGGGAAGCGGCAGCGGCTTCGGTACCTCAACCACGCGGACAGGCGCTGGCGGATCGACGGTCTGCACGGCTGGCGCAGCATTATCGTAGGAAATTTCCGGTGGTGGGTTGGCGGTGGCGCACCCTGCGAGCGCCGAGGTGGCGAGCAGGAGAAGCGGAATTGAGGATTTACGAAAAACCGGCCTGCCGGCTTTGCGGAAGGCGGGTGTCATTGTCCAAGCTCCTTCGACCAGTTGATTGCGTTGACGTAGATTCCGAGCGGGTTGGCCCGGAGTTTTTCGGCGTCGCGCGGCGCGTGCACGACGATGGTGAGAATGGCGGTCCAGCGGGAGGTCTCGGCGAGCGAGCCGTCCTGATAGCGCCGCTCCGACCAAGCGACGCGGAAGCTGTTTGGCGAGGCGCGGATCACGGACGAGACGTCGACAGCGATCTGCTGCTTGCCGACCTTGGTGAAGGGGTCGTTGGCGCGTGCATAGTCGTTAAGCGCCGTGGCGCCAGCGGACGTCATGAACTCATAGGCTCGCAGCCAGTTCTGGCGCACGATGATGGCGTCGGCGGGGATCGAGCGGACCTGCTCGATGAAGCGGGCGAGATGCCAGGCGACTTGCGGATCGGTCGGCTGATAGTCGGCGACGGCGGGTGCCACGGCCTGCGCCTCGCCGAGACGATCGATCTGCACAACCCACGGAACGATTGTGCCGCGCGCCGATTGCCAGACGAGAGTGGAGGCGAAGCCGCCTGACAGGATCAGGCAGCCGAAGGCCATGTAGCGCCAGTTTTTCGCCTGGACGCGGGCCGAGCCGATGCGCTCATCCCAGGCTTGGCTGGCGCGTTGATATGGCGTCTCGGGTTCGGGCGTCTTGCCGTAGTGCGTGGTTGGTCGTCGGAAGATGTTCATCGGTTAGTTCCCCTCTGAAAGACTGATGGAAGAGCTACCGCCATGGCTGTCGCCGGCGCGCACGGCATGAGCGGTTGTCTGGATGCCGTGGGAAACGCGCTGGGAGCGCTGCATGCGCTTGGCCCAGTCCGGCGCGCTGCCGGCTGCGCTGCCTGACGTGGCTGCGGTGGGCGGGGCCGTACCGTTGGCGGCCTCGGCTACTCCACCGATTGTTCCCATGTTCGAGGAGCCGCCAGTGACTTCGAATGCGGACTTCGCGCCGAGCGAGGTGCTGGATTTCAGGGATTCGCCGGCGTGCGAGACCGCGCGCTTCAGCGGCGAGACGGCTGCCGAACCGCCGCCCCGAGCGACGCCGCCAATACCGGAGGCGACACCTGCTGCACCGGACTGGCCGGTCGAGCCGAGGCTGTATGCGGCCGATGCGCCGCCTGCCAGGGATGCGCCAGAACGAGCGGCGACCGCCGCTCCCGAGAGCGCGGCAGCGCCGCCACGCGCGGCAACCCCGAAAGCGCCGCTCCCTGCCATTGCCATGCCGCCCGCGGCGAGACCGGTGCCGATGGCAGCACCTGCGCCAAGCTGCGGCCCGCCGGAGACGAGACCATTGGCAATGCCAGGGCCGAAGATGCCGAGGCCCAGAAGCGAGAGCGCGGCCAGCACGATCGCCATGGCCTGGTCGATCGTCGGGTTTTGGCCGCCGAAACCATGGGTGAACTGGCTGAAGAGGGTTGTGCCGATGCCGATGATGACGGCAAGGACTAGGACCTTGATGCCGGATGAGATGACGTTGCCGAGCACGCGTTCGGCCATGAAGGCGGATTTCCCAAACAGCCCGAAGGGGATCAGCACGAATCCGGCGAGCGTGGTCAGCTTGAACTCGATCAGCGTGACGAAGAGCTGCACGGCCAAGATGAAGAAGGCGAGCAGGACGAGCGCCCAGGCGAAGAGCAGGCAAGCGATCTGGATGAAGTTCTCGAAGAAGGAAATCCAGCCCATCAGCCCGGAGATGGATTCGAGCAGGGGACGTCCGGCATCGAGACCGGTCTGCGCGACCTTGCCGGGGCGCAGGAGGTCCTGCACCGAGAAGCCTGTGCCGGAAGCTTTGAGGCCGAGCCCGGAGAAACTCTCGAAGACGATCCGGGCGAGGTTGTTCCAGTTGGAGATCAGATAGGCGAAGACGCCGACGAACAGCGTCTTTTTCACCAGCCGCGCAAGGATGTCGTCATCTGCGCCCCAGCTCCAGAAGAGCGCGGCAAGGGTCACATCGATGACGATTAGCGTCGTGGCGATGAAGGCGACCTCGCCGCCGAGGACGCCGAAGCCGGAATCGATATAGCGCGTGAAGGTGCCGAGGAATTGGTCGATGACGCCGGTGCTACCCATGTCTACTGCGCCTCCGGCGCGACCGCGTTCGGAGACGGCGAGGTGATGGATTCAGCCGACGAGGTCGCCGGCGGCGTCTTCAGTCCGAGGAAGTGATCGCGCTGCTCGGCCCAGAGGCGCAGGCATTCCCGATCGCGCAGCGCCGCTTCGCCGAAACCCTGGCAGCGGCGGAGACTCTCGCGCAGCGGGTTTGGCGCGGAGGGCGCCGGCGCCGGCAGCATCGCCGCCATCGGTTTTTCTTCTTTCCTGTTCATCTCGACCGCGGTCGCCGTAATGGCGAGCGCGACGAAGACGACGGCTGCGATGCGCGCGAGTGTCTTGCCGTCCATAGTCGTGTCCCTCAGCGATTGAACATCTTGGCGTCGCCGGACTGATAGCCAGAACCCGGCGTCAGGAAGCGGCGGCGCTGTTCACGACCCTGTTCGGCGGCCACCGCACGTTCGGCCTCCGTCAGCGCCTGTGCGCGGCCCGTGGCGGCAACGACGGCGGTGAGGTCAGCAAGCTGCTGAGCCTGTAGGGCGAGAAGTTGATTGCCGGCCTGCGTCGCTTGCAGCGCGCCAGTGGCTCCCTGGCTCTGTCCGACGAGCGCCGACATCTGCGCACGGTTGGTCTCGATATTGCCGACGACGCCGGCTTGCACGCGCATGGCATCCTGCAAACCGCCGACCGTGTTTTGCCAGCGCGAGCGGGCGTCAGTGACGAGCTGCTGATTGGAGGTCGACAGGGAGACATTCTTGTAAGTCTGCTGAAACGCCTGATCGATCTGCTGGACGTCGAAGGCGATGTTCTGCGCTTGCCTGAGTAGCTGTTGCGTCTTCTGGACCGATTGCTGAATGTGCTGGAGCGCCGAGAACGGCAGATTGGCAAGATTGCGGGCCTGGTTGACCAGTATCTGCGCCTCGTTCTGAAGCGAGGTAATCTGGTTAGTGACCTGTTCCAGCGACCGCGCCGCGGTAAGCACATTTTGTGCATAGTTCGACGGGTCGAACACGATGCGCCATGCGTGGGCCGGTGTTGCCAGCATGGGCGACATAGCAACGGAGACGGACAGCATAGCGGCAGCCAAGATCGCCGTGCGGAGGTGCGGACGTAGACGGGTCGTCATATCAAAATCTCCTGTTCGCTCGGGGTTGGGATGCCGGGCGCTTGGGTGTCGGCCGGCGCGACATTGGTGAGGTTCGGGACAAGATCGGCGGCCCAAACGAGGTCGCGGGCACGCAGCCATTCGATGAGGAAACCGTCCGTGCCGGCGCGGGCGTGAATCTGGCTGATCAGCGCCTGATCCTGTTTGGAGGACGCGGCGCAGAGCGCCAGCGCCACGTCGGTGAGGCCGAGCTCGAACAGGCGATTGCCCTGGCGCGATTGGCAGTAGTAGTCGCGCTTCGGCGTGGCGCGCGCGAGGATCTCGATCTGGCGATCATTGAGACCGAAGCGGCGATAGATAGCAGTGATCTGTGGTTCGATCGCACGTTCGTTCGGCAGCAGGAGCCGGGTCTGGCAGCTCTCGATGATCGCCGGCGCGATCGCGGAGCCGTCGATGTCGGAGAGTGACTGGGTGGCGAAGATGACGCTCGCGTTCTTCTTGCGCAGCGTCTTCAGCCATTCGCGGATCTGGCAGGAGAAGCCGTCATCGTCGAGTGCAAGCCAACCCTCGTCGATGATGAGCAGGGTCGGAGAGCCGTCGAGGTGGTCTTCGATACGGTGGAACAGGTAGGCGAGAACGGCGGGTGCTGGGGCCGTACCCACCAGACCTTCCGTCTCGAAGACTTGCACCGACGCGGAGCCAAGGTGCTCGGATTCCGCATCCAGCAGTCGACCATAGGGACCGCCCATGCAGTAGGGCCGCAGCGCCTGCTTTAGGTCGTTGGATTGGAGCAGGACAGTCAGGCCGGTGATGGTGCGTTCGTTGACCGGTGCGCTGGCGAGCGAGGTCAGCGCCGACCACAGATGTTCCTTCACCTCGGGCGTGATCTGCACACTCTCGCGAGTTAGGATCGAGACGATCCAGTCGGCGGCCCAGGCGCGTTCCGGTACATGATGGATGCGGGCGAGCGGCTGAAGTTGGACGTGCTCGTTGATGTCGCCGCTCAGTCGGCCGCCGAGATCGTGCCAGTCTCCGCCCATGGCGAGTGTGGCGGCGCGGATCGAGCCGCCGAAGTCGAAGGCGAAGACCTGCGAGCGGTGATAACGGCGGAACTGAAGCGCCATCAGTGCAAGCAGAACGGATTTGCCCGCGCCGGTCGGACCGACGATCAGCGTGTGGCCGACGTCGCCGACGTGAAGTGAGAGCCGGAACGGGGTGGAGCCCTCAGTCTTGCCAAACAGCAGAGGTGGCGCTGCAAAATGCTCATCCCGTTCTGGCCCTGCCCACACCGCTGAAAGCGGGATCATGTGGGCGAGATTGATAGTGGAGACCGGCGGCTGCCGGACATTGGCGTAGACGTGGCCGGGCAGGGAGCCGAGCCAGGCGTCGACGGCGTTGATGGTTTCGACCATCGAGGTGAAGTCGCGACCCTGGATGACCTTTTCGGCCAGTCGCAGTTTCTCGTCGGCGATGCGCGGATCGGCATCCCAGACAGTGAGCGTCGCGGTGACGTAAGCTTGGCCCGCGTAGTCGGCGCCGAGCTCCTGCAGCGCGAGGTCAGCATCGGCCGCCTTGTTGGCGGCATCGGTGTCGCCCAACGCGGACGCCTCGTTGGTCATCACCTCTTTCAGGATCGCTGCGATCGACTTGCGCTTGGCGAACCATTGCCGGCGGATCTTGGTCAGCAGACGGGTCGCATCGGCCTTGTCGAGGAGAATTGCACGCGTCGACCATCGATAGGGAAAGGCGAGGCGATTGAGTTCGTCCAGGATCCCCGGCGTCGTCGCGGTTGGGAAACCGACAATTGTGAGAATGCGGAGATGCTGGTCGCCGAGGCGTGGCGCGAGCCCGCCGGTTAGCGACTGGTCGGCCAGTAGCGCGTCAAGATGCATCGGCGTCTCGGGGACGCGTACGCGATGGCCCTTAGTCGAGACGCAGGCGTGGAGATAGGTCAGCGTTTCCGCGTCGGTCAGCCATCCGCAATCGGGCATGAAGCCTTCGATGAGCTGGAGGACGCGATCGGTGCGGTCGATGAAGCCGGTAACGATCTCGCGTGGATTGACCCCGCTCTCGGCCCTGCCTTCGTAGAGCCAAGCCTCGGCGCGCGCGGCGTCTTCGGCGGGCGTTAGAAAGGTGAAGGTCAGGAAATAGCTGGACTCGTAGTGCGCGCCGGCTTCTTCGAAATCGGCCCTGCGTTCGGCATCAACGAGTGCGGACGCAGCATCGGCGAAGATGCTTTGAGGATAGGCGCCGGCCCCATGACGCTGCGCTTCGACAAAGATCGCCCAGCCGGAGCCGAGGCGACGAAAGGCATTGTTGAGGCGGCCGGCGACAGCGACCAGTTCAACTGCCACGGCACTATCGAGATCGGGGCCGCGGAAACGGGCGGTGCGCTGGAGGCTGCCGTCCTTGTTAAGGATGACGCCCTCGCTCACGAGCGCGACCCAGGGCAGGAAGTCGGAGAGCCGGGCATTGCGGTTGCGATATTCAGCAAGGTTCATCATTGCGGTGACCTCACGCCCTAAGGTGGCAGGGGATGTGCAGATGCCTGC
Organism: Aminobacter sp. 01T433; assembly: GCF_056398585.1. NCBI lineage: Bacteria > Pseudomonadati > Pseudomonadota > Alphaproteobacteria > Hyphomicrobiales > Phyllobacteriaceae > Aminobacter > Aminobacter sp. 01T433. The sequence goes on from NZ_JBFTPR010000004.1 coordinate 177,360, forward strand.
GCACAACGTCGACGAACATCGGGTCGCGCTTGGCTGCCCAGACTGCTGCCAGGTGACCGATGAGGCCGAGCATGATCCCAACGATCCAGAGCCGCAGGCCAAGGCCCAGCGCGGCCGCCAGCGTACCGTTCAGGATGGCGATCGAGCGCGGTGCGCCGCCGAGCAGTATGTGTTCGGTGAGCGCACGATGAACGGGCGCGCTGAATCCCGGAACCAGTTCCTCCATCAGATGAGCGCTCCGCCGCCGAACGAGAAAAAGGAGAGGAAGAAGCTCGATGCGGCGAAGGCGATAGAGAGACCGAAGACGATCTGGATCAACCGGCGGAAGCCGCCCGAAGTGTCGCCGAAGGCGAGCGTCAGGCCGGTTACGATGATGATGATTACCGCGATAATCTTGGCGACCGGGCCTTCGACCGATTGCAGGATCTGCTGCAGCGGCTGTTCCCAAGGCATGGACGAGCCAGAGGCGTATGCGACCGGCGTGAGCGTGAGCGAAATGAGGGTGACCGAGCAGAAGGCCGGGATACGGCGAACTGCGTGGACGAGCGACGAGGTCATGCGGATGCTCCTTCGTTTCTGGTAGTGATGAGGGTGATGCGGTAGTCGCCGTCGGGGCCGAGGCCATCGACGCAGGCGAGCTCGGCAAGGCGTCGTTGCGAGCCGCGGCCGGAGAGCACGGCTATGAGATCGATGGTCTCGGCGATCAGCGCGCGCGGGACGGTGACGACGGCTTCCTGGATGAGCTGCTCGAGTCGGCGCAAAGCGCCGATGCCGCTGCCAGCGTGGATGGTGCTGATTCCACCCGGATGGCCGGTTCCCCAGGCCTTGAGAAGGTCGAGCGCTTCGGCACCGCGCACTTCTCCGACGGGAATCCGGTCGGGACGCAGCCGTAAAGACGAGCGCACGAGATCGGAGAGAGAGACGATGCCGTCCTTGGTGCGTAGTGCGACAAGATTCGGCGCGGCGCATTGCAGCTCGCGCGTATCCTCGATCAGGACGACGCGATCGGACGTCTTGGCGACTTCGGCGAGCAGCGCATTGGTGAGCGTGGTCTTGCCGGTCGACGTGCCGCCAGCGACGAGTATGTTGGCGCGGGCGGCGACGGCCTTGCGCAATTCCTCGGCCTGGGCAGCGGCCATAATGCCGGCGGCGACATAGTCGTCGAGCGTGAAGACGGCGACAGCCGGCTTTCGGATCGCAAATGCGGGCGCTGCCACCACTGGAGGCAGAAGCCCTTCGAATCGCTCCCCCGTTTCGGGAAGCTCGGCCGAGACCCGTGGATTGCCGGGATGGACCTCGGCGCCGACATGATGCGCGACGAGGCGAACGATACGTTCGCCGTCAGCGGCCGACAGTGTACGGCCGGTATCTTCAAGTCCGCCGGCGAGTCGGTCGATCCAGATCCGCCCGTCGGGGTTGAGCATTACCTCGACGATTGAAGGGTCTTCAAGGAAACCGGCGATCGCCGGACCGAGCGCCGTGCGCAGCATGCGCGCACCGCGCAAGGATGCATCGGATGTTCCTTGGGAAATTGCCACGTCGTCCCCGTTCTCGTGCGGGCGGTGCGACGCGCGGCCCTGGATCGGGATGATTAAAAGAGCCAGTTATTTGGCCGCTTCAATAGTTTTGAGAGGCCGTCGTAGTGTAGCGGGCAAATACAGGAGAACGGCGGAGTTGCTCTTCGAAGCCGACGGAGCAAAGCGACGATGTCAGATTGGCTCAAGCGGCCGAACGCCCGCGAGGCTCGGCGCGAGCTATTGTCAGGATCAGGCTTCCCAAGGGTTCACGAGGTCCACCTTGAACGCAAAAAAGTCCGCGAGATTTCGAGTGACCACCGTCATTCCATGAACCAGTGCTGAGGCGCCGATCAACGCTTCGCGCTCGGCGCGCGGATCTGGCACATGTAATCGCGCGCGGCGCCGCGCGCCTGTCGCATCGACAGGAAGCGTACGATCGGCAAATTCAGGAATGACGCGCGTCTCCATCCAGGTCCGCAAGCGCATCCCTTCCGCGTCGCGCCTTTCCACGCGTTGCCCCCCGCTCTCGAGTTCCATGAGCAAGATTGCGGAAATGAAGAAGCTTGTTGCGTCGCGTCGGGATAGTTACGAGACGACATTCGGGTCCGCTTTGCCATCGCCGGCCTTGCGCAAGTCGGAAAGGATGTTCGTCTCAAGAAGAAACGTCAGGAAAGATCGACCGCGCGGCTTTCAATGGTGGCGCTAGGTGGATCGAAATCCGCTTCAGCGAATCCTACCACGGACAATATCTCAACAAGATTGCGGCGCTTTCCGATCAGTCGCTGATACTTCTTCTATGCCGAGGAGTACATGGGCGGGTTTGCCTCGGTCCGTGATGAAGTCCGGGCCATTCAAAGCCGCGTTTTTGCGCGCCCAACGTCCTAATTGAGATCGCGGCTCGATAAAGTGGTGATGGGAATTTCACCCTCCATCAAAAATGTAGTTACGTTACTACGTTGGATGAAGTCGCTGATGTGACTTCATTTTGGTCGTGGCCGCGGCTGGGTCCTCCAGACTGATCGTCAAACGTGGATGGAGGCATGTCGTTGGGAATTTCGCGCAAGAAACTTTGGCCTTTCTGTAGCCGCTTGCCGAGCGTTTCCACGAAGCCGTCGAAGCGCTCGCGCCCCTTGGCCTGTGCCGCGGCTTGCGCCTCGGGCGGAAGCGGTGGCGTGATCGACAGCCAGAAGCGTACAAAGAGTGCGAGCGTTTCGGCCGTGACGCCGAGATCGCGTTCCATGCGTTGAACCTGGCGGGTAAGGCGGTCAAGCCGCCGCGCGAACGCCGCCTCCTTGGCGTCGGAGTGGTCCGGCGAAAGGAAAGACGTGACGGCGGCTTCGACGATCGCGGATCGTGGAAGCTTCTTGCGCCCAGCGAGTTCGTTGATCCGGACTATGAGCTCGACCGGAAGCGTGAGGTTGAGACGATCACGCATGACTACAGCTCCATACCGTCGCCGGGATCGAGCGAGACTTGGCGGGCAATGCCTGTCATCTGCCGGCTGAGCGCCTGGCGCTGGCGTGCTGCATCTTCGGGCTCGTCGTCGAGGATATGCGCGAACTCTTCGGCGGGGCGCTGATCTGTGGTTTCCTTGACGATGGCAACGTGATCGGGAAGCTCCGGTTCGCGGCGCAGGCCTGCATTGGCGTTGTCGGGCGCATGAGCTGCCATCAGCGCCGGATCGGGCTTCTGCGGTCGTAGCGTTGACCAGTCATCGCTGTGCCGGGGCAGGCCGGACTTTTCCGGATCGGGTGGGGGTAGGAGGCGCTCGCGGAAGCGGACGTCTTCGTAATAGCGAGCCTTCTTCGCGCGGATGGGCGGCGTGCCGGCCACCATGACGATCTCGTCGGTTGGCGGAAGCTGCATGACCTCGCCGGGGGTGAGCAGCGGGCGCGCGGTCTCCGAACGCGAGACCATAAGATGGCCGAGCCAAGGCGATAGCCGATGACCGGCATAGTTCTTCATCGCCTTCATCTCGGTCGCGGTTCCAAGGGCATCTGAGACTCGCTTGGCGGTCCGCTCGTCGTTCGTCGCGAAGCTCACACGGACATGACAGTTGTCGAGGATCGAATTGTTCGCACCATAGGCTTTCTCGATCTGGTTCAGCGACTGGGCGATGAGGAAGCTCTTAATGCCGTAGCCCGCCATGAATGCGAGAGCGGATTCGAAGAAGTCGAGACGGCCGAGCGCGGGGAACTCGTCGAGCATCATGAGCACCCGGTGCTTGCGCTCTTTGGAGTGCAGGTCCTCGGTCAGCCGCCGGCCGATCTGGTTGAGGACAAGGCGGATCAGCGGCTTGGTGCGCGAAATGTCGGAGGGCGGTACCACCATGTAGAGCGTCGCCGGTCGTGCCTCCGTGGTGAGATCCGCGATACGCCAGTCGCAGCGGCTGGTGACCTCGGCGACGACGGGATCACGATAGAGACCGAGGAAGGACATGGCGGTCGACAGCACGCCGGAGCGCTCGTTGTCGGATTTGTTGAGGAGCTCGCGCGCGGTCGAGGCCACGACGGGATGCGGTCCGGCGTCTCCGAGATGTCTTGTGGTCATCATCGCCGACAGCGTCCCCTCGATCGGGCGGCGTGGGTCCGACAGGAAGGCAGCGACGCCAGCGAGCGTCTTGTTCCCCTCGGCGTAGAGGACGTGCAGGATCGCACCGACTAGGAGCGAGTGGCTGGTCTTTTCCCAGTGGTTGCGTCTGTCCAGCGAGCCTTCTGGATCGACCAGCACGTCCGCGACGTTCTGAACGTCGCGTACCTCCCAGTCGCCGCGGCGCACCTCGAGCAGGGGGTTATACGCTGCCGATTTCGGGTTGGTCGGATCGAACAGCAGCACGCGGCCGTGCCGAGCGCGGTATCCGGCTGTGAGCTGCCAGTTCTCGCCTTTGATGTCGTGGACGATGGCCGAGCCCGGCCAGGTCAGCAGCGTGGGAACGACAAGGCCTACGCCTTTGCCAGAACGGGTCGGCGCAAAGCACAGCACATGCTCCGGCCCGTCATGGCGCAGATAGTCGCGCTCCACCCGTCCCAGCACCACACCATCCGCCCTGAGCAGGCCCGCCGCCCCTACTTCCTTGATCTCGGCCCATCGCGCCGAGCCATAGGTCTGGACATTCTTGGCCTCGCGTGCGCGCCAGACTGACATGCCGATGGCGACGGCAATCGCGATGAAGCCGCCTGACGCTGCGATGACGCCGCCCTTGTTAAAGATTTCGGGGGCATAAGCGTCGAAAAAGTACCACCACCAGAAGAAGGCCGGCGGATAGTAGACGGGGATGCCGGCGAGTTTGAACCAGGGTGTGCCGAGTTGCGCCTGAAACCCCAGTTGCCAGGCGACGTACTGCGTGGCGGCCCAGGTGGTGGCGATCACGATCAGGAAGACGACGGTGATTTGCCCCCAGAGGATTTTTGTCGCGGACATGGCGAGCTCCCTTCTTGTCGTTGTCAGCGGCCGAGGTCGCGTTTGCGGCCGATCGACCATTCGATGCCGCCGTCTTTGACGACGCCGGCGACGTGCTGACCGAGCTTGCGGTCGAGCTCGCGCGACCAGGGCACGAGCTGGAAGCTGAGGCCGCCATCACCCTTAACAACCTCGATCATGGCGAAGCGGCCGGAGGAGAGGGTGAGGCGCTGGCGCACAGTGCCTGCGACATGCTCGCCGGTCCGCGCCTTCACATGCGGCAGGCCGGTCTCCATCGAGAGCTTCTCGCCAATGGCATCGAGTTCGCGCCGGCGCAGCGTGGCCAGGAGAGCGCGCTGCATGACGATGCGTTGGCCGTCGCGTCGGGCGAGCCCCTGATCGGCGAGATGCTCGGCGCGCGCCACCATGGCATTGCGTACCTCGCCGCCGAAGCCGGCTTGCGACAGCGGGATGGTTTCTCTCTCGACAAGCCGATGGTCGATCCAGGTCGCGCCTGGCGCTGTGACCTGCGCCTGAAGGTCGAGATCGGAGCGGGTGGCCAGCACCAGGGTCGGGCGATGATCATCCGGGCCGCCGAACCGGCGGATTTCGACGATGCCGCCATTGGCAGGCGCCTGGTCGAAGGCTTCGACGCCACGGAAGCGGACATGGTGAGGGCGTCCGTCCACGCCGTCGATGACGGCATAGGCTTCGCCCGTCAGCTCGTTGTGAAGACCGCGATCCATAAGGCGACCGATTATCGGACTGCCGGATACCCCACTGTCGACCATATAGTCGGCGACGCCACGATCCTGACCGCGCCCGGTGAAGGCGCGATGCATCGTCTTGATGATGTCGCCACGCATGCCGAGCTCGCGCAGCGTTCGTTCGGCTTCGAGCCCCACCACCCACTGTCCGGGCTCGCCCAGCACGGCGAGGCCCATCTTTTCGATATGTTGGAGGCGACCGACCATGAGGCGACGCAGCTCGGGATCAGACGGGCCGGACTGATTGGGTCTGAGATCGACGTAGCCGATCTCGTCGGCGGCACGCTGGATCTCGGCGTCGATGCGGGTCCAGCGTTCAGCGGTGATCTCCTTTTCCAGAGTGTTGCGGATCTTCTGCTCGGGCTTGGGGCCGAGCTCGATGTCGACCAGATCCTCAGCCCGGGAGCGCAAGCCCTGGCTGATATAGTCGCGTGAGATGACGAGGTCGGAACCAGTGTCGTCGATGCCGCGCACGAGCAGATGCACATGCGGATTGTCGGTGTTCCAGTGGTCGACGGCGATCCATTCGAGGCGGCTGCCGAGATCGGTTTCCATCTGGCGGGCGAGATCGCGTGTGAACGCCTTGAGATCGGTCATTTCAGCCGCGTCCTCAGGCGAGACGATGAAGCGGAAATGATGCCGGTCGTCCTTGCACCGATCCGCGAAGGCGAGATCGTCGGCGCGATCGGTGTTGGCGTCGAACATGACGCCTTTCTCGCCGTTGCGGCTGACGCCCTCGCGCTTGAGATAGGAGACGTGGGCGGTGAGCGGTACTGAACGGAATGCCTTGCCTTGGTGACGGGCGATGCGAGCGGCGACCACGACACGGCGAGAACCGCTGAACAGTCGCGAGCGGCCGAAGACGTTGCGGCCTCGCCCGAACGTGGAATGACCACGCCGCGAGGCGGTCGCGGTCCTGGAAAAGCCGCCCTCCGTATGCCCTGCCTTCTGGGCGGCGCGCAGGACTTGCTGGATAAAGCCCTTCCCCTTCGGCGCCCGTGTCGAACGGATGCGCCCTGGCTTGATCCGGAAATCGCTGTCGCCCTGGCTCATTGCGGTCGGCCCCGCTTGACTGAGGCGGGCTGTGCATGCGGAGCCGTTGTAATCATTGGCCAATTCCGGGCAGCATGCCCGCGACCGAACGCCATGCCGAGCGAAAGGCAAGTCATGTCAATGACTTGGCCTCCGGCCGCGCTGGCGCTTTTATCTTGCCTTACCCTGTCGTGTTTCCCTGCGCCTCCCCAAGGTGCCGCACATCCTCTCCGGGGATACGCAAGTCCGCGCCACGCCACGAAAACCGTCATTGCGGGCTTCCTGCGCTGATACGCACGGCAAAGAGGCCGTTCGAGCGCGGTGTGGTGGCGGAGACATCGCGCACGCTGGCACTCTCCACCGTTGCGGGTTTGTCGCTGTCGGATTGCGCCTGCTCTGCGGCGACGATGCCAACGGCGGTCGGAACGAAAAGCGATGAGCGACGCCATGCTAGAGATTCCGCCGTGATCGACGCAGCGGGTCTCGGCGCTGAATCTGTCAGCGGACCTCCACCGATAAGAGGGGCGAGCGTCGCGACATAGGCGCGGGTCTCGGTGGGCAATGGACGCCCTGCAAGATAGCCTTCGTAGCGCGCCGGCCCCGCATTGTAGGCTGCGAGGAACCCCGGCGAACCGAAGCGGTCGTGCATCTCGCGCAGATAGGCGGTGCCCGCCAGAATGTTGTCGCGTGGGTCGAAGGGATCGCGACCTAGTGACAGACGCGTGCGCAATTCCTCCCATGTGTCGGGCATGATCTGCATCAGGCCGCGTGCTCCGGCACCAGAGACGGCATGTTGGTCGCCTGCGCTCTCCGTGCGCATGACGGCGCGTATCCAGGCGACCGGAACGCCGAAACGCCTCGAGGCATCGGCGATGTGAGCGGCATAGAGATCGGTCTGTGACGGTTGTAGTGCAGCGACTGGCTCGGCAAGAGCAGTGCCGGTCGCGCAAGCATGGAGGAGAAGGCCGGAAAGGAGAAGAAGCGCAAGGCGCGGGCCAACGCGCCGCCTTCCATCTGCCAGCCGACGGCACAGCTTGTGCCGCCGCCGCTGCGGTGATGACATGCCCGGAAACTGCATTGCTTACGCTTTCTCGCCGCGCTCACGCGGGCGGTTCCAATTCAGCGACCAGGAGGAGGCGTCGTCGCCGTTCTGGAACAGGCGCGCGCGGATCGGCTCGTCGAAGGTCGGATCGTCGAGCTGCAACGAGATGTATTCGCCCGCCTTGTCGCTCGTGCGCGTCCAGCCCGCACCGACCTCCGGTCCATCCTCCGATCCGCGATGGATGCGGTAGTCGGGCGCATTCTCGGTGTCGCCCGGATCGACCGAGACGATAGCGAGTTCAAGGTGGAAGGTGAGGGTGTGAACGCGTCCGACAAAGCCTGTCACCTCGCGCGTAAACTGTCCGATCTGAGCCACGATATGGGTCCTTTCTGTTGTTGCGGTGATGCTGAGGACGGCGCGGCGAAGCGTCGCCTGTTGCGCGCTCACCGCATGGGTGCGCGCCATTCGAAGCGACCGTCGCCTTCTTCGTCGGTCCACAGCGGGACGGCGCGGCCGATGATCTGGTCGATGGAGGTGAGGCCGAAGTAGCGGCCGTCGAGGCTGTCGCGGACCTGCCAGTTCATGAGGAAGATTTCGCCGGTCGGAATGTGCTGGCAGCCCTGCCAGACGGGCAGCTCGCGGCCGGCGCGATCGCGCTCGAGTGCGGAGCCGGCCTCGATGGCGTCAATGGTGATGGCAAGGTTGTTGCGGCAGACGGTTTGGCCGGAAACCGCGCGAACGCGCTTGAGGAGCGGTACGCCCCTGGGCAGATAGCTGCGCTCGGAGAGGAACGTCGCGAGAGGTTCGGGTGCGTCGACGGCAACAAGATCGGTGACTTCGAACGGACCGTCGAAGTCGATCTCATAAAGCCCGATCGGCACGCTGGGTGAGGCGTTCCAGATGAGCTTGATCGGCATCGGCGTGAGCGCCGGATAGCCGGCGCCCATCGTCGCGAACACCGTCGAGAGGACGATGGCGATGCGGCTCATGGCTCCGCCCTCCGGCGCAGAAGGAACGCGCGATGCTGCTCGAGTGAATAGGTGCGCGGCTCCTGTCCGGCGGTCACGCGGTTGTGGGCGTGCCGCCAATAGTCCGCGGAGACCGCTTCTGGATCGATGCCGAGCTGCTCGATGGCGTCGATCGCCTGCAGCACGCGCTCGACCTTAGGCCAGCTCTCGATCTTGAGCAGTATGTCGCCGCCGGGGCGCACGAAGGGTAGCGTCTGGTAGGCTTCGCCGCGTGCCACGGCGCGCACGATGTCGATGCGCGAGATGATTGTGCCGAAGTCGTTCGAGGCCCAGCGCACGAAGGCGAAGACGGTGCCGGGCCGGAAGGAGAGGATCCTACGACGGCGGTCGAGGATCTGTTCATGAGCGGACGCGCCGAAGCGAATCCAGTGCTCGATCTTCTTTTCGATCCAGGTCAGTTCGACATGGATGAGGTTGTTGACTGGGAGCGCGGCCAGCGTCGGGCCGCCGCGCATGCGGGAGGCTGCGATGTAGGTCATGTTTTGTCTCCTGATGTTGCGTGGAATTCGCGCGCGACCAGGTCGGGAGGCATGTCGGTGATGGGATGTCGCGCTTGTACGCGGCGATCTTGATGCGACCGCGCAGATCGGGCGTGGACGTCGACTGTAGGCCGCGCGGTGAAACCGGCCGCATGGGCAGCTCCTCGCTGGCTTGGCGGTGTTATCCCCAAGCCTGCCAAGACGCGGGTCCGTTAGAAAGATTCCGAAGGAATCTAGGTTAGATAAGTTACGGCGGCCGCAAGGCTTTGAATCGCGACGATGAATCGTCGATTCCGGTCCCCGATAGCACGAGGATCGGGTCCCCGATGGCACGATAGGGGCGGTCCCCGATAGCACGAGTGAATTCACAGCTTTTCCCCAAAGCGCGTTGACGGTTTCCGTCGCGGGCGCGGCGGAGTGAAAAAAGACGGATCGGAACCGACGAAGGTGAGGATGTCTGGGCCATTGGCCTGGCGCGCGATGGCGAGGCGATAGCCGGGCAGGGGCTGCCGGCGTACGATGTCACGCAGGTCGTAGACGAAGTGCTTGAGCGGCGAGAGACTGCCGGACTTCTGATGCAAACGCGCGAAGTCGAAGCTCCATCCGAAGGACTGCCGTCCGCCGTGCTTGCGTACGATCCGGTAGAGCCAGCGCTCGAGGCCACCGGTCAGATCGAAATACGCCGGGTCGATGGTCAGCACGAGCGCGTCATCGAGGACGGCGCGATAGAACCAGTCGGGCAGGATCAACTCGATGCCCAAGGGCCGTCCCTCGCGATCGGTGCGCTCCTGCCATTCATTGATCCAGGAGAAGCGATGGCGGCGGCCTTCCGCAGGCTGGCGAATGGAGGTCGCGACCGTTGTGGACTGGAGCCGATCGAGCGCGGCTTTCAGGCGTTGGTAATCGCGCGCGCCGACGCCTCGGCCGGTGAAGGTCAGGATTTCGTATGGTGTGGTCGCCATCAGGCGCGAGGTGCGCAAGCCAGCGTCGCGAGCATTGACGATCTGGCTGGCGGCCCAGATCAGGATGTCGGCGTCCCAGATCGTGGCCATGCCATGATCCGGCACGGCCTCAACGCGGATGGTCTCATCGCCCGCCTTGAAGTCGATGGGCGTCACGCGTTTCGATTTTGCGAGGGAGAAGAATGGGTAGGCCATGAGGTCCTGCGCATCGCGGGGTGCGAAATTGCCGGGAAGCGCATGGAACAGATCGAGCTGTCCGCGTTCCGACTGTGGGCGAGTCCGAGCCGACAAAAGAGAACCGCCGCGCAGTCAGCGGGCGTAGCGACCGGCATGTGCCGGAGGCGTCGTTGGATTGCGCTTGGCGGGCAGGACCGTGCCGCGCGGATCGGAGGTGGACGTCACCGCGCCGCGATCGGCCCAGGCTTCGAGGTCGTCGATGGCGTAGACGACGCGGCCGCCAAGCTTGCGATAGGCGGGGCCGGTTCCGTAGGTGCGATGCTTTTCGAGGGTGCGGGCGGAGAGACTGAGGAAATGGGCCGCTTCCTTGGTGCGCAGAAAGCGCGGCGGCAAGCCGGTGGTTCGACCGTTCATCTGATGTCTCCATCGCGTTTGTGATTGCCGTTGAGATCAAGCGGCGGACACAGGTGATGATGGAGAAGGGGTAAAGCGCTGTTCAGGTGCGAAATGAGGGGGGTCTAATTCGCACAGACAAAGTGGCGCTGGACTTGCCAACTAGAGTTCAGGAGCCGCGACGGCGGAACCTTAGCAACTGGCGATAGCCGCCATCGATCATCTTGTGGCCGTCACGTATGAGGCGAAGCGTTGCATAGCGAAATGGTGACTCTTGCCATTCCGCTGCGATGACAAAGCGCGAGCCGAACAGCGCATGGGCTATTTCGAAATGGGAGGCGCCTTCAATGCGGCCGTCCAGGGCGCGAAGCATGCGAGCAAGTCGAGTCCGTTGTGATGACGTCAGCCGCGGGTCCCGTACGCTGCGTCCCTTGTACGATCTTATAAACCTGTCGACCGATGAAAGTCGTTCGAGTGCCTTGGCGTCGAGGGGCACTATTGCTGCTAGGGGGCGCGTGCTGTCGGTGCCATGAACAAGCGCAATCTGCCAGCCATTTGCTGCAGACAAATTGCGCATATGCACTCCGATTTCGTCACGTTGTGAAACTGCCGGCGGTAAAGCGGCCTGGACGTCCGAGTCCTCCGCCAAAAGCGGCGGAGTATTGACGAGCAGGATGACGCCGGGGTCGACCTCTGGTGTCCAGTAAACCTGCTGCTTTGCCGCCGGCCGCTCAGGATTGGCTGGGAAATCGCAGCCCCCACCGTCTCTGCAGCCTTTTCGCGGAGGAGGAAGGCGTGAAACCTTCATTGTGGATGTCTGCGAACTCTTGCTGGTAGGTTGGATTCCTTCTTAGGAATTCCCAGGCAAGTGCGTCCGCTGGGACCTTTCCGGTGAAATCATAAGCCTGTGAGCTGTGCCACTCAGAAGAATCCGGCTTCATCCATCCCCCAGCAAATTGCGGACTACTTACTAGGGCAATGGAAAAACCGAGGATATCGCCAAAAATGGCGATTGACAGATTGTGAGGAAAGGAGGCGGCGAGCGCCTATCCATCATGGGTGAGTCGACGCCAGACCATGTTGCCATCGTTGGAGGCATTGTCATCCGCGATCGACTAGCGTCATAAACGCTCGACATCGGTCACCAGCTTAAACAGGCAGTCTCCAGCAGATGTGAGGGCCGGCGCGCGGCGGCAGGCGACAAGGCCGGACTGGGTGAAACGGATATGCGTTGGGGGCTCATGGGACCCTGCTATCGGATGGATGACGCCCGCGCATTGGCCGGCGGTGACGGTGTCGCCGATTTCGCTAGCTGGTTCGAAGATTCCTCTGACCGGCGCATAGGTGAACGCATGCCTGCCATCGACCCGCATCGATCGTGTTGGCCCTGCCGGTTCGACGATGGCGTCGGGCAGGATGCCTATGTGATTCAGCACGCGCGTCACTCCGTCTCGGGCAAGGGTTTCTCCCTTGCGTGACATCGATGCCCCGCCGCCGAGTTCGGTGGTCAGGGCTGGAATGCCGAGCGCCTGGGCTGTTGCTGAGAGTGTTGTCGCACCGCCGCCGCCCGAACCGTCGCTGATCGACCCGATGGGCGCGCCGAAGACATGCATGAGTTCGATGAGTTGAGCTGTTTCGGCTTCGCTCCTGCCGGTGCGGATCAGGCAGCACGGCAAATAAAACAGCGAGGTGCCGCCGGAATGCAGGTCGATGACGATGTCGGCCAGAGGCAGCAGCACCTCTGCGACGTAGTGGGCGATCATCTCGGTTGGCGAGCCATTGGCACAACCCGGAAACAGCCGGTTGAGATTGCCCTGATCGAGCGGCGATACCCGTTTGCCTGCATCCACCGCGGGATAGTTCAATGCCGGCAGGATGATGATGCGGCCGCTGAGTTCGCTTGCATCAAGCTGTCGGGCCAGTTTGCTGAGCGCAACCTGACCTTCATACTCATCGCCATGATTGCCGGCGACAAGCAGGGCGGTTGGCCCAGGACCGTTTTTGATAACGACGATCGGGATCGGAATGGTTCCATAGGCTGAGCGGTGGCTCGAAAACGGCAGCCGCAGGCAAGCGATCTGCTTGCCGTCTTTGTCAAAATCGATGTCCGTCCAAATGCGTGTGCCGTTTGTCACTGGTACCTCCCTTCTCGTCAATGCACAGCTCTTCAATGCAACAGCGTGTTGAGGAAGGAGCGGGCTCGGGGATGATTGGGTGTCGAAAAGAACGTCGAGGGAGACGCCTGCTCGACAATGCAACCCTGATCCATGAACACGACCTGGTCGGCAACCTCACGGGCAAAACCCATCTCATGGGTGACGCAGATCATCGTCATGCCTTCGTGGGCGAGCCCAGTCATGACGTCGAGCACCTCCTTGACCATCTCGGGATCGAGTGCGGAGGTTGGCTCGTCAAACAGCATCAGGCGCGGGTTCATGCACAGCGCGCGGGCGATGGCCACGCGTTGCTGCTGGCCGCCTGACAGTTGCGCGGGGTATTTGTGCGCCTGTTCGGGAATGCGGACCTTTTCGAGGAAATGCCGTGCCAGGCTCTCGGCTTCGTTGCGCGGCATGCGAAGAACCCGGCGCAAGGCCAAGGTGCAGTTCGACAAAACCGTCAGATGCGGAAACAGGTTGAAGCTTTGGAACACCATTCCGGTCTGTCGCCGCGCCAGCGCGGTTTCGCTCGCGTTGTCGCCCAGGCGGATCGTGCCCAGGGTCACGGTTCCCTGTTGATAGGCTTCGAGCCCGTTCAGACAGCGGATCAGGGTGGATTTGCCCGAACCGGAAGGTCCGCAGATCACGACGCGGGACCCAGTTTGGATGGTGAGGTCGACCTCCTTCAACACATGGAAGGTGCCATACCATTTGTTGAGCGAGGTTATCTGGACGGCGAGCTTGTCGTCGGTCTGGGTCATGGTGTCTCTCTACGGTCCGCTGATGACAGCGAGCTATTGTGGGTGGATGGCTTCGCCGGTGAGCGTGCACGGTGACGTTCGTAAGACGCGCGACCCGTTGCTGGTCTACCGGCCGCTGAGCTATCTGCTTGTCGGACCAAGCAGGCGCATCTCAAGCCTTTTGATGGCTTGCGAGATGACGAGTGCGAGACCAAGAAAGATGAGGCCGGCAACCGTCAGCGGCTCGGCATAGCGATAGGTGTCAGACGCAATATCGAAGGCGCGGCCCAGCATCTCAGGCACCGCCAGAACTGCCAGATACGGCGTCGCCTTGAGGATCGAGACGAAGTAGTTGCCCATGGGGGCTGCGATATTGCGCAGCATCTGCGGGGCGATGACAAAGATGGTCTCATCCATCCTGCCGAGCCCCAGGGCCCTTGCGGCTTCCGCCTGGCCTTTGGCGATAGCATCTATGCCGGCCTTGAATACTTCCGCGAGATAGCCGCTGTAATAGAGGCTGAGCCCGATGATGCCGACGGCAAGCGCACCAAGGCGAATGCCGTAAAACGGCAAGATGAAATACAAGCAGTAGAGCCAGACCAGAACCGGCGTCGCCCGGATGAAGTCGATCACGAAGCCGACGAAGAGGCCTCCGACGCCTCCCGAGCGGCGGATCAGCTCAAAGCCGAACCCGATCGCAGAGGCACCAATGCAGCTGAGGGCGGCCACCAGCAGCGTCATGCCGATGGCGCTCAAGATGGTGGGCACGGTTGAAAGCCCAAAGCCAAAATCAAACGCCACGACGCGCCTCCCTGGCCGGGTTGATGCGCCGTTCCGCCCAGCGCCCGAACAGCGCGACCGGATAGCAGACGATGAAGTAGGCCAGCAGCAGCGAGGTGTAGATCGGCACCGGATCGTACTCGATCTGGGAGATCTCCTTGGCGCGGAAGGTCATGTCGGTCAGCGTGACCAGAGAGACCAGCGATGTCGCCTTCACCAGCTGGATCAGCTGATTGATGAAGGTCGGGCTCATCGCCACGAGTGCCTGGGGCAGTTCGATGCGCAACAAGATGGTGGAGCGTTTGAGCCCAAGTGCGTGGCCAGCTTCTTTCTGGCCACGGTCCAGGGCCTGCAGGCCGGCTCTGACGGCCTGGCTGGCATAACCACCAATGTTGAGCCCCAGCACCATGGCGGCAACCGTCATCGCTGACAGCGCCAGTCCGGCCAAGGGCAGGGCGTAGTAGAAGACAAAGAGCAGAATGATGACGGCAGAGCTGCGCCAGAACTCGATGATCGAGGTCACGACAAACCGCGCCGGGCCTGTCGTCAGATACTGGGCGACGCCGAAGACAAGGCCGAAGGGAATGGCAAAGACAAGGCCATAGAGCGTCACCAATGCGGTGACACGAAACCCCTGCAGGATGCCGAGCCAGATCTCGAGCATATTCATTTGCCCGCACCCACAGTGCCAGCACCGTCGCTGCCAGTGCCACAGAGTTTGTCCACGGTGACGGTGTTGGGCACGACCTCCGTGGCGCCAAAGCCATATCGGGCCATGATCTTGGTCACCGTGCCGTCCTGCGTCAGGGCAGCCAGTCGTTCATCCCACAGCCCCCGCAGATCCTGGTCTTCGGTGCGGAAGGCGACGGCTGCATAAGTGGCCTGTTCGTCTGTCGTCACAAACGGGGTCGCACTCTCCAGGCCCTTGGCCTTGCCGCCGGCGAGCAGCCCGATCACGGTCGGCGACGACAGTACCGTCACATCGATACGGCCGGAGCGCAGGGCCGAGATGTTGGCCTCAATGTCGGGAAACAGCAGCATACGGTTTTCCGGCACCCCGGCTGCAGCCGCATTCCTGACCGAGACACTGCCGCGTCCGGCACCCATGATGATGTCTTTGCTGACAATATCCGCAAAGCCATGGATCTGTTTTGGGTTACCAGCGAGCACAATGGCCGCGTCGTGGACCTTCAGATCGGGAGAGCCGAAGGCGACCTGCCGGCAACGCTCTGGTGTGATGGAAAGACCAGACGCAACGGCATCGAAGCGCCCTGCCAGCAGACCCGGGATCAAAGCCCCGAACTCGGTGACCCGGATGTCGAGCTCCTTGACACCGAGCTCGGAAAACGCAGCCCTCAGCAGGTCCGGGTGCCATCCCTTTGCCTCACCCGTGGCTTCATCGCGAAAACCCCAGGGCGAGCGGTTGTGGATGCCAATGACGATCTTGCCTTCGCGCAAGACCCGCTCTTTGGTGGTCTCGGCTAAGGCCGGGCCACCCAGCATGACAACGATCAGCGTAAGCAATGCGCTCCATATGCGTGCAAGACGTGCTGGACTTCTCAAGCTCATTTTTCTCTCCCTTTGACTTTTGATGTTTGTTGCCGCGCTTGGTCACAGTCTCGCCTCCCGCGATCCTGCAGTACGTTCAGCCTCGCCGTGGATTGCTTCCGTCTAGGTCAAGGCTGTCGTCGGGCCGGTCGCGTTCGCTCAGGTGCTTGAGGTCATCCAGAACCGACTGAATTTGCGGCCAGGGAAATGACGATGTGTCACCCTGGCTCTCGCCGCCGCCGGCAATGATTGTCAGTTTGGCGATCACCCCGCGAAGTGACTGCGCTTGTGTGACTGCTACGGCGTCGACGATTTGTTCTTCAGCCTCAACGGCCTCGATCTCGGCAGCACGGACGCGCGAATATCCGACCTCATGGTCAAGCGCGTCCCAACGCGTCTGCTGTTGATCTGTCAGGGCCGACTTCGACGTGCCCTTCCGATCCTTGGCTGTTGCGCCGCCAGGAATAGGAGACCCGAGGGCGTTTCTTATCCGTGTCTCCAGACGTTGCTGCAGTCGACACAGCACCACGACCATGTGGCGTGCGTGCTCCCACTCTTGCAGCAGGACCACGCATGGGTCGATGGGCGCAAGAAAACGTGTGGCAATGCTCTCGGCGAGTCTGGCGCCAACCGTGGCGTCACCTTTTGCATCGTCATCCACAGCACAACTCTTCCTTCGTCTCCCCGGGATGACGAAAGGCAAAGCTGTGGTATTGTCGGAATCAGCCATGATCCGAGCTCCAACCAGCTTGGGTTTGGTCAGGTCGAACGGGGTGTGGCAACACCTCGTCGACCGTCTTGCTAGTTTTACCAGCGGTTGCCATTAACCCGAGTTTTTTGACCAATGTCAATTAAAAATAACGACTTTGTATGATGGGTTCGATTTCAGTAGCGCAGTGCAGAGGGGCGAGAGCTATGCTTGGCTGGAGCCAAGGCGAACTAGCCGAGGCTGCCGCGGTATCTAAGACAACTGTCGTTGATTTCGAACGGGGAACACGTACTCCTCATCGCAACAACCTTACTGCAATTCATCGCGCACTCGAACTCGCGGGTATTGAGTTCATTCCGGAGAACGGCGGTGGAGCGGGCGTGCGGTTTGCGCGACGAGCCAGCGACGCGTGAGGTTGAGCTGCTTGTGGCGGACGATCTGCCAATTCTTGAAACGGTATGCGTTCACACTTTTAGGACGATGCGCGATTGCATGCAGGCGATGGGGATCATTTCACCCTAAGCTGATTGATCGCGAGTGAGATGGGGATAAGGGGCATCTCCATGAACCACGCCTCGCGGCTGCGCGAGGAGATAGACGACAAGGTAAGGCATTCCTGGAGGGTCGATCTAGGACGATCGGCCCTACATCTGGATCGACGCTATTTACCTGAAGGTCCGCCGCTACGGGCGGATCGTCTCGATCGCCGTCATAACGAAGTAGGCGTCCACGCGGCCATCGCGAGGTTAAAAGGAGCGTCCGTTAGATGAAGGATTTGACGCACGTTGTAAAAGCCAGACTATCCTTGCTCAGTATCGCCTAATTATAGACTGGCGCAGAGAGCGCAGTGTCTTGTTTCATAAAACTAGAGCATGAGGCACTTGGGGTAATCTTGGTTTAATAGGAAATTAGAGGACGATCCTCTGAGGTAACAATGGGCCACCTATTTTGGTGGTCGGCCACTAACAATTGACAGGGGGATACGGTTTGCCTAAGTGGGACCGACTGCCAACTGGTGGTTCTTGTGGAAGTTGTACCGACCTTCAGGGGCGAGCATGAAAGACTGCATTTTAATAACTGGCGGCGCAGGTTTCATCGGTTCCGCACTCAGTTCACGAATTAGCGGCTCTGGCATTCCGGTAGTAGCGGTCGATAGCTTTCTCGACCAGGTTCATCCTACAGGTACCCGTCCTGAGTTCCTCGATGAACGTGTGGTCCTTCTAAAGCGCGACGTACGCGATCCCATCACATGGGCAAACGTGTTGTCAGAATATAGGCCTATCAAGATTGTTCATCTTGCTGCCGAGACTGGGACAGCACAGTCTCTTACTGAAGGCACAAGGCATGCTTCGGTCAACGTCGTTGGAACGACGGAAATGCTGGACGCTTTGGCGAGTGCCGGCGTCAAACCGAAGCGGATCATTCTCGCATCCAGTCGGGCCGTTTATGGTGAAGGTAAATGGCGAGACGTATCAAGTGGTCGGGAATTTTATCCAAAGCCACGGACGCATGCAATGCTTGCGGCGAGCCGGTGGAGCCCAGCCGGCATCGACGGTGGCGCAGCAATATCGCTTCCTCACAATGCGGCAGACGTCTTTCCTAGCCCGACTAGCATATACGGCGCGACCAAGCTGGCACAGGAGCATGTCCTCGCATCTTGGTGTGGGGCATTTGGAGTGCCTTTGAGTATTCTACGCCTGCAAAATGTTTATGGAGAGGGTCAGTCACCCTTTAATTCATACACGGGAATTATCAACGTGTTCCATCGGCTGGCACGAACCGGGCAATCGATCCCGGTATATGAGGACGGCCTGATCGGGCGAGACTTCGTCCACGTCGAGGACGTCGCTGACGTGTTCGCCAACATCCTTTTAGGCAACGATGACGACGACCACAGATTCGATGTTGGATCCGGCGTGGAGACAACCATTATACAAGCTGCTCAAATCATAGCAGCACTGCATGGAGCACCGGCGCCCGTCGTCTGCGGAAAGTTCCGCGACGGTGATGTCCGTTCAGCCGTTGCCGATGTGGCTGAGATGATCGATAAATCTGGAGTGACCGCGAAAGTAGGATTTGACGAAGGGGCCAAGAGAGTTGGCGACTGGCTCGTCGCGCGCGGCCACATCTGAACTAGCCCCAATTGTAGTACGGATGGCAGGCAATGACTAACGAAACAAGCAAACTTGAATTGCCACGCCCTGATCGGGAGAAAGTGTCGATTCAAGTTCAGTCGATACTTTTCCAAATGGATGAGTCTTCCATCCATAGAGCATTGGAGTCACTTGCCAGGGCCACTGATTTAGCGATCTCAGAAGGTCCAGTGTCACGCATTCGCGTTAGCTATGGCGACACATCCACCCAACCATGCCTCTCTGACGACGCGCTTTCCCGTCTGAGAGATGAATTCGCTTGGGCGTTCGAGCTTTCTTACAATTTTTTCGGCGAAAATCTTGGATCTGCGCGGGGACATAATGCCCTAGCGGCGTTTGCCGATACCGACTACTTGCTTATTTTGAATCCGGACGTTGTTGTGTCTCCCCGCCTATTTGAGAATATGCTGCGGCCTTTCTATATGACTATGGCCGGGATGGTTGAGGCCAAACAGCTGCCGATCGAGCATCCCAAAAGCTATGATCCATCTACAGGTGAGACTGGATGGGCAACAACAGCTTGTGCGCTAACGCCAACGAGGCTTTTTCACACCATTGATGGCTTTGATGCAGAGAGTTTTTTCCTTTACTGCGATGACGTCGATTACTCCTGGCGTGTGCGGGAAGCCGGTTATAAGGTAATTTTCTCCCCCAATGCCGTGGTTTTCCATGACAAGCGGGTAGCTCGCGATGGCGCGTGGCTACCCTCTGCAGCCGAACGACGCTACTCGGCCGAGGCTGCACTTATGATGGCCCATAAATGGTCTCGGCCAGATCTCGTTGATCGCATTTCAGGGTGGTTTCGAAACGGCAGCCCAGATGAGGCGGCCGCCCTAAAGAACTACGAGAACAAAAAACTGAACAACAAACTCGCCGCTCCCCGGGACCCAAAGCATCTGATTGGGGAGTTTGAGGGTCATTTCTACGCCAAACACAGGTATTCGCTCTGATGCTTAACCCGGATGAACTCTACGACAATGCTTTCCAACATGACAACGTCTACGGGCATTCGGTCGCATTGCTTGAGCGCTATCGGGCAGTAGAGTCTGAAGCAGATCACAATGAGGGCATTCACCTCGATTTGGGCTGCGGATTTGGACGGATCGCGGAGCCAATCCAGCATCGACTTGCCCTCAAGTACGTCGGCGTCGACGGGGCGCCACACGGCCCGGCCTCACTCAGGACACGGGGCTTTGAAGCATATGAGTTGCTCTTCGAATCCTACAATCAGATCGTGTCCGACCTTACGAGGATCGTCGGTGGACGCAAACTTCGGTCACTCACTATGTTGGACACACTCGAGCATCTGCCAAACGGCGATGATGTGCTACGCGCGATTAGGGAACTAATCAGGGAGAGCAATGCCCCCGCTGTTATAAGCGTACCGAACAACGGGCATCAGGACGTTGGATTTAAGCTGGCATTTGGTCAATGGGATTACACCCGCGAAGGCCTACTTGACCACACCCATGTTCGACTGTTCAGCCGAAACTCGCTGACACGAACCTTTCAAGCCTCGGGTCTGCACGTCGTCGATAGTAACGACGTGCACATCGTGAAGAGCGATCAACATTTTCCCTATACGCATCCAGCACTCGCACAGGGGACTACTTTAAACGCGGTTCTGTTGAGATTGAGAACCGGGGTCAACAATTCCGCCACGGTAAATCAGTTTGTTAAGCTCGTAACAGCGGGGCCCCAATCACTCCGCCACGCATATGTCGAAGACATAGCGCGGCAGCCGAAAAGACCATTCTTGTCTGTGGTAATGCGCACACAGGGCAAGCGACCGCATTGTATGGTAGAAGCATTGACGGCTCTTGCAGGTCAAAAGGATCGTAATTTTGAGTTGCTGGTGATCGGACATCGCCTGACGCCCGAGCAGCAGAAATCTGTAGAGCGCACGCTGGAGGACACACCGGAGTGGTTGCGGCAACGCTGCCGTCTCATCAGAGTTGACGACGGTAATCGTGTGAGGCCTCTAAACCGTGGTTTTGAGGAGGCGGAAGGAGAATACATCGCGATCCTCGATGATGATGACGTCCCGATGGCGCATTGGACTTCCACCTTCCGGAAGCTTTCCGAGCAACAACCAGGCGCCATTCTTCGCACTATTGCCGCGCGTCAAGATGTGGACACTGTCGATGTCCGCGAGCGTACTGGTGTAAGGGCAGTAGGTGGACTTGAGCCATATCCGGCAAAGTTTGATTTGCTGCAGCATCTGATTACCAACGAGACTCCTCCCGTTGCGCTCGCTTTCCCACGCGGACTATTTCACGATCTGAACGTGAGATTCGATGAATCCTTGACGACCACTGAAGATTGGGACTTCTTCTTGCGTGGCGCCTTGATTGTAGGCGTTTGCGCAGCAGATGAGGTGACCGCTATTTATCACTGGTGGAGATCATCGGTTGAATCTTCTCGTACGGTTCATGATCAAAGCGAATGGGACGCAAATTATCAAGCCATACACCGGAAACTGGACACCCTTCCCATCATACTTCCTGCCGGCACCACCCGACAACTGCGCGGGCTTCGCTCGCTGCATAATGTCACCCCGACCGGTCTAGCTGTTGCGGCTGACCATTCAAGCTACCTGAAGGAGATCGTGCGCATATTGTCGTCTAGAAGCTGGCGATGGTCGGTTCCGATGCGCTGGCCATCGATGCTTCGAGGTCGGAAAGACCCTCGGATCGAGGATTGTATCGACCAAACAGAGGCTGAGCTCGCTGTGCTACTTGCTCGATTGCGTAGATCGAGGTCGTGGAGAAGAACTAGTCTCTTTCATCGCAGTTCCAAAAAATGACGAGCCCTTCTAACTTTAACTCAGACCGACGCCAAGATAATTTCGCAGCAATCCGTTTGATCGCTGCGATACTGGTTTTATACGGGCATTCATTTCCGCTTACTGGGGGAATCGGTCCCAGTTATCTTGGAAATGCAGTTTCGACTATCTCGGTCAAGGTATTCTTCGTTATCAGTGGGTATCTGATTTCTGAAAGCTGGATTAGAGATCCTCACCTACCCAGGTTCCTAATGCGGCGTGCGCTGCGGATATTTCCTGCGCTTATCGTGCTTTGCTTCTTTACCGTATTTTTTGTTGGTCCAGCTCTAGGTACTCTAACACCTGGTGCATATTTCTCAACTTCTGGAACTTGGCGATATTTCGAGAACATAGTTCTTTTGCCAAGATACGATCTTCCGGGCCTATTTGCCGACAACGTTTATCCAAATGCCGTTAACGGTTCACTTTGGACACTACCGGTCGAGTTCTCGATGTATCTTTTGACTCCGGTAGTCTTGTTACTGCCTTCATCGCGGCATCATGTATGGGTTGCAGCCATCGCGCTTTCTGTTGCATCCGTCTGGTTCGCTCGATGGAATATTCCAGAGCACCCAACCGTTTTCTGGGGAACCAATCTGGTGAACGCCGTCGAAATGGCTCCTTATTTCGTCTGGGGGATGGTATTTCGACTATGGTTCAGACCTAAGCATTTTAACCTACAAATTGCGTTGGCAATGATGTTGCTGCTGCCATTGCTTGCTACTGATTGGCCACGTTCGGAAATCATTTCTTTAATAGTAATTCCATACTGTACGCTCGCGATCGGACATGCCACGCCTCCACGATTTGCCTGGGCAGAAAAGTTTGGCGACTTTTCCTACGGAACTTATCTCTATGGCTTTCTCTTTCAGCAGATTGTCGCAAACTACTTAGCAAATTCGGGAAACCACTGGGCAAACTTCCTATTCGCGCTGGTGCCAACTTTGATATTCGGGCTGGCTTCATGGAAGTTGATCGAGCAGCCGGCTTTAAAGATCAAGCCGAAAACCCCCAAGACCAAATCGAATCTCAGCGCAACTGGTCCAGCTAACGAAGCTATCACTGGATAGATGTTGAACATTGATCGCGTATCGAGCCGGCCACTGCAAATACTGACCTAATGTCCCGGATTCCGGATCGGCAGGCGTTTGTTCACTGCTGTGGCACGGCGATAGCCATAGGTCGGACGCTTGCCGATGACCAGTTTGACGTCGGCCAGCAGATCGGCATCCTCGCGCTTGTGATAGGGGGCGCGCAACTGGTGAGGCGGGCCCTCCATAAGATTGCAGCGGGCGATGCCCAACGTTCTGGCGATGGCGCTCATTGGGAAACGTCCTCGGCATCGTTCCAGGACACCCAAGGGGATCGCGTTTTCCATGGTCTCGCTGCCCAGCATCCATTCTAGGGCCCAGACTTCGGTAACGAGGCCATCCCAGTCAAGTGGTTTTGCTCATGGGAGGTCGGCCGCAAAGGTGCGGTTATGAACCTTGCTCTTTCTGATCCGTCCTGTAGTTACTGCCGCCCTCGTCTGAGATCACCCCGGGTGCATGCTTCGGTCCGTGGTCAGCGCGGGGCTGCCAACATGATGCTGGTTCAATGCAATTCCGATGTGCCCATCTCATTGGCGTGCTCGATGTGGATCGGCACAGTCCGGACCACGGCATCATCGGAACCGCGTCCCTGGGGGGACCTCGAGGGCCTGCTGTCAGGCAGGCAGCGGTTGAGAACTCAGATCTTCAGGCCGCAAGTGGCACCGTCATGTCCGACTGGACGTCGGTGTCATCGACCCACATCCTATGAAGGATCACACCGGCGCGCCGGGCCAAGGCAACCATCGCGCGCGCCGGCCACGGCGGCGAGCGACCTGTGCTGCCCAGGTTCTCAGCCATGTCGAGCGGCCTCGGTGCATCATGACGGTCGCGGCTTGACACAACGCCCGGCGCAAGTTGACGTCGCCGGCCTTGGTGATGCCGCCTGAGGCGTCGCGCTCGCCTGAGTGGTTGCGCGACGGGATGAGGCCTACCCATGGCCCTACCTTCTTCGATGAAGTGAGCCGGCGGGATCATCAATTGCCGATCGCTAGGTCAACGCCACAACCGCACCGATCCCGGGCATGGACATCAGCAGACGGCGTACCGGGTCATCCTGCGCCAAGTTGCGGACGTGGCGCACTAGCCCTGCCAATTCATGGAGCAAGGACGCCCGCGCCCGAAGCATCGGTTCTGTCGCTGCTTCGAGCATGGGATTGCCGAACGCCAGTTCCCGGATGCGAAGGTCGCACCTGCCGCGAGATATGGCGCCGACCTTGAGCCCGAAGTTCCGCAGCATCCCACGCAGAGACATCTCCAAAGCGATCATGCCCTGCTGGATGGCCTTGCGAGCTCCGAGCACGGCGCGGATCTCCTGCGATGAGACTTGCAGTGAACGGGCCGGAACCACCCGAGGTGGAGTAGCCGTGCGATACCTTTGGCATCCCGCCGATCCGTTTTGATCGGCATTGCTTTTAGCGCCCCTTTTACCTGCCGGGTTTCCATCAGCACGACGTCCAGGTCCGCTTCGGTCATCCCGCGATGCAGCCTTTACGACAAGGGGCCTGCCTCAAGGCCAATGGCGGCAATGGTGCCATCCTGTTCCCTGATCCAGCGCACAAGCGCTTCGGGCGCACGGGCAATCTGCGCCTCCTTCACGATCTTGCCATGCTCGCTGACCACACAGATTGCGGTCTTCGCCAGCGACACATCCAATCCAATGAACAGTTTCGTCCCGTAATCCTCCTGGAAGACCAGATACGGGGACGTTCGCCAGCTGACCGATCAGCATGCAAGCGATAACGGGCAGTGCGCGATGCAGGCCCCGTTATGGCATCTCATAACGATGGCATTTCGGTCGCGATAGAGCACCGGGGAGAAGCAGTTTTTCGAACGACGGTTGGCCTTTGGTGGGATGTTCGGCATCGTGCCGCTGGCCTCGACCTGGCGGCGGATCGCATCTGAATCATAGCCTTTGTCGGCATGCAGGATGTGGGTGTCTGGCGGACGTTTCAGCAACTCGCCTCCCGCTGTGCAGTCAGCGAGTTGGCCGCCGGTGAGCATGAAGGCAATGGGGCGACAACTGCGATCGGTCAGGGCATGGATTTTGGTCGTTCGGCCGCCCCGCGAGCGCCCGATGGCCTGATTTTGCTCCCCCCTTTACCGCCCGAAGCCGAGCGATGTGCCTTCACGGCGGACGAGTCGATCAGAGTCTGCTCGGGCGGACCACCGGCACTGGCAAGCGCGTGAGAGAGATCCGTCCACACACCCTTGGCCGCCCAGCGGACATACCGATTGTGGAGCATCTTGCGCGGCCCGTAGTCCGGCGGCGCATCGACCCGGCGCCCGCCTGACTTCAGAACTTGAACGTTACCGCTGACACGCCGGTCGTCGACGCGTTCCTTGCCCCGCGTGTCAGTCGGAAGATGAGGTTCGATACGGCGAAACTGCTCTTCTGTGAGCCAGAAATGGTCCCGATTCATCACCCCTCCCTTTCGGAGTCGAGGATCACAAACCTGAGGCGATGCCAACATTTCTATGGGTCTGGGCCTTAGATCGAGAACGCGCTTTTCGAGCTTGCGCACCTTCGAAGTGGCTGCGACATCTTCGTCATCTGGTCTAAATGGGGTTCGCTCCAGTTCTTCCCTATTGTGGCGAATATGCTAAGACCCTCACAAAGCGAGATAAGGGCAGAGATGGACCATCAACGCACAGCAGATCACTGGGATCAGCAGCATTTTGCCGAGGCTTTTCTCCGGGCGGAGTGGTCTTTTCACCCCCTTGCCAAGAAACGGCTTCACAAGCTTCTGGGTGGCGTCGAGTCTCGCGAACAATGGTTTCACAAGAAGTACCTGAATGGTCGGAGGAACCTGAAAGCACTCGGAATCGGTGTCGGCAAGTGCCAGAGCGAATTGCACTTGCTCTCTATGGGAGCTATTTCGCAGTATGATCTCTACGACGTGAGCCCGGTTGCTTTAGGTGCCGGGAGAGAAACCGCAGAACGCTTTGGTATCGCTGACAAGGCAGAGTTTATCTGCAAGGACATCCACACGGTGGATCTCGAACCGGATAGCTATGACCTCATTACCTTTTTTGCTTCACTTCATCATATCGAGGATCTCAATGCTATTCTGAGTCGATGCGAGAAGGCCCTTGCCCCGGGAGGAGTCCTTTGGGCGGCTGAATACATAGGTCCTGACTATTTCCAGTATCCAGATGAGGACGCAGACTTTGCTCGACGTTTCTATCGAGCAATCGACCCCGATTTGAAAAAGGCCTGGGAACCTGAACTGCGCTGGTGCACAAAGGAAGAGCTAATCACTGATGATCCGACGGAGTCAGTGCATTCCTCGGATATCCCCGATGTGATGAAACGGATTTTCGATAAAGTCGAGATCATCCCGACATATGGGACGTTTGTTTTTATTCTCTCATGGTGCCTAAATCATGACGCCTTCTACGATACCGAAAAGGGACAGGAGTTCTTCCAAACGATTTTAGATATCGATACGGCCTTGCTCGATGCCGGAAAGTTGCCTCACTACTTCGCCTACCTGATTGCGCATAAGGACACCTTGGTAAGCGCTTTCGCTAGGTCTGTTGGGCTCGACCCAAGTAGTCGTATCTATCAAGGTGTACGCCGTTTCGTCGGGAAGGGACAATGAGCGAACGCTTAAGTTCAGCAGGGCTCTTGACCTCGTCTCGTACCCATCGGCCTCTATTACAATCGATGGAGGTCGCTGTAGAAAGTTCAGCTCACAGCGCGATCAGTGCAAAGAGGACTATTGTTGATATCGAGACGCTTAGGGCGATCTCGATTATATTTGTTTTAATTGCGCATGCGCAATTTTTTTTTCCGTGGTCGACCGCTGTTTTCAAAATTACTTCGCAACTCAATTTTGGGATTGGCGTTGACTTATTCCTTGTCATCAGTGGATATGTGATTTCCCGATCTTTTTGGTCCGATCACCGAAGGCGAAGGAGTATATCGGCATCGATTAAGGCCTTCTGGATAAGGCGCTTTTTCCGACTTTGGCCTGCAAGTGCTCTCGCAATCGCTGCGACTGTCGTGTTTATTTCGCTGAGTCCAAATTTGTATTCCAGCTATGGCGATGTCCAAACCCATGTCTCGGCAGCTATCGCGTCGTTGACATATTGGATGAACCTGTGGGGATACCACCGTATGACTTCAGGGCAGGGGGTGACCCTTCTGGGGCACTTCTGGAGTCTGTCTCTCGAAGAGCAGTTTTATCTCCTGTTCCCGCTGGTTGTCTTGGCTGCTAGCACGAGACGCTCACTCGCATTTTGTGCCTTGATTACAATTGTTACCTATTCATTTTTGGATCGTAGCTTTCATAGCTTCTGGTGGTGGGTCCGGATCGATGGTCTTGCTTGGGGCATCTTCATTTTCTGCCTGCATCGAGAAGCGGTTGGGCTGAAAATCGCGAAATCCAAGGCTGTTGCCTTGGGGGCGATTACGTTTACGATCAGTCTGATTGGAATGCTCGGTAGCGAGAAACTTTTTGGGAGCGGTCCCTTGGCGAGTACGATTGCGACCGCCGGTGCGGCCCTGCTTGTTTATGTGGCTTCATTCGACCAAGACTGTTTCCAGCTAGGTCGCAGAGTCTCTGCGGCGCTCAACTATTTGGGATCTCGGTCATATACGATCTATCTTTGGCACCTCCTCATTTTTGCGATAGTTCAGAGGTGCTGGGTGGTTACTTTTCCGTCACTTATTGCCGAACCAAATTATATAGTGGGCGTGGGGATGGTGTTGTCCCTCCTGCCGTGTGTTCTGTGGATTGAAGTTGTGTACAGGGTCATTGAGGTCAGAACGCGAAATCTAGGCAAACGCCTTGCCTTGAAAGTCTAGCGAACCCTCCTTCTACTATGGAGGGAAGAGGGCAGATCGAAGCGGCCCGCATCGGGAATGCCGAATAACATTCTCCTGCCGAGCGTGTGTCGCAGACCGTGATGCGCCGGCCGAACCGCGGCCGCCTAGCAGGGCGTCGTCGAATCTGAGATCCTCTTGATTGGCCCTCAGTATAGAGGGTTAGCCGGAGCGATAACGCCAAGTTCGGCCGTGTCGGCTCCTCTAAAGCGATCATCTGTCGACTGCGAGGCAGTATGATGCCTGGAGCGAAGGCCATCATGGCGTGAATCCAAATTTAGCTCTATCCTTGTACAAGGGCGCTTGCTGCAACGGGCATCCGCTTGTAGGGTTCAGCCGGAAAGTTCAAATTGGGTTTGTATAAATGGGCGTACTGAGAGAATTATTTCTGGCCACCCCGTCGGGGAAAAGACTTGTCGATCGAATTCGCAGTGCTGCGCTACAGGAAGCTGCAGTTGGGCGAGATACTTTGAGGGGAGAGCTTAAGGAACCGATCGCTGAACTAGATGCTTTGAAGAGAGAGCTTATTGAGCGAGATTCACTTCTTGCTAGGTATGGAGACGCTGTCCCATTCGTGCCAAACGGCCATTTTTACTCACCAGTTCATTCAAAAGAGGAGCTGCGCAAAGATCTAAACAGAGTATTCCCCCCCAAATTGCCTGAACATATTCCAGGTATAGACTTGAGAGAGCTGGAGCAGCTTGATCTACTCAAGGAACTTGGCAGGCTACACGCAGAAAAGCCTTTCGGGCTCAATGACTTGGATGGACGCTATAGCAGTGACAATCCAATGTTCGCACCTTTTGATGCGATAGTCCTAAATGGAATGCTGCGCCACATCAAACCCAAGCGCGTAATCGAGATTGGGTCAGGCTACAGTTCAGCAGTGACATTGGATACCAATGAGGCTTGGCTTGGCGGAACGGCTAAATGCACATTCATTGAACCATACCCAGAAACGCTTTATTCTCGCCTGAAGCCGAAGGATCGTAAGCAAGTCGACATTATCCAATCGAGAGCCCAAGATGTCGATGTCGATTTCTTTCGGCAACTTCAAGCAAATGATATCCTCTTCATCGACTCAACGCACGTTTCAAAAATTGGAAGTGATGTAAACTACCTATTCTTTGAAGTTTTTCCGGCCTTGGCTGAAGGCGTATACATTCACATTCATGATGTTTTCTATCCATTCGAATACATCCAAGAGTGGGTTCTGGGGGATGGACGAGCCTGGAACGAAATTTATGTTTTGCGTGCGCTCCTTCAGGATAGCAAGGCTTATGAAATAGCATTCTTCAATGACTTCCTGTGGCAAAAGCATCGATCGGCGGTCGACCAAGCATTTATGAAAGCTCCAGAACGTAGAGGTGGATCCATCTGGCTGCGTAAGGCCTATCGTGCTGAGAGTGCTTGAAACGCGGGGATCTCACCCTCTATCGACCGGAATGTAGATCGATAAGTCATACGCATATGCTAATGACTATGACTTCTGACGTTGCCCCCGGCCTTCGCCAATGCGTTGCTCCAGTTGGCGCAGGTCTGCGAACAGGTTTCCGAGTAACTTGCGCATGGCAGGCGACCGGTCGTTTGATAAATCCTCAAGGGCCTGCGGCAGGTCAAGCCGCGGCACAAGCCCGACCTGATCGGTCAGCGTGGAAAGGCTGAGTTCTATGCCCTCGCGGGCATAGCGCTCTCTCTGCCGGTTAAGCGGCTGACGCTGGGCGAACTTCTCAAACAGGACCATCGCCAGCAGGTTCGGCCCGGCAAAGCCATCCGGATCATGTTGAAGTGGGCGGGCGACTGCGCGATCTTCTCGCACTAACCTGCTCAAGCGCGAGCGGATCCGGCGCAGGACCTACCAAACGCGCGAAAAGGCCAGGCAGGAGGTGTTCGACTACATCGAAATTGTGAGTGCTCTGATCCCCGATAACTGGACCGTTTGGAATTGGAGTTTTCCGCAGTAATTTCCCGGCTGGGAGAGGAGCGGAGAGCGATGAAGGCATCCAAGTTTTCGGACACCCAAAAGGCGTTCATTTTGAAGCAGGGCGATGACGGCGTGACCGTGGCGGAGATCTGCCGCCGTGCCGGGATCAGCCGGGCGACGTATTTCAACTGGCGTAAGAAGTATGCCGGCTTGCTGCCCGATGAAATGCGCCGGCTTAAGGCGCTGGAAGATGAGAATGGGCGCCTGAAGAAGATCGTTGCCGACCTGACGCTCGATCGGGAGATGCTGCAGGACGTGATCCGCCGAAAAATCTAAGGCCTGCCTGGAAGCGCAAGCTGGTCGACGGGATGCTGGTGGATTGGGGGATATCGATCAGGCGGGCTTGCAAAGCGCTGACGTTCGACACCTCCACCTACCATTACAAATCTCGCCGCACCGGGCAGGCCGCGCTCGAACGACGGATCCGGGAGATATGCGAGACGCGGGTGCGCTACGGCTACCGTTGCGTCCATGTGTTGTTGCGCCGGGAGGGATGGATCGTCAACATGAAGATGACACGCAGGATCAATGAGTTGGGTCATCAGCTCCGCAACAAGCATCCCAAGAGACGTGTCAAGGCGAAGCTCAGGGAGGACCGCCGGGATGCTGTCGGACCGAACGATGTTTGGGCGATGGATTTTGTCCAGGACCAGCTTGCGACGGGCAAGAACCTGCGCATCCTGACTATCGTCGACACCCATTCGCGCTATTGTCCGGCGACCGATCCGCGCTTCACTTATCGCGGCCAGGATGTGGTGCAGACAACTCGAACGCGTATGCGGCCGGCTTGGCTATCCGAAGACGATAAGGGTCGACATGGTAGTGAGTTCATCTCACGCGACCTCGATCTGTGGGCTTACGCCAATGACGTCACGCTCGACTTCTCACGACCAGGAAAGCCCACAGACAACGGCTATATCGAGGCCTTCAATAGCAAGCTCAGGGCTGAATGCTTAAACGCGCATTGGTTCCTGACGCTTGCAGGTTCCCGTGAAAAGTTGGAGGATTGGCGTCAATACTACAACGAGGTTCGTCCTCACAGCGCGACCGGATATAACGTCCCGATCGCGTTGCAAAATCTCGGTGGCGCTGCCAGCCCGTCACCATGACCGCAGCCGGAAAACTCCAGCCTCCGGCGCCCAAACTTCGGTCTCAGAGCACGCAAGCCCCGGACTCTCTGACAAATCGGAGGAGACTGGGGTCTCAGGTCAGAAGTTATGCTCTCGCATTGGCGCAAATGGCTCGGTACCTTCCTAGTCAAAACTGACCTTCAGGCCGAGCCTTCGCCGCGCAAAGCGCTTCAACTCTCTCTGGATTTTTTGCAAGAGACGCAGTCGTGATCTAGATGATTTGGCTTCAGACCTACTGACTATTGTCGCGACGACGCCAGGCGCAAGCAGAACCGGGATGCGAGCAAGCTTCCGAACTATCGTGAGCCGATTTTCATTCCAGACTTCTTGCGAATGCATTGCGGCTGATGATGACTGTCGGCCGCTCCACCGTCTGTAGATTGAGGTAATCTCGGGTGAGCTTGCTACTCCGAATATGGATGCCGCGCGCATCATGAGATCCCAGTCTTCTGCGGTTGTTAAGCTCTCATCGAAACGCAACCGCAGGGAATGAAACGCTTCCCGAGGGTATGCTACGGACATGCAGGGGGTAAAGTTGTCCGACAGATGGTCAACATAGTTGAATTCGCTTGGATAGCGCATTTCGATAGCCGAAACCGCCATTGACGCCTGTGGGCCGCCTGCTACTTGAGAGGGTTCGAAATTCTGTGACACGCAAGCTGCTCTAAGAAGCATGCATGGATGGTCTTCATTTAATACCCGGAACGTATCAACGTAATGCCCAAACACTAAATCGTCATCGTCTAACGTCACGATGTAGCGGCCCTTAGCAGCAGCATAGCCGACATTTAGAGGTACCGTTCGGTTGCCTTCTTCGACTCGGAGAAATGAAGTCTTCTCGCGTAGATAGGGAGGCATCTCGAAGAGAATGCCCTCCACGCCAATCTGACGCTCAAGGTCGAGCTTATGCCCTACGACAAGAACCTCGAAGTCATCGCAAGATTGGCCGGCCAGACAAGTCAACGTGTCCCGCAAGGCGTCGAGGCCAGTCCCGAGCGTGCGAATGACGATCGATAGGAACGGTCTCTTTGGCATTTTGGACGGATCAATAAACCAGCTTGCTTTATTGTCGGTAGGGCCTGGCAGATAGGCGCGCACAAGCTGATAAGTCGTCGCGTGGTCGTCGGCCAGCGTGCGGATATAAGACGCAAACTGGTAGAGGGAAGATGATTGGCCGAGAGCATCGTCATTGAAAGGCAACGTCTTGTCCGCAGCGCGGAAAGTAGTGTCTTTGGACCCAACTTGATAGAAGCCGCATTGCTGCATCATGCGGGAAAGGGTTCCGTCCGTGAAGTTGATCATCGGACTGTGATCAAATAGCCCATCGATCGTGTAGTCGAAGTGACCAAGCAGCATTTTGACTACAGTCTCAGTATGGCTGAGATTCGGTACGCTCACTACCAAAAGTGTGTTGCCCGGTCCCGCAATCCTGCGCAGAGCCCTAATTATACCTGCCGGATCGACGACATGCTCCAAGGTACCGAGAATGGTTATTGAAGCCAGCGGGCGCCCTCCGACTATCTCTACAAGTCGGTCGAAGGTTGCATCCTCATTAGAAAGTACCATGGGATGGGTCTCAACCCCCCGGCATTCAAGGTCATTGCAGGCGTCGGCATCCATGTCGACGCCGACATAGGTGCGGCCCATTTCCCGGATGAATTCGGCCATGCGACCGTTGCCGCATCCAACGTCCAAATGAATGCCTTGGGCCGTCGCAGTGTAAATGCGCACTAGCGAGCACGCGTGCCCATAGACGTTGTTAGGCGCATATGAGTTGTCATAGGTCAAGTTCATAGTCTTTCCGTCAAGGCTGCGCGCTTTCGACAGAGGTGCCCAAGCTTAGAAACGGTGTTTTGCATAACGGAAATGGTCAAAAATACCTATCTTGTGACCTGAATCCCGTTGTGCCGGTAGCCGGTTCTCCGTCTTTCGCTTGATGAATTCGTCGCGCGCCTTCGCGTGTAGCGGGTCAGCCTGTTTCTCAAAAAAACCGAGAATCTTCTCAGTCAGGTCTCCGCGTGACCATTTGTGCGTCAACAGTAGCGCCGCTTCGGCGGAGTAGTAAATTTCCGCGTCTCCAGCCGGCCAACTCCCGTCCGGCTTGAGCCGCTTGTCGTGAAAAACGACCGCTGCCGGTTGGTATACGACATCATATCCGGCTTCGCGCACCATCCAAGAGAAGTCGACGTCGTCACAATAAAGAAAAAACGTGTCAGCATCGAAGCCGCCCACCTCCCAGAAAACCTCGCTCGACGTAAGGGCACAGGCGGTCGATGCCCAGGAGGTCCGCCCACTCGATGTGTCAAATGCCTTGGGGTGTTCAATTGGAAGTTGGCGTGCCTCGACGAGGCCAACTTGGGGGCGCTGCAATGTTTTTAAAAGGTGAACCAACGCGTCCGGTGCAAGCTTCACATCGGGATTCATGATTAGCAAGGGCCCGTGAATACCTGCAGGGTGATGTTCGGCGCCAGCAAGTTCCATAAGTGAATTATGGCCGCGAGCGGACCCCAGGTTCCTGCCGAAATAAGTATATGCAAAATCTACGTACTCGGCATTTTCGATCTGGTTCCGCCAACTGGCGATCAATTGATTGGTCAGAACCGGTTCGCCCGAACAATCGCCATAGGCGATTTCTGCTGACTTGATGAGGCCGTGTCGGATAGCCTGCTCGACCGCCTGAGCGAGACAAACAAAAGTCGTTCGAATGCTTTCCACGCTAGTGTTGTAGAGGATGCACTGGATCCGGAGCCTCATGCCCGGTTGCCACAATGATTGCGCTTTCGATATCAACTATCCACGCTCCTCTCTTGGGTCGCTGCCCGGTCGCAAAGATTCGATAGGCCGCGCTCGACCCGCAATTGAGGCTGCCACGATAGAGGGTCAATTGTTGGGTGGATGATGCACGACGCGTGACGATCATCGCCGTTGCGGAACTCGCCGTTCACTTGCGGCTGCGGCGCGTGATATCGATTGGCGAAGAATTCTGCCACCTGCAATTGTATGTGCCACGCCGGAGCCGACATCGAACCGGGAGATTCCATCATGGCCCCTGTCGATTCCTGCCAACAAGGCGTTAGCGGCATTACCAATATAAACGAAATTGCGCAATATAAAGCCATCCTCATAGAGAGGGATGCTCTTGCCGGCGCGGGCAATTCGCGCGAACAGGCTGACGACCCCAGTGTAGGAGTTTATCAGCGATTGGCCCGGACCATAAACATTCTGAAGCCATGCAATATCCAACCCCACGCCAAAGGCGGACGTCCAAGATGATAGAATGTGTTCCTGTTAGAGTTTGGTCGCGCCGTAAACGCTCGTAGGATTTGCGGTCGCATAACCGCAACGGATCT
Source organism: Aminobacter sp. 01T433 (assembly GCF_056398585.1). NCBI lineage: Bacteria > Pseudomonadati > Pseudomonadota > Alphaproteobacteria > Hyphomicrobiales > Phyllobacteriaceae > Aminobacter > Aminobacter sp. 01T433. The sequence goes on from NZ_JBFTPR010000004.1 coordinate 211,449, forward strand.
TTCTCCCCTCAAGCCGGCGGTCTCTATATAGCGCTGCCCATAACGCCCGCGCCTCCGGTGACTATGCGCGTCATCTTTGACAATTGGGCCACCTCAGGGCTGCGGTATCCGGTAGTGCCAAGCGCCGGCATTTTCCGGCCAAGCGAAGTCGGCTTTGGACTGGGGATCGAGAGCGGGATTCCGCCGAACCTGAAGCCGAGCCATCGTCTGGGGTACTCCTCAATACGCAACCTCATAAAAAAACGATGGCCGTTCGGGTTGCCCCTCTGAAATACGTGCCGTATCAGACGTACCAAAACTTTAATCGCTCTGTGGATGCACCGCAATCCAATGGATAAAATAGTTGTTCAAGTGGTTTATGGACCACAGCATATACGCCATATCGAGGAAGTTCTGATGCCGAGGCTTGCTGCCGCAAGCCAGTATCCAGTGGTGCTGGTTTCTATTTGTTATGACGGCCATTCGAATAGGCGGATACAGAGCGGCAGATTTCACGGTGTAGACGTAGTTGATGTTCCAAATGATTCTGGAAGTGTCACCGGCTTCGCAAGAAATCACAACGTACTCTTCGGCTATGCCAAACCAAAAGATTCATTTGTCGTCCTCAATCCGGATTGCGTCCCTATTCCCGGTACGATCGACCAGTTGCTGAAAGTTCATGACAGGGGAGGTGTGGCTATCGTTGAGGGCCGGCAGTGGCCATTTGAGCATCCCAAAGAGTACGATAAACGGGGGCTGGACACTCCGTGGGCAAGTGGTGCATTCAGTCTAATCGATTCTTCATTCTATCAATCAGTTGGAGGGATGGATGAAGAATATTTTTTATACACCGAAGATGTTGATCTTTCATGGAGAGCTTGGCTAACTGGATGGAGGGTTCTATATTGCCCGCAGGCTCCAATAATCCACTATTCTGGAGGGCCATTTTATAGGCCCGACCTGCTAAGCAATGAAGAATGTTTTTCCTTGCGAAATTTTATAGTCATTGCCCGAAAATTTTTTGGAGAAGCCGGGCAAGAAAAAGCTATCCGCCTCTTGAAATCTCATTCAAACGCTGAGGCGGTTGAGAGGGCATTGGAGCGGTATCTAGCAATGTCACCAGTTAAGGAATTTCATCCTAAACGCCGCCATCCAATGGTCAAGATCTTGGGCGTAAATCGGTTTCACAAGCTGAGGACGAGTTCTTGAAAGTTCATGTCGTCGCTCGATCTGAAGAGCATGCATCGCTATTTTCAATTCGGAATCCTAGCATTCGTGACGTGCAATTTCATTGTGGTCAGACATCATACTTTAGATTGTTAGATAAAATTATTGCCGACGGAACAGACGATATCGTCTGTGTTGTTCATGATGACGTATACCTGCCAATTGGTTTTGACATCAGGGTCAGTGGCCTGGTCAATGAACTGCAGCAAGACTGGCCAAATTGGGGTGCCTGTGGGAACTCGGGAATTTCAGCCATCCAAGTCGGATACAGCCCAACATTGAGAGTAAGGTATCTGTCCGGCCCACTTGGTGGTCCGAATTTCCAAGGTCGCATTCTTCCTGCCCAGTCCGTCGATGGCAATGTCCTTCTAATCAACTCGAAGGCGCTTCGTAAACGGGCTGTGAAACTGCCGCCCTTTGAGGGATTTCAGTTGTATGATTTATGCCTCAGTATCGAGATCTTGTGCGCGGGACTGGCGCTGCTATTGGCACCACAGTTGGCTTGCTTCCATGATAGCCGCGGTGAGCGACGTTTTTTTGACAAGGCTGCACGCTCGAGTAAGTTCAAAAATTATGCCAACGAGAAGGTCGCAAATCGTGTGATTCACACGTCAAATGGTGATGTGATAGTTGGACACGGTGAAGGCATAGACATCGAGCTTGAAGCTCTTCGGTGCGCGGCTGAAGGTAGGTTGCCGAAGTCGGTTGCGATAATAGTCAGGACGCAGTTCAAGCGGCCAAATCTTCTTAACCGTACAATTATGTCCATTCAGTCGTTTATTGCGGCGATGCCTTCGGGTCGCGAGCGCTTCCGATGCTATCTTGTGACGGACGCTACTTTACCTGAGATGGCGAATTTACCTGAAGGCGTGAGCGTGTTGAGTGTCGCGGCCGACCAAAAATCAGACAGTCGAAACCGTCTGGCAATGGAGGCAATACGCACTGTTTCTGAAGAATATGTTTGGTTTGTTGATGATGATGACTGGCTATTTCCCAACGAAGCACGACGGTTATGTTATGCCCTAGCGACAGCGCCATGCAATTCGTTGTTTTTCTTGGATACTCGCTACTTCAAGGAAGATCCCACGGCGACTGACGCAGGAGCGTTTCCACCCTCGTCTGTATCTACGCTTTTTTCTGCGAGTTGTTTTAGCTCAGGGCTAAATGGCAATAATCGGATACCGTTTTGCGGAATGATCTTGCCACGGTCAGTGGTGGCCAGGATGCCACCTGAAAGCGAGGAACGTGTCCTCTACTACGAGGACTACGCCCTTCAGCTGTTCGCTTTGCTGGACAGTAGCGTAGTCCCGATAGTTATCGAGAAATTGGTGGCAGGTATTTCGATAAGACCAACAGGGAATTCAGTCACCGAAACTGACCGCACGAAATGGAACCAGTCAAGCGCGGAGATTGCATCGCTACTTTGCTGTGATGACCGCAATCCAACATTCTTCAATCGTCAAGTTTCGGGGTCGGGCGTAGCTCTGTCTCGGGGAGAGGAGCGTGCGGTAGATTGGGCGAGGAAAACACGAAAATTCGGAAAAGCATTCTCACGCATCTTCAAAAGATGATAAGTGTTTGTGTAGATGAGAGCTACGAATTTGGAGCCTGTCCGTTGTTAGGGACGGCGTCTCTGTGGCTGTGGCATTGTCGACCACAACAATCACTTTTTTGACCTGAGACCCCAGCCAGTTTCTCAAGTTCTGTGGACTGGAGCTCTCGACACAGCAGTCTGGTCAATATCGAGGCCAGACCCGCCTTTCCAAGTTCGGCAACGCTCGGCTGCGCCGCACTCTATGGATCGCCGGGCAAATCGCGATCCGTCAGCATGAGAACGGCTTCCGGCACAAGTTCGAACGCTACATCGCGAGAGATCACGACAATTCAGATCTGCGCCGCAAGGCGATGACCGCTATTCCCGCCAAGATGGCGCGTGTCGTACACGCAGTCGTCAAAGGCGGTTCCGATTACCGGCCCTTCCTTGAGGGGCGGGTGCCAGGAGGCAGAACCTCTGTCAGCTAGGGCCGTGAGGGCATCGCTGCGATGACCCTGTAGATAATGTTTGGGTCTTCCACCTGGATCAGAAGCTCGTGTTGAGGACGGTGAGGGCCGCTATCAGCGTACCCTGTGTTTGCTATGGACGATACCTTTTCCGTTGCGGTGGAAGTGGCCTGGTTCGACCACGCAACTTGACCAACGTCACCGTGCGAGAGCATGCTGGCGAACAGAGAGACTTTGGCTGTCCCCTCCATTTCCTTCCGCTCTTAGGACGTAGTGCATTCCTTGATTCACACGATAAGGATGCCCCATCAAAGCCTCGGATCAAACATGTAATGCACCGCGCTAAGCTAGCAACACTCATCGCATTGCCGATTGTCACGTTGCAAAAGCTCCGGCCTTCAATCCGAGCCGAAGGCACTTTTCTCGCATCGCAAATTGTCTAATTGGCAGTTTCAGGGTGCTGCCCGTGCTGCCGTCGCAGGGTGTTGCGGCTGCAGGCGAGCCCACTTCATATTTCAAGGGCGCAAGCTCAGAGGACGAAACAACCAAGCCCTGCTCGACAAGTTCGGCACACGCCGCCGACAGATCCAGGATGTGCCAAAAGAGGGCCACGCTGTTGTCCTTTGTTCGGCTGTTGGAGTGGGGCGCGTGTATGAAGCCGGTTTGTTTCCGCTGTTGGCGCGTGTACTTCATACACGGCTGGCACCCAGCTCCACCACCAACGCTTGAACCTTGTCTTTCCATTCGCCGGCACGATAACCGAAGTCGCGAAAGAACGCGTCCGAGTTGAGCTCCGAATTTGCCGGACGCGCCGCTTTGGCCGGCCACTGGTCGCTGCCAACCGGCTCGACCGCAGCCGAAGGTCCGCCAAGCGAAGCGCTGACCGCAAACACATGGCTCGCCAGGTCGTACCAGCTTGCTCGGCCTTGGCCGGCGAGATGGTAGAGGCCGCTGGGAAAGCCACCTTCGCGGCGCCGGACCATTGCCGCCGCCAAAAGGCCATCGGCAAGGTCATGGGCTTCGGTCGGGTTGCCGAACTGATCGGCCACGACCTTAAGGCGATCGCGCGTCGTCGCCAATGATAACATCGTCTTGACGAAATTGCGGCCGTAGCGGCTGACCACCCAGGCGGTGCGGACGACCAGGTGATCCGGATTGCCAGAACGAACGGCGTCTTCGCCGGCAAGTTTGCTGCGGCCGTAGACCGTCTGCGGATTGGGCTGGTCGGTCTCCACATAGGGGCGCGTCGAAGTGCCGTCAAAGACGTAGTCGGTGGAAACATGGACGATCGGAATGCTGGCAAGCCTGGTCAGCCGCGCCAATTCGGCCGGTGCCTCGGCGTTGATGCGAAAGGCACGTTCGGGCTCATCTTCCTGCTGGTCGACGCCGGTATGTGCCGCCGCATTGATCACCATGTCGGGGGCGACCGAGTTCAGGACCGGAGCGAAGGTCGCCGGGTTCTCAAGATCGAGATCGGGGCGGCCGACCAGCACGATCTCGACCTGGCCCTTTGCCTGCTCCGCAAGCGAACGGGCCAGTTGGCCCGACGTTCCTGTGACCAGAATCTTCACTTGGCGCCGACCAGTCCCTGGCGGCTCCCGTCGAAGCGCTGTTCGCGGATCGGCCGCCACCACCAGCCATTGGCCAGATACCAGTCGATGGTCCGGGCAAGGCCGGTCTCGAAGGTTTCCTCAGGCGTCCAGCCGAGCTCGTGCTCGCTCTTGGTCGGGTCGATGGCGTAGCGCCGGTCGTGGCCCGGGCGGTCGGTGACGTAGGCGATCAGGTCGAGATGCGACTGACCGCCCGTCCTTGGCCGGCGCGCGTCGAGCAAGGTGCAGATGGTTTGAACGACCTCGAGATTGGTGCGCTCGGCGCGGCCGCCGATATTGTAGCTCTCGCCGACCCGGCCTTTGGTCATCACCGCTTCCAGCGCCCTGGCGTGATCTTCGACAAACAGCCAGTCGCGCACATTGGCACCCTTGCCATAGACCGGCAGCGGCTGCTCATCCAGCGCATTGGCAATGACCAGCGGGATCAGCTTTTCGGGGAAATGATAGGGCCCGTAATTGTTCGAGCAGTTGGACAGCACCACCGGCAGCCCGTAGGTCTCGTGCCAGGCGCGGACGAAATGATCGGATGCCGCCTTCGACGCCGAATAAGGCGATGACGGCTTGTAGGGCGATTCCTCGGTGAAGACGCCGGAATCGAACGGCAGGTCGCCAAAAACCTCGTCCGTCGAAACGTGGTGGAAGCGGAAACGCCGGCGCGCCTCCTCGCTAAGGCTGCGCCAATGGTCGAGGACGGCCGACAGCAAGCTGGCGGTGCCGACGACATTGGTGGTGACAAAGGCCATCGGCCCGTCGATCGAGCGGTCGACATGGCTTTCGGCCGCCAGATGCATCACCAACTCGACCTTCTCGTCGGCCAGGATCTGGCGCACCGTGTCGGTGTCGCAGATGTCGGCGTGGTAAAAGGCATAATTGGGATTGCCTTCGAGATCACGCAGCGACGTCAGGTTGCCGGCATAGGTCAGCTTGTCGAGATTGACGACACGGTATTTGCCAGTGCCAACCAGGTGGCGGCAGACCGCCGAGCCGATGAAACCGGCACCGCCGGTGACCAAAACAGTTTGGAGAGCGTGCTTCACGAATGGACAAATCCGGTTTCGACTTCAGCCAGCAAGGGCGCCGCAGCATCCTTCGCCGACAGGATCATTTCAGCTGTTGGCACCGGCCAGTCAATGGCGATGTCGGGATCGTCGAAGCGGATCGAGCGGTCATGCGGCTGCGAATAAGGTGCTGATACCTTGTAGACGACCTCGGTGTCGGGCTCGAGCGTGACAAAGCCATGCGCGAAGCCCTTGGGCACCAGGATCTGGTTCCACTGCTTGTCCGACAGCGTCAGCCCGACCCATTTGCCATAGCTGGGCGAGCCCTTGCGGATATCGACAGCGACATCGAAGATCGCGCCGCGCAGCACCCGCACCAGCTTGTCCTGGGCAAAGGGCGGCGTCTGGAAATGCAAGCCGCGCATGACCCCGCGCGCACGCGAGAACGACTGGTTGTCCTGGACGAAGTCGACGGTGATACCAGCTTGAGCCAATTTCTCGGCGTTCCATGTCTCGGAAAAGAAGCCGCGTTCGTCCTCGAATTTGGCTGGCCGGATCTCCAAGACGCCGTCCAGGCCAAGTTTGCGCACTTCAACCATGGCTGATTTCCCTGACCCGCCGTTCGAGATAACGCGCATACTCGGTCTTGCCGAGCGAGGCGGCCCGGCGCAGCACCTCTTCATCGGTCAGCCAGCCCAGTTCAAAGCCGATCTCTTCGGGACACATGATCTTGATACCCTGGCGATGTTCAATCGTGCGTACGAAAGACGAGGCGTCGTGCAGGCTGTCATGGGTGCCGGTGTCGAGCCAGGCATAACCGCGGCCCAGGCGGACGACGTGCAGCTTGCCCTGGTCGAGATAGGTGCGATTGACGTCGGTGATCTCAAGCTCGCCACGCGGCGACGGCTTGATCGACGCGGCGATGTCGATGACCGAGTTATCGTAGAAATAAAGCCCGGTGACCGCCCAGTTCGACTTCGGCTCGGTCGGCTTTTCTTCGATCGTCAGCGCCTGCTGGGTCGCCTTGTCGAAACTCACGACACCGTAGCGCTGCGGGTCCTCGACCTGATAGGCAAACACCGAAGCGCCGCTTTCGCGGCCCACAGCGGTGCGGCAGCGCTCCGAAAGCCCGTCGCCGTAAAAGATATTGTCGCCCAGGATCAGCGCCACCGGGCTTGTGCCGACAAACTTGCGCCCGATGATGAAGGCCTCGGCCAGGCCGTTGGGCGAGGGCTGCTCGGCATAAAAAAACGACACGCCAAAGGCCGATCCGTCGCCCAGAAGCTGCTGGAACTGCGGCAGGTCGCGCGGCGTCGAAATGATCAGGATGTCACGGATACCCGCCAGCATCAAAACGCCAAGCGGATAATAGATCATCGGCTTGTCGTAGATTGGCAATATCTGCTTTGAGACCGCAAGCGTGGCTGGGTAGAGTCGCGTGCCGCTACCACCGGCTAGTATGATGCCCTTCAAAGTAGCAAATCCTGTATATCAGTGGGTAGAATCAACCGTTTTGCAAACTGCACGTCAAACGGAGGATACCAATGACGGGTATCTAGCCGAGCTTCATCCTACAATTTTTGACATTTGATTTTGAAGTGTAATTTTATGTGATGGTCTACTGAATCGTGCGCGACCGAACATGTTGAACGGTTTGTTCCACTGGCCCCGATAGACCTTGGTGTATTCGAAGGGCAACCGGCGCTGCATCGAGCAGCTCTCTTGTTCCAACCGATCGAGCAAACCTAGCAAACGCATTGCGCGCGCCATCAACAGTCAGTTGCCCATCTCGCGCCGCATGGCAGGCACGCAAGGCCGTTTTGTAGACTGGACCGACTGCTCTTAAGCACCTGTGGAAAGACCGTTGTATGAATGTGCAGCCGCGCCGCGCCAATAAGCCAAGCGCCGCGACTGGTGCGCACCAGGATAGCGCCTTCATTCTCCAGTAGGGCAGGTGTTTGGAATGACCTCAAAAACAAACGTGGAAATGGTTTCCAATTCGCGATTTGTTCCGGTGCTTTTAGCGTGTTCCGGCAGTGCTGGTTGGAAACCGATGGCGTTGATTTTACTGCGCTTTTCAGCCTGACCGGTTTCTCTTAATCAGTGGGTCCCAGGTTCGATCCCTGTCGCAGTAACTCTTCTGCCTAAGTGACAATCCGCTGTGACCGTCATTTCAACCAGATGAATCCGCGCAGGCGTCCAGAAATCCAGCCTTTCGTCAGGTGAGCGTGCGGCTGGAGCTAACTCCTATGGCATCATGGCGTTCTGGGCGGGAACAGTGCGAACCGGCAGGCGCACTGTGGGGGCACGGAAAATGGCGGCCTGGGGCCGCCACTTCAGGCTTCTCGCCCACCCTCAGATGCGAAACGACCAAAACAGGCAAGCCAGGGTGGCGATGGCGAAGATGGCGAAGAACAGGCTGCGCAAAAGGACATTGCGTCGGAGTTCGTTCATGGCCAGGTGACAGCCGACGATTGCCAGGACGAACAGGAAGCGCCAGTCGAGCAAAGCCCATGGCGCGCTTGTCTGTCCGAAGGCCCAGCGCGCGGCGAGACTGCCGACGATGGTCGCAAACAGTGCGACGACAACCCAATGGATCGTATCCGCGGCGTTGAGCAGGACAACACTTGCGGCCTTGAGCGGCAGGATCATCATCAGCATGGCGGCAGAGAAGTAGATCGCCGCCAGGGGCAGGAACGTGTCGGCGTTGGCGATGGCGTCCAGCCGCTTCACGCCGGTGATGCCGAGCGGATAGCCGTGCCGCGCCACAGCAAGGCTGAGTGCCATCAGCAGCGCCGTCAGCACGGCGACGAGGGCAAAAGAAGTGGCTGCCTTGTTCATGATGGTCCCAATGCATGGCGAATCGGCTTGCACCTTGCGTAGCGCAGCAAAATCGGGATTTCCAATGATGAGATTCAGTGGGGTCAGCGGTGGCGATCGGAGTTGGTCAGTGCCGTCGCTTACCCCGCGTGGGCAGTGCGCAGCGAGTGGCGGGACAAGCCTGTTCGATGCACGGACGACCGGGCCTGGCGCTATTGGCCGACCCGCCTTGTTGTTGCTGCGCGATCGCCCGATTCATGCCGAATTGCCGAGGCATCTCAATGGCCGAAGGGACTCGGCGATCACGCACCACCAGGCGCGATGGATCGATTATGGCCACCGCGCATTGTAGGCGAGGTGGGGACCACATTTTTTGGAGAGATTGGCGATGAAGAAACTGGTTTTGAGTCTTGCACTGCTGGTGCCGCTGGCGGCCTGTTCGCAGACGCAGCAGGGTGCAGCCATTGGCGGCCTTGGCGGTGCGGCGATCGGCAGTGCCGTTGCCGCCCCCGGAAATCGTACCGAAGGCGCGCTCGTGGGCGGTGCCGTGGGTGCCGTCGCCGGAGGCCTGATCGGCCGGGCGAACGAACCTAACCAGTGCCGATTCCGTGATCGTTATGGCCGTACCTACGTCGCGGCTTGCCCGCGCGGCGGCTATTACTGAGCCGGCTAGCCGTTTTTCATGGCATCCCGGAGGTGCTGACGCGCCTTCGGGATGTTTTTTTGACCAGCTTTCAGAGAGCGTGTCGCCGCAGTCGCAATTCTCCGAGGAACCGGCGTTTCGCTTTATCTCTTTGTTTTCAAAAGTGTAATCACAACGTCTTGCGGCAACCTGCAGCGTTTCGCTTTTGAATTGCGCGGTCTGTGAGGGAAAAAATGCTCCGGGTGGCCTGACCGGCGGCAAAGCCGTTCCACAATCTTGCCAAAATTAGCAATCGACAAAGTCTATTATTTTTATAGACTAACGGCATGATGGAGATTGCGATGGCACAGACCCAGTATCTCTCACACGGCCGGCCCGCGCAGAGCGCGGCTTCGACCGTCAAGCCGGTGGCATTTGCCCAGCTTGCGTCCTACCTCATCTTCACGGTGTCGTTCGGCTTCACCGTGGCGATGGTCGTTGGACTGGTCCACTAGCAGTTCTGATTGGCGCTGGAAGTGGCGTCATGTTCTCTCAACCCAACTGAAGAAGGCTATTGCGAGTAGCGCGTGAACCGGCGTGGGCGGCGCCAATAACTGTTCCTGACAAGATGAAGGAGTTTGCGATGCAGATCGACTTCACCCATTGCCCGGGCGGCACAGCCGACAGCGACGAACTTCATAGTTCATTCTTCTCCGATACCGCAGTTGCGGTCCAGCAACTCAGATTGCTTGAACAATCCGGTTTCGACCGGGTCATGATAGATGACATGGGCGGCCTGCTTGCCAATATGGACCTGGCATCGCTGGCGTTGCGCAGCACCCGATTGATCGCCGTCCTGGCCTCGCATTGGCCGGGCATCGTGGCACCTGTCGTTGCAGCCCGACAGTTTGCGGCGCTTGGCCAGCTTGGCTCCGGCCGGTTGGCGTTGCGCGTGCCGCCAAGCCGCGACCTGCGCGAGACAAATGACGATAGCGGCCTGGTCGCTACGCTGGGGCGGACGGACGAATATCTGACGCTGCTCAAGCGGCTGTGGAGCAATGCCCGACCCTTCGACCATGAAGGTTTGTTCTATCGCATCCATGGCGGCTTTGTGCCGATGAAGGCGGTCGACGGCGCTGCCATTGAGCTGCAGCTCGGCGGATTGTCTGGTACGGCGCTCAAAATCGCCGGCCGTCACGCCGACCGGTTCGAGCTGCCGGTAGGCGGGTTCGAGGACACAGGCCGGCTGATCGAGCGTGTTCGGGTCGCGGCCGATCCATTTGGTCGCGCGCAGCGCATTGGCTTTTCCTTGCCAGTGTATGTCGGCGAAGGCATCCAGGCATGGCAGCTTGGCGGCGCGCCGGAACAGATGGTCTCGGCGCTGGCAGGCTTTGTCGAGCTCGGCGTGACCGACTTCATCGTTCACGGTCTCGATGACGCCGATGCGATCGAGACATTCGGGCGCCAGGTCATTCCGCCGTTGCGCAAGGCCTTCAGGCGGCACGAGCCAGCGCCAGCGCACCGCCGCAACCGGCCAATGGTGCTTCGTCGGGTCGTCTGAGGTGATGGACGCGCCTCAGGCGTGGTGCAAGGCTTCGCTCAGGATGTCGTCATTGGCGGCGTCGCGCACCTGGGCGAGGCTGCGGTTGTCGAGCACGCCGGCGATGGCCTGGCGCACCTCGAGCATCATGTGCCTGATCTGGCAGGTGGCCTCGTCGCAGTCGTCGCAGGGCTGGTATTGGGTGCGGCTGGCGCAAGGGATTGGCGCCAGGGGGCCGTCGAGCACGCGCACGACATGGCCGATCTTGATCTCGCTGGCGGACTTGGCGAGGCGGTAGCCGCCGTCCTTGCCCTTGCGGCTCTGGACGAATCCGGCATTGCGCAGTTCGCCCAGGATGGCGTCGAGAAACTTTTTCGGGATCTTGTTGGCGGTTGCAATGTCGCCGACGAAGGCGAGCTGGCCGGCCGGCAGTTGGGACAGGTAGACGAGGGCCTTGAGGCCGTATTTGCCTTTTTTAGTCAGCATGGTGAACGCGTGTCATCGGCTTTCGGCTGCTTGTCGCAGCGTGAGGTTGCTTGCCGAGGATAACGATTCGTCCCCATCGCATTCCGGCCTTCACCAGAGATAAATTCCACAGACTTGATATACAAGCCGAAACACGTTGATTTTCCGTAAGTTTTGCGGGTCTTGAGGCTGATTCAGCCCGCTGCGTAGACTCGGGCCCGCTCGATGGTGATGACGCCCTGTTCACGAGCGCTGACCTGGGTCTCGGGGGCGACGTCGAGTTCGATCGCTTCGCCCGACGCCATGACCGCAAGAATGCGCCGACCAGCAGGCCGATCGATGACCCGAGCGACGGTCGCGGGGATGCCTTCGCCTGCCGAATTCCACCCGAGATCGCTGGGGCGCAGGAAGATTTCAACCGGGCCGTCGGCGAAGCCGGGCGCGGGGATTTTGGCGTCGCCAAGTCGTGCATGGCCGCCCGAGACGGTCGCGGCAAAGCGGTTGGTGTCGCCCAGAAAATTCATGACGAAGGCCGAGGCCGGGTTGCGGCAAACGTCTTCGGGCGTGCCCTGTTGCACGATCTGGCCCTTGTCGAGGATGACGACGCGGTCGGCGAGATCGAGCGCTTCTTCCTGGTCGTGGGTAACGAACAGCGTGGTAATGCCAAGCTCCTGATGGATCTCGCGCAACCAGCGGCGCAGGTCGCGGCGCACATTGGCGTCGAGCGCGCCAAAAGGTTCGTCGAGCAAAAGCACCTTGGGATCGACGGCCAGCGCACGGGCAAGGGCGACGCGCTGGCGCTGGCCGCCCGAGATCTGGCCGGGGAAACGTTCCCCCAGGCCGTCGAGCTGGACCAGTCGCAAAAGCTCGGCGACGCGGGTGTCGATGGCGGCCTTGTCGCGGCGGATCTTGGAAACCTTCATGCCGAAGGCGATGTTCTCCGCCACCGTCATATGCGGAAACAGCGCGTAATGCTGGAAGACGAAACCGACGCCACGGTCGCGCACCGGAATGTCGGTGGCGTCTTCGTCGCCGAAATAGATGTGACCGGCATCGGCATATTCGAGGCCCGCGACCATGCGCAGGATGGTGGTCTTTCCCGATCCGGAAGGGCCGAGCAGGGCGACGAGTTCGCCGCTTTCGATCTCCAGTGAAACGCCGCGTACGGCATGGAAGGTCTCGAAGTTCTTCGCGACATTGTCGAGGCGGATTTTCATGACGAAACCTCAGCGGAAACGGTTTTTGGAGCGGCAATCGGTGCTGCAAGCGCGGGGCGGCGGCGGGCACGGCCCGCGCCCTGGCGTTCAAGCAGGACCTTGGCGATGAGTGTGACTACAGCGAGCAGCGCCAGGATGGAGGCGGCGGCGAAGGCGCCAGCCGTCTGGTAGTCGTGGTAGAGCAGCTCGATATGCAGCGGCAGCGTGTTGGTCTGGCCGCGGATGTTGCCCGAGACGACCGAGACCGCACCAAATTCGCCCATGACGCGGGCGTTGCACAGCACCACGCCATAGAGCAGGGCCCAGCGGATGTTGGGCAGGGTGACGGAGAAGAAAGTGCGCCAGCCCGACGCGCCGAGCGAGGTGGCTGCTTCTTCCAGATCGCGCCCTTGCGCCTGCATCAGCGGGATCAGCTCGCGGGCGACAAAGGGTGCAGTGACGAACATCGAGGCCAGCACGATGCCGGGCAGGGCGAACAGAATCTTGATATCGGCGGATTCGAGCGCTGGTCCGAACAGACCCTGCAGGCCGTAGACGAAGAGATAGGCGACACCGGCGACAATCGGCGAGATCGAGAACGGAATCTCGATGACGACAAGCAGGAAGCGGCGGCCCCGGAAGTCGAACTTGGTCATCGCCCAGGCGGCGGCGACGCCGAAGGCGGTGTTAATTGGCACGGCAATCAGTGCAGTGACGACTGTAAGCCAGATGGCGTGCAGCGTGTCGGGATGGGCGATCGCGGCGGCATAGACCTTGATGCCTTGCGAAAACGCCTGGTAGCCGATGACGGCCAGGGGGGCGATGATGACGATGGCGACCAGCGTCAGCACGATGCCGATCAGGGCGCGGCGGAAGGCTGGTGCGTCGCCGACACGAGGCGGGCGGCCTTTGATGGAAGCGCTCATCTCAGCCCCTCGCCGTGTAGCGCAGGGCGCGCGCCTGCAGGATGTTGGTGATGGCAAGCATCAGGAAGGCAGTGATGAGCAGCACCGAGGCAATCGCCGCGGCGGCCTGGTAGTCGTATTCCTCAAGCCTGATGAAGGCGAGGAGTGCCGTGATCTCGGTGGACATCGGCTGGTTGCCGGCAATGAAGATGATGGCGCCGAACTCGCCGAGGCTACGGGCGAAGGACAAGGACAGGCCGGCGAGCAAGGCGGGCGCCAACAGCGGCAGGATGACCCGCAGGAAGATCGAGCGGTCGCTTCCGCCGAGTGTTTGGGCGGCTTCCTCAAGTGCTGGGTCGAGGTCTTCCAGCACCGGCTGTACCGTGCGGACGATGAAGGGCAGGCTGGTGAATGCCATGGCGACCATGATGCCGAGCGGGGTGTAGGCGACCTTGATGCCGGCTTGAGCAAGGACCGAGCCGAACCAGCCGTTTTCTGCAAACAGCGTGGTTAGCGCTATGCCGGCAACTGCCGTGGGCAGGGCGAAGGGCAGGTCGACGAGCGCGTCGACGATGCGGCGGCCAGGGAAGCGGTAGCGCACCAGCACCCAGGCGAGCCCCATGCCGAAGACGAGATTGAACGCGGTGGCGGCGAGTGCCGAAAGGGCCGTGACGCGGTAGCTCGCAACCGCACGCGGCGAGGAGACGATGCGCCAATAATCCTCGAAACCGAGGCTGGCCGCCTTGAAGACGAGCGCGCCGAGCGGCAGCACGACGATGATCGAGACGTAGACGAGGGTTATCCCCAGCGCCAGGGGAAACCCTGGCAGAATGCGGCGCGCCACTGAAATGCCTTCCTGGATACATCAATGCGGAAAGCCGGCATGGCCGGCTCTCCAATTCTCAACAACAATGGGTGGCGAGGGTCAACGTTCGCCGTAGATCTGGTCGAGCAGGCCGCCCGAACCGAAATGCTCCTTCTGGACCTTGTCCCAGCCGCCGAAGACGTCCTCGACGGTGACCAGGCGAACCTCAGGGAACTGGTCCTTGAATTCGGCAGCGACGGCGGGCTCGTGGACGCGGTTGCCGTGCTGGGCGGCAATGCGCTGTCCCTCAGGCGTATACAGGAAGTCGAGATAGGACTTGGCAAGGTCGCGCGAGCCGCGCTTGTCGACCACCTTGTCGACGATGGCGACAGGGAATTCGGCAAGCAGGCTGACCGAGGGGATGACGCTTTCGACCTTGTCGGTACCGTATTCCTTGGCGATCGAGCGGGTCTCGGCCTCGAAGGTGATCAGCACGTCGCCGATGTTGCGCTCGACGAAGGTCGTGGTGGCGGCGCGGCCGCCGGTATCGAATACCGGCACGTTGTCGAACAGCTTGGTCACGAATTCCTTCACCTTGGCGTCGTCGCCCTTGAAGGCTTCCTTGGCGTAGGCGGTTGCCGCGAGATAGGTGTAGCGCGCATTGCCCGAGGTCTTGGGGTTCGGGAAGATCACCTTGACGTCGTCGCGGACCAGATCCGACCAGTCCTTGATGTTCTTGGGGTTGCCGGCGCGGACGAGGAAGGATGGCAGCGAATAGAAGGGCGAGGCCTGGTTGGCGAAGTCCTTCTTCCAGTCGTCTGATACAAAGCCGTTCTTGACCAGGAAGTCGATGTCGGTGACCTGATTGAAGGTGACGACGTCGGCCTCAAGCCCCTCGACGATGGCGCGCGCCTGTTTGGAAGTGCCGGCATGTGACTGGTCGACTGACACACCCGGGTTCTTGGCGATGAACGCCGCGTTCTCGGCGGCGAACAGCTCGCGGGCGACGTCATAGGAGGCATTGAGCAGCTTGTCTGCGGCATTGGCCTGCAGCGGGCCGGCGAGGATGGCGGCAAGCGCTGCACCAACGAGTAGGAAGCGTTTCATGGGGGCATTCTCCTGAGACAAGCGGCAAATGGCTAAAGTAGGCCGCAAGATAGTCGGGAGGTTGCGTTCGCGGGAGGCAGAGGCAAGTTGCCTCGGCCACGGGATGGAGATTTTTTGTCTCCTTTCAGAGCTTCAGAAGAAATCATTTTCCATCTCGACAGTCGTGTCCCTGTCGAACCGGAAAATCCCGACTATTTGTCTGTGACGCCTGCTTCGGCAAAACTGGCCATGCGGGCGTGGCATTCGAGCGCCGAGCGCACGATGTTGACCGCCAGGCAAGCGCCCGAGCCTTCACCAAGCCGCATGCCCATATCGAGCAGGGGCGAAAGCGAAAGCGCTTCGAGAAGCTGGCGGTGACCGGCTTCGGCGGAGACATGTGCGGAAAGGGTGTGGGCAAGGCCTTGGGGGTGCAATTTCGCGAGCGGAGCAGCAGCTGCGGTGACGACGAAACCGTCGAGCAGGACGGGCACGCCAAGGTGACGCGCGGCGAGCGTGGCGCCCAAGATCGCGGCGAGTTCGCGGCCACCGAGTGCTGCGGCAACAGCCAACGGATCGGCGAGGCTCGCGGCGTGGCGAGCAAGGCCAGCGTCGATGGCGGCGAATTTGCGCGACAGGCCCGAATCGTCGACGCCTGTGCCACGGCCGGCCCAATCGCGGCCGGTGCCGCCGAAGAGTGCCGCAGCTATTGCCGCCGCAGGAGTCGTGTTGCCGATGCCCATTTCGCCGAAGCAGATCAGATCGAGGTCCTCGTCGACCGCTTCATAGCCGGTGGCAACGGCGGCGAGGAACTCCGCCTCGTTCATCGCAACGTCTTGCGTGAAGTCGCCGGTGGGGTGGTTGAGGTCGAGCGGGATCACCGACAGCTCGGCGCCGGCAAGGCGGGCGAGCTGATTGATGGCGGCACCGCCGCCAGCAAAATTCGCCACCATCTGCACCGTCACCTCGGAGGGATAGGCTGAAACGCCCTGGGCGGTCACGCCATGGTTGCCGGCAAAGACAATGACCTTGACCCGGTCGAGCCTCGGCATGTCGCGACCCTGCCAGCGCGCCAGCCATGCGGCGATGGTTTCGAGCTTGCCGAGACTGCCGCGCGGCTTGGTCAGCGTGTCCTGACGGCTAGCCACGGCCTGCGCGGCGGCATCGCTGCCGGCGGGCAGAGCGGTGCAGGCTGCGCGCAATTCATCGAGCGATTTGAAGGCCATGGCTGCGAGTACTCCTGATATGAATCAAGCCAAGATGGCGGAAGCGGCGAAAAGCAACGTGATCTCGGCGAGTTGCTGGATGGCGCCGATGGTGTCGCCGCTCTGGCCGCCGATCTGGGCGAGGCAGAGTTTTCGAAATGCGACAAACAGCAGTGCCAGACAAATGGCCGCAACGACCGCGCCCTTGAGGCCGAGCAGCAGCAACGCCACAGCGCCGATGGCGAGGGCAGTCAGGACAACACTGTCGGAGAGGGTGCCGACACCGGCCGACAAGCCGTCGATACGAGCTTGTGGCAACATCTGCATGAAGGCCGGGATGAGCGCGCGCGAGGCGACATGGGCGACGACGAGGCCAGTAAAGACATGGCCAGGCGTGGCCAGATCGGCAATCGCGCTCCAGCGCGCGAGGATCGACAGTGCCAACGCGCAGGCGCCATAGGTGCCGATGCGGCTGTCGCGCATGATCTCGAGCTTGCGCTCGCGCGTGCGGCCACCGCCAAAGCCGTCCGCAGTGTCGGACAGTCCGTCCTCGTGCAGGCAGCCGGTGATCAGCATGCTTGCTGTCAAGGCAAGGGCTGCGCCGAGGCTGGGCGCGAGGCCGAGCAGCGTGGCGACGGCGTAAGCGAACCAGGCGACAACGGCGACGACCAGCCCGATCAGCGGTGCGGTCCAGATGGCGTCTGCCAATGTGCGGTCGCGCACCTCGAAATGCGGCAGCGGCAGGCGCGTGAAGAAGACCAGCCCGATGCGGAAATCGTCGAAGATTGTCTCTGGCGAGGCCATCTCAGGCCCTCGCTATGGCGTGGAAGAAAGTACCGGTGACGTAGCCGCGCCGGCCACCAAACGTGCCGAGTGGATTGCCCTGGCCGTCGGCGATGTCGCCGAGCGGCAAGTCCTCGCCTTTCTTGATCGTCTGGGCGTAATGGAATTCGTGGCCACGGATCGCGCTGCCGGCTTCACCGAGTGGACAGGCAGCGCTAAGCCGCGCCTGGCGGTAGCCAAGATTCATCTTGCGCTTGGCGAAGCTCGTGGCATGGCCGAGCAGGCCGAGCATCGGGTGGGTCGCGCCATCGGCGTCTTCGATGGTTTCGCCAAGCACCATGAAGCCGCCGCACTCGCCATGGACCGGCTTGGTTTCGGCGAAGTGACGTGTGCCGGAAAGAAAGTTCCGCGCGGCTGCGAGCCTGCCGGGGTGCAGTTCGGGATAGCCTCCGGGCAACCAGCAGACGTCGCAGGAGGCGTCTGGCGCCTGGTCGGCGAGCGGCGAGAACGGCACAAGCTCAGCCCCCATGGCGCGCCAGTGGGCGGCGACGTGCGGGTAGAGGAAGGTGAAGGCGGCGTCCTGGGCGAGGGCGATGCGCTGGCCGGGCGGCGAAAGCGCAAAGCTCTGGTCGCCTGCGCCGGGCGCGAGCGGCGTGGCGAGGGCCATGATGGCATCAAGGTCGAGCGAGCGCTCGGCCATGTCGGCGAGCTTATCGATATGGGCGAAGAGGTCGGCGTGCTCTTCGGCCTGGACGAGACCCAGATGGCGCTCCGGCAGGGAAAGCGTAGGGTCGCGTAAAATGCCGCCGACGACGGGCAGGCCAAGCGCTTCGATGGCGTCGCCGGCAAGGCGGCGGTGGCGGTCGCTGCCAAGCCGGTTGAGCACCACGCCCGAGATGCGAACCTCAGCGTCGTAGGTGGCGAAACCCTTGGCAATGGCGGCTGATGTCTGAGACTGGCCGGAGACGTCGAGCACCAAAAGCACCGGCAGGCCGTAGAGCCGGGCGAGATCGGCGGCAGCGCCCGAGCGGCCGTATGGTGCTGGAATGCCGTCGAACAGGCCCATGGCGCTTTCGATGATGACCAGGTCGGTATCGGCGGCGGCGTTCGCGGCAAGTGTGTTGAGCAGCGACGGCGGCATTGCCCAGCTGTCGAGATTGACGCCGGGCAGGCCTGTGGCCGCTTTGTGGAAGCCGGGATCGATGTAGTCAGGCCCCGATTTCGCGCCGCGCACGCGCAAGCCACGGCGCGCAAAGGCGCGCAGCAGGCCGATGGTGACGCTGGTCTTGCCCGAGCCTGAACGCGGCGCGCCGATGATCAGCCCGCGCGCCGTCATTTTTGCCCCGTGAGTTCGGCGCGTAGTGCCACGATGCCGCCGATGACGATGAGGGACGGCGAGACGATTTTCTCGCGCTTGGCGGTCTCTACCAGAGTGCCGAGCAATGCGGTCACCGTGCGCTCCTGCGGCATCGAGCCGTTTTCGACAAATGCCGCGGGTGTTTCCTCGGGCAGGCCCGCTGCCAGAAGCTCCGCCACGGTGTCCGCCATATGTGTCAGGCCCATATAGATGACGATGGGCTGGCCTGTGCGGGCAAGGGCTGCCCAGTCAGGCCGGTCGTCGCTGACTGCGGCAAAGCCGGTGGCCAGGATGATCGCGCCGTTGACGCCGCGCATGGTCGCGGGGATGCCCGCCGAGGTCAGGCCACCGAACGCCGACGTGATGCCGGAAAGCACGCGCCAGGGAATGTTCTCCCGGGTCAGCACCAGAGCTTCTTCAGCCCCACGGCCGAAGACGAAGGGGTGGCCGCCCTTGAGGCGCACGACCTTGCGGCCTTCTCGCGCCAGTTTGACCAGAAGTGCGTTGATGTCGTCCTGCGGGATCGACAGCCTGCCGCCGCGCTTGCCGACGAAGAATTTTTCGGCTTGCTCGGCAATATCAAGGATTTCGGGCGTTACCAGCGAGTCATGGACCAATGCGTCGGCCTGGGCAAGCGCCGACAGCACGTCGAGCGAGAGGCAGCCGGGATCGCCCGGACCGGCGCCGGCCAGCCAGACATGGCCGGGCTCGAGCGTCTGCGGCTCGTACTTCAAACGTGCAATGGCTTTTTCAAGACTCATGCGTGTCGCTTTCGCCGATGACGCGTAGCTTCGGCAAGCTTATAGATCGCGTCATGAATGAAGAAGATCGTCCGCTCAAGCGCGGCTGGACCACCGGTGCCTGTGCCACCGCCGCGACCAAGGCGGCGTGCATCGCCATGCAGTCGGGGCAATTCCCAGACCCGGTGGAAATCACCTTGCCGAGTGGCCAAAAGGTGGCTTTCGCGCTGGCGAAACAGGAGCGATTGGACGATGCGGCCATGGCCGGCATCGTCAAGGACGCTGGCGACGATCCCGACGTGACCCACGGCGCGCTGGTCATGAGCACGGTGCGGCCGGGTGCGCTGGGCAGCGGCGTGGTGTTCAAGGCGGGCAAGGGCGTCGGAACGGTGACGCGGCCGGGCCTGCCGATCCCGCCGGGCCAGGCGTCGATCAATCCGGTGCCGCGCAAGATGATAACAGGCGCGATCGCCGAGGTATTCGGCGAGGGCGCCGACGTCGAGGTCACAATTTCCGTCGCCGGCGGCGAGGAAATGGCGCTGAGGACGCTGAACCCGAGGCTCGGCATTCTGGGTGGTATCTCGATCCTGGGGACGACGGGCATCGTCATTCCCTATTCCTGCTCGGCGTGGATCCATTCGATCCATCGCGGCGTCGACGTGGCGCGTGCCATGGGCTTCGACCATGTCGCCGGCTCGACCGGCAACGCCTCCGAAATGGCGGTGCAGAAGTTCCATGATCTGCACGAGGTTCAACTGATCGACATGGGCGACTTCGTTGGCGGCATGCTGAAATACATCCGAGCGCACCCGGTGCCGAAGGTCACGATCGCCGGCGGCGTCGCCAAGATGACCAAGCTGTCGCAAGGCCTGCTCGATGTGCATTCGAATAGGGGCTCCGCCGATCTGGAAGGGCTGGCCGCGGTGGCCGTTGAGGCCGGAGCGGACGAGGCGCTTGCCGCGCGTATCCGGAGCGCCAACACCGTGGCCGAAGCCTTTATCGAGGCCAGAAAGGCCGGCGTCGGTATTGGCGATGCGATCGCCAAGGCGGCCTGGCGCACGGCGGCCGCTGCGCTCAACGATCCTGACATCGCGCTCGAAATCCTCGTCTTCAACCGCGAGGGAGAGCTGATGGGGCATGCGCCCTTCGCCTCGTCTCATAACCCGTCGCGGCCCCTGAAGCGGCGCTGATAGTAGGCGTCGTAGAGCGAGCTCTCGCGAAAATCCTCTGCAGCCAGCGAGGCGCCCACGAAGATGATGGCGGTGCGCTCGATCGGGTCTTTGGCCAGTTCGGCCGCGATGGTCGACAGCGTGGCGCGGATGATACGCTCGTCCGGCCATGAAGCGCGGAACACAATCGCCACCGGGCAATCCGGGCCATAGTGAGGGGTGAGCTCCGAAACGACCTGGTCGATGGCGTGGATAGCCAAGTGAACGGCTAGCGTGGCGCCGGTGCGGCCGAAGCCGGCGAGCGTTTCGCCCGGCGGCATCTTCGACGCGCGACCGGATACGCGGGTCAGCACCAGGCTCTGGGCGACTTCTGGAATGGTTAGCTCGCGCTTGAGCGCTGCAGCCGCAGCTGCGAAGGAGGGCACGCCCGGCGTCAGTGTGTAGGCGATATCGTGCTTTTCCAGCCGCCGGATCTGCTCGGCGACCGCGCTCCATACTGACAAGTCGCCGGAATGCAGGCGGGCGACGTCATGGCCGGCGGCGTGTGCGGCGACATATTCAGCTTCGATCTCGCCGAGCGACATCGGAGCGGTATCGACCAGCCTTGCGTCCTCCGGACAGTAGGACAAAAGTTCAGGCGAAACGATCGAGCCGGCATAGAGGCAGACCGGGCAGGCGGCCAGAAGCTTGCTGCCACGCACGGTGATGAGGTCGGCGGCACCGGGGCCAGCGCCGATGAAATGGACAGTCAAATGCGGGCTCCACTGATGGCGATGGCGCAGGTGGCGGGGCCTACTGCGATGCGCGGGCCAAGCAGGCTCGAATCGTCGCCGGCGGCGGCAAGGGCCGAGGCTTCCGAGACGGACGGCGTGCCTGCGGCTTCGAGAGAGGCTTGCGAGCGGCTGAGCGTGCGCGGCTCGGCAAGTTTCAGCTTCGCGTCCTCGACGACCAGCAAAGGCAGATCGAGGGTTCGTCCGGCGGCGATGATGCCTTGTTCGTCTCGCTTGAGCGCGGCAGTGGCGAGCGCTGACAGTGCGGTTACAGCGAGCCCGTGCGCTTCGAGCGCGGTTTCGATGGCGGACAAGATGTCTTCGTGCGCTGCGCCTTTGCGGCAGCCTATGCCTGCGATCATCATGGCTTCACCCAGCTCCATTGCGTGACCGGCATTGCCGGCCGCCAGCCGGTCATCGAGCCAACAGGGGCGGCGCGGGAGACTTGAAGACGAATGAGGTTACCGCCGAGCATGGCATGCCTGGCGAGCAGAAGCGTTTCCATTTCAAGCGTGACGGCATTGGCGACGAGGCGTCCGCCAGGACGCAGGGCGTCAATGGCCGCGTCGAAGACGCCCGGTTCGCTGCCGCCGCCGCCGATGAAAATCGCGTCGGGTGCGGGCAGGTCGGTGAGTGCCGCGGGGGCGGTGCCATGGACGATCGCGAGGCCGGGCACGCCACACGCCTTGGCGTTGCGGTCGATGCGGGCGGCACGTTCGGCATTGGCCTCGATGGCAATGGCGCGCAGCGAGGGATGGCAAAGCATCCATTCGATCGAGATAGAGCCGGAACCAGCACCGATGTCCCACACAAGCTCGCCCCGGCGCGGGGCAAGCGCGGATAGGGTCATGGCGCGTATTTCGCGCTTGGTGATCTGGCCGTCATGTTCGAACAGATTGTCGGCGAGGCCGCAAGCAAGCGGCAAAATGCGGGCTTCCGACGTTGATTCAATCTCAAGCGCCAAAACATTGAGTGGATTGATGTTTTGGAGATCGAAGGCTGTCGCGTTGGTTGCGCGAATTCGCTCGCTTGGACCACCAAGAGCTTCGAGCACAGTGAGTTTCGAGCTCCCAAAGCCGCTGTCTGTGAGCTGTTTCGCGAGGGCAGCCGGCGCTTCTGCGTCCGAAGTCAGTGCGAGGATGCGGGCGCTGGGCTGCAGCAGCGGGCGGATCAGCTCGATGGCGTGGCCGTGAAGCGAAATCGTCTCGATCTCCTGCAGCGCCCAGCCAAGGCGCGAAGCGGCGAGCGAAAAGGCAGAAGGGGCTGGCAGCACCCGCATTTCGCCTGATCGCACTTGACGCGATAGCGTGACGCCGACGCCATGCAGGAACGGATCGCCGGAGGCGAGCACGCAAACCTTTTGGCCACGGAGGGCGGTGACATCTAGCATTTCGTTGTCGAAAGGCGTCGGCCAGGCGTGGGCCTCGCCGTTGATCAATCCGGTTGCCAACGCAAGATGGCGCTTGCCGCCGAAGACATGGGTCGCTGCCGAGATCGCGCGCTTGGCCTCGTCGCCGAGACCCGCTACACCGTCCTCGCCGATACCGACGACCGTCAGCCATTTATCCATCGGCGTGAAATCAGCAGGCATGATGACCCACCGCATATTGATCTTGGGCGGAACCACCGAGGCGAGGCAACTGGCAGCGAAGCTCGCCACGCGCGCCGATCTCGACATCAAGCTGTCCATGGCTGGGCGCACTGAAAATCCGGTCGAGCAGCCGGTGCCGATGCGCAGCGGCGGTTTTGGTGGTGCGAAGGGCTTGGCCGAGTGGCTTGCCGCGCACAAAATCGACCTGCTGATCGATGCCACGCATCCTTATGCTGCGCGCATTTCGGCCAATGCTGCCGAGGCCGCGCGCCTGTCTGGCGTGCCGATCCTGGCACTGCGCCGCCCTGCCTGGGAGGCGGTCGCCGGCGACAACTGGACGCTGGTCGACGATTCCAACGAAGCAGTGGCTGCGCTGGGCGTAAATCCGCGCCGCGTCTTCCTGGCGCTTGGCCGGCAGGAGATCGCGCCTTTCGTGACCGCGCCCCAGCATTCCTACATCATTCGCAGCGTCGACCCGATCGAGCCGCCGCTCGGTGTGCCCGAAGCCACCTACATTCTGGCGCGCGGGCCGTTTCGGGAGGCTGACGAGCATGCCTTGCTCGAGGCGCATCGCATTGACGTCATCGTCGCCAAGAACAGCGGCGGTGCGGCCACCTATGGCAAGATCGCAGCCGCGCGGGGAATTGGGACCGAGGTGATCCTGTTCCGCAGGCCGGAACTGCCGGATGTGCCATCCGCCTCGACCGTTACCGCGCTCCTCGACCTTGTCGATCATCAGTTTGCCCCGACTGCAAAGCGCGGCGTGTAGACAAGCGGGCGCTTGCCATCGCGCTCGATGAGACGGGTCTCTGGCGAGCCGATGATGACGCAGGTCGCCATGTCGGCTTTTTCCGCAGCGGCCTCACCTAGCATGACGATTTCGATCCGTTCGTCGGGTCGGCCGGCGGCACGGCCGAAGATGACGGGCGTCGTCGCAGGCAGATGCACGCGTAGTGTCTCTAACGCGCTGGCGAGCTGCCAGGGGCGTGCCTTGCTGATCGGATTGTAGAGCGAAATGACGAAGCCGGCGGTAGCCGCCGCCACCAGCCTGCGCTCGATCAGTTCCCACGGCTTCAAATTGTTCGACAGGTTGATCGCGCAGAAATCATGGCCGAGCGGTGCGCCGACGCGGGCGGCAACTGCCAGCATGGCGGTGACGCCGGGCACGATGGCGAGGTCGATGTCGCGCCATTCCTTGGGGCCGGCTTCGATCGCCTCGCAGATTGCAGCGGCCATGGCGAAGACGCCGGGGTCGCCGCCAGAGACGACAGCAACGTTGTGGCCGGATGCTGCCATTTCCAGCGCCGCGTTGGAGCGGGAAATCTCCTCGCGGTTGTCGGAGGCGACGCGCGTCTGGTCCGGGCGCAGATCGAGGCGGTCGAGATAGGGCTTGTAGCCGTAGAAGAAGTTGGCTTCGGCAACGGCATTGGTGGCTTCCGGCGTGACCTGATCGGCATTGCCGGGGCCGAGGCCGATGACGACGAGGCGGCCGCTCATAGGTCCGCCCCCGGCTTGCCGGCCCAACCCGGTACCAGCACGATGGCGAAATAGGGTGCGGTGTCGTCGGCCTTGTCGACAAGCCGCATCGACAGCGTGTTCGGCATTGTGCCGCGCTCGACATAGATGGCGCGGTCGAGCTTGCCGGTGACGTCAAGCGCCTTGCGGATCTTGGGCAGGTTGCGGCCGACTTTCATGATGACGGCGGCGTCGGTGTCGGCGAGGCGGCGGGTCAGCTCGAACTCGCTCATGGTGCCCGGCAGCACCGACAGCACGTCGTCGCCCTGGACGATCGGCACGCCGGTCTGCGACCAGCAGCCGGACATGGCGGTGACGCCGGGGATGATTTCGGTCGGGAAGAGATGAGACAGCCGCACATGCAGATGCATGTAGGAACCATAAAACAGCGGGTCGCCCTCGGACAGGACCGCCACGGTGCGTCCCTCCTGGAGATGCGCTGCAACCGCCCGCGCTGACTCTTCATAGAAGCTTGTGATCGCCGCGCGGTAGTCGTCGTGATCCTTATCGATCTCGGTAGTGACCGGGTACAGCAGTGGCAGTTCGATGACCCCAGCGCGGAAATGCGCATCGGTGATGGTGCGGGCGTTGCCGTTGTTGCCGCGTTTGGCGAAATGGGCGATCACGTCGGCCTCGGCCAGCGCACGCACAGCCTTCAAGGTCAGCAACTCGGGATCGCCCGGGCCGGTGCCGACGCCGATGAGGCGACCTTTCTGAGCTGATGTCACAGGCCCGGCCTCGCAAGTGCGTTGAGGGCGGCGGCGGTCATGGCACTGCCGCCGAGGCGGCCACGCACGATGGCATAAGGCACGCCGTAGGAGTTTTCGGCCAGCGCGTCCTTTGATTCTGCAGCCCCAACGAAGCCGACCGGCATGCCGATGATGGCGGCAGGCTTGGGCGCACCGTCACGCAGCTTTTCAAGCAGATAAAACAGCGCGGTCGGTGCGTTGCCGATGGCTATGACCGAGCCGGCCATCTTATCGCCCCAGAGGTCGATGGCGGCGGCGGAACGGGTGTTGCCGAGTTTTTGCGCGATTTCGGCTGTTTGCGGGTCGCGCAGCGTACAGATCACCTCGTTGTCTGAGGGCAGGCGGGCCCGGGTGACGCCGCGCGCCACCATCTCTGCGTCGCAAAAGATCGGTGCGCCGGCCTTGAGGGCTGCGCTCGCTGCGGACACGAAGTTTTCGGAGAAGACGAAATGTTCAGCCGCCTCGACCAGGCCGCAAGCGTGGATCATGCGCACGGCGACATCGGCTTCCTCTTCGGAAAAGCGCGAGAGGTTGGCCTCCGAGCGGATGATGGCGAAGGATCGCTCGTAGATGGCCATGCCATCGTGGATGTAGTCGTAGGCGGCCATGGTCATCCTTGTCGTAACGATTGCGCCAAGCGCTTGGCGCCAAGCCGGGCGAGGCAAGCGGTGGCGTCCTCATGCGGCTGTCGCTCGGCGGCGAGAAGTTCTGTGAGCCGGCCAACGCCACGCGCGGCTTCATATCCTGCGGTGTAAGCAGCCGGAAGCCCTTTCGCCGTTCCGCCGACGACAAATGCCGCCCCTTTTTCGTCACCGACAATGGTGAGGGCAGCGGGGCCGGGATGGGCGCAACCCTTGGCGCAGCCGGAGACATGCAGCCTAAGTGTCGGGTCGAGGTCCAGGCCGATGGTTCGCGCGATTTCGGCCGCCACGTCGCGCGCGGCGATCATGCCTGATGCGCAGGCCGGCGCGCCCGGGCAGGCGGCGATGCGGGTGCGTGGATCTGCGGCGGCAGTGACGAAATCAAGTTTTTTTGCTTCGAAGCGAAGCGCGTCGCAGGCGGTGTGAGTCATGCCCATGAATAGGAGCGAACGGGCGGGGCCGGGGCGGATGCCGGTTGCGCCGAGCTCGATGGCTGCTTCGCAAAGGGAAATCAGCATTTCGGCACGGGCAGAGCCGAACGGCAGGGCTGTGCCGAGGGCGATTCGTTGCTCTCTTAGCTGTAGGATTCCGATGGAAGATGAATCGGTTGCAGGGATTCGCTGCGGGAATGAATCATCTGCTGCTGTGGTTAGATCGTGATCCTTCCCACCCCCCTCTGTCCTGCCGGACATCTCCCCCGCAAGGGGGGAGATCAGCTGTCGCGTCGGCTTCCGCCAATCTCCGATGTCAGTGTGCCCGGCGGACGTGGCGCTAGGAGTATCATATTTTGCAAGATCCGGGCGCGGAGCACTGACGCCCAAGTGGCTGATCTCCCCCCTTGCGGGGGAGATGTCCGGCAGGACAGAGGGGGGTGGTAAGGAATGAGACGTCGCCGAGACTTCAATTGCTTCCAGGATGGCCGGCACCGCCAGGTCGCGGGCGCGAGCCTGGCGCCCAAGGGCCGCTACAGATCCTAGTATGGCGATGGTCGCATGGCAGGCGGCTTCCGCCCTGAACTCGCCGACAAAAGTCGCGGCCTGTTCGTCGCCGGCGACTGACAGGCGCCAGTGCTGGGCGTCGGCGGCTTCCAGCCTGACATCGGCAATGATGGCGCCAAGACCGATCTGTCCAAGTCCATCGACGACGATGGAGACTTTGGGACCTAGCCGTGCGGCCAGGCCGGCTGCCGAGATTGCCTGCCGAATTGCAGCGGCGAGCGGTGCGGGATCGGCTGTTTCAGTCGGATCAATCCCCGCAAGTGGACTTGTGTCGACTGGAACGCCGGTGCGAACCACAATGCCGAGCGTATCGACTTCGGCGGCAAGTTGCGCGGCGCTTTGGGTGGTCAGGCCTCGGATCTGGATGCTGCCGCGAGCGGTAACCTCAACGATGCCGTTGCCATGGCGAAGCGCGGACTCACAGAGTCCGATCAATAGCTTGGGTGCGATTTCTCCAGCGACTGGATTGAGCCGGACGAGCAGTCCGTCGCCTGTCAGCATCGGGGCGGAAAGAGCGGGGCAGGCGCCACGACGCGAGAAGCTGTTCATGCCGCGACCTCTTTTTCCGAGGCTTCGGCGATCAGTGCGGCGAGATCGTCGTCGATGGAGTTGCGCAAGGGATGCCACAGGCCGCGACGGCGGGCGGTCGCGAAACGTTCGGCGATGAATTTCGCCGCCGCCGGGTTCTCGCGCAACATGAAGGCACGCACGGCATCGTTGCCGAGATAGGCGTCGTGGACGGCCTCGATCAACGCGCCTGATATGGCGTTGGTGGTTTCGGCAAAGCCGATCAGCCGATCGACGGTCTCGGCGAATTCCGAGGCGCCGCGTGGGCCATGACGCATCTGGCCGGCGATGAAACGGGCGTTGGTGGCGCGAGCGCGCACGACGCGGCCGACGGCTTCCGTGACCGAGCGCGGGCGCGGCTTCTGCGGGTCCGTGGTGTCGAGCACGATCACGTCGGCGTTTTTGCCGAGTGTGGCAAGGGCTGCCGTAAAGCCGCCGATGAAAGCGACGTCGGCCGAGCCTTCGAGGATGTCGCGGCCGGGGTCGTCGCCGGTGTGGACGAGCAGGTCGGCTTCGGCGATGCGGCCGGCAAAAGCACCCGGTGCGGAGACACCTTCACCCTCGGCACCGCCATAGGCGTACGAGGCCGCGTCGAGATAGGCGCGGCCAAGTTCGTCGCGCGTGGTCCAGTCGCCCGAAGACAGCAGGTCCTCAAGGCCCGCGCCATAGGTGCCGGGCGATGAGCCGAAGATGCGTGGCTCGACTTTGCCCGAGGCGCGGGTGCTGGCGGCGAGCGGGTTTTCCTGGTCGTCCTCGTCTCGCGTGGCGACTGCGCGCACTGCCGCATCGACTAGCGCGATCTGGGTCGGGAACATGTCGCGGAACAGTCCCGAAATGCGCCAGGTGACGTCGACGCGCGGGCGGCCAAGCGCTGCCGGCGGCAACACCTCGATGCCGGTGACGCGGCCAGTGGCGGAATCCCACTGCGGCCGGCAGCCCATCAGCGCCAGGCCTTGGGCGATCTCTTCGCCGCCGGTGCGCAACGAGGCACTGCCCCAGAGGTCAATGACCAGCGCGCGTGGCCAGTCGCCATGGCCCTGCAGATAACTGCGCATGATTTCGTCGGCCGCAGCCTTGCCGAGGTCGAAGGCGGTCGCCGTCGGCATGGTGCGCGGATCTGAGGTGAAGAGGTTGCGGCCGGTGGGCAAAACGTCGGTGCGTCCGCGCGCCGGTGCGCCTGAGGGGCCGGCCTTGACGTGGCGACCGTCGAGCGCGGCGATCAGGCCCTCGCGTTCGCTGGCAGCACTTTGCCTGCGAATCGCGTCGTGTTCGTCGTCTGAGGCGCGACCATAGATGTGCAGGCCATCCTTGATGGCGAAATCCTTGAGGTCGCAAAGCCAGGCGTCGATGCGGCGCAGCGCCTCGTCGGGCGCGTCGGTGTTGGCAACGCCCGCTTCGCCGGCGAGGCCTGTCTGGGACGCCATCTCGACGATCAGCTTGGCCAGCCGGTCGCGGCGGCGGCGGTCGAGACCGTCGGCCTGGGCATATTCGTCGACCAGTTTTTCAAGCTTGTGCTGGTTCTCGTCGAGGCCCGCGCTCGCAAGTGGCGGGGGCAGGTGGCCCAGCGTGACGGCCGAAACGCGGCGCTTGGCCTGGGCTGCCTCCCCGGGATTGGAGACGATAAAGGGATAGACCACCGGCAGCGATCCGGTGACGATTTCGGGAAAGCAGCTCTGGCTCAGAGCGACAGTCTTGCCCGGCAGCCATTCAAGTGTGCCATGCGCACCGACATGGATGATCGCGTGGACGCCGAGCGACTTTTGCAGCCACAGGCCAAAGGCGAGCAGCGCATGGCGCGGCGGCAGGGTCGGATCGTGATAGTCGGCACGGCGATCGGCCGAGCGCCCGCGATCCGGGGCGAGGGCGACCGTGATGTTGCCAAAGGTTGCGGCGCGGAAGGGAAAGGATTGGGTGTCGTGAGCGGAAGCGGATGTGTCGCGCTCGACGTCGCCCCCCTCTGTCCTGCCGGACATCTCCCCCTCATGGGGGGAGATCAGACTGTCATCTGGGCCGTCGCCAATCGCCGACGATGCAGGAAGAGCGTCTTCGCCGAAGCTGCCAATCTCCCCCCTCGAGGGGGAGATGTCCGGCAGGACAGAGGGGGGCAACGTCGAGCGCTTCCTTGTCCTGTCGGCTGCATCGGCATCTGCTTCGCCCCACGCCGCTTCGACTGCTTTCCTTGCATCCGTGGGCAGATCAGCGGACAGCGCAAGATAGTTGTCAAGTGCCAGCCCGTGCCCGCCTGTCTCAATCAAATCGAGCAACGCGCGCGGTGATTCCGGAATCGATTCAACGCCGTACCCGGCGTCCTTGAGGTCCTGCAGCATGGCGAGCACGCTGTTGGGTACGTCGAGGCCGACGGCATAGCCTGTGCGGCCGGGCGCGCTGGGATAATCGGGGATGAGAATCGCAAGCTTGCGCTTTTCGGGCGGCGTCTCGCGCAGCCTGAGATGTGCCGCGATGCGAGTGGCGACCTGTTCGACGCGGTCCGGCTCGGGTCGGTTGGCAAAGGCGCGGAAGCCGAGCGCCGGGTCGAGTTCGCTTTCGGATTTGAATGAGATGGCGCCGGCGAGGATGCGGCCGTCGAGCTCGGGCATGACGACATGCATCGCAAGATCTGCCGGTGCCAGCCCACGTGGGCTACCCTCCCACGCTTCACGGCGGGTGGTGGCGACGATCACCTGAAACACGGGAACGCCGGCGCGGTCGAACAGCGTTTCCGCGCCGGGTTCCGCTCCCGAGGCAAACGCCGTAGCAGTGATGATGGCCGATGGCTTTAATGCTGAAAGAGCTGCCTCGACAAAGCTGAGCGATTCCTTGTCCTTCAGGCTTGATACGAAAATCGGGACGGGCCGGATGCCTTGGCGGGTGAGCGCGTCGACCAGCGCATCGATGGGGGCGACATCGGCTGCCAGCAGCATCGAGCGATAGAACAGGATGGGGACGACATTTCCTTCTCCCCGTTCACGGGGAGAAGGTGCCTCGAAGGGGCGGATGAGCGGCGACGCTAGGATTTCGGTCGTTGGCTCCTGCCCCGTTAACGGGGATTCGACCACGCCTCGCGCCGGATCGTAAAAACCAGCCTTGGGCACCGTCACAGGTGCATTGGCGTTGGCTCCTGAACCCGCCAGTCCAGCCAGCCGCGCAACCAGCGCCTTCATGTTTTGCGGTCCGCCTTCGCGGAAATAGCCAAGCAGCGCGTCGAGCTCTGTGCGCGGCAAGGTCGAGCCTTCGATCAGCCGCGAGTCCGAATCGTGGCTTTCGCCCGGCAGCAGCGCAAGAGCGATGCCCTTTTCTCGGGCAATGGCAGCCAGTTGGTCGCAACCATAACGCCACCAGTCATAGCCGCCGAGGATGCGGACGATGATGACCTTGGCGTGCACAGCTACGCTGTCAATCCAGAGATCGACCGACATCGGGTGCCTGAGGTCGCGCAGGCTGGCGAGCCGCATCGATGGCAGGCTTGCCGCGTCCGCCTTCCAGGCGGCGGCGATGCCGGCGAGATCGCTGTCGGTGAAGGACAACGCCACCACATCCGCAGGCGTTTGCCTGAGGTCGACAGGCTCGACGAGATCGTCGAGCGAGGCGGATGTGGTGGTGAGGATATGCATCTAACTGGCCCGCTCAGCCTACAAGGATGCGCTCGATGGCCGGGCGGTCGAGGCCCTTGAGGCCGATCACCACCAGACGCGAGCGGCGGTCGTCTTCGGCCGTCCAGGCGCGGTCGTAGTAGTGATTGACGCGCGGACCGACAGCCTGGACGAGCAGGCGCATGGGCTTGCCGCCGACTTCGACGAAGCCCTTCACGCGCAGCACGTTTTCTTCCTCGGCGGCGGTGGCGACGCGCCTGGCCAGTTCATCCGGGTTGGAAATCGAAGGAATGTCGATGACGAACGAGTCGAAATCGTCGTGCTCGTGGTCGAAGGCGCCGTCATGGTGGGTCTTGCGATTTTCGATGTCGTCTTCGACAGCGAGGCCAAGGCCAAGCAACACCGAGGGGTCGACCTTGCCGTGCGAGGTTTGCACGATCTTGACCGCGCGCGACAGGTGCTCGCCGACAATGGCGTTGGCGCGCGCAAGTCCAGCTTCATCGAGCAGGTCGCTTTTCGACAGGATGATGAGGTCGGCGCAGGCGACCTGGTCTTCAAACACTTCTTCGACCGGATCGTCATGGTCGAGCGTCTCGTCCTGGGCGCGCTGGGCGGCGAGCGCGTCCATGTCGGAGGCGACCTTGCCTTCTGCGAGCGCCGGGCCGTCAACAACGGCGATAACGCCGTCAACAGTGACGCGGCTCTTGACCGTGGGCCACTGGAAAGCCTGGATCAGCGGCTTGGGCAGTGCCAGCCCCGAAGTCTCGATCAAGATGTGGTCGACGCGTGGCGAGCGCGACAGGATCTGGTCGAGCGCGGGGACAAAATCGTCGGCGACGGTGCAGCAGATGCAGCCATTGGCCAGTTCGACGATGTTTTCCTCCGGGCAGGTGTCGATACCGCAGCCTTTGAGGATTTCGCCATCGATGCCGACATCGCCAAACTCATTGACGATGATGGCGAGGCGCTTGCCCTTGGCGTTTTCGAGGATGTGGCGGAGCAGCGTCGTCTTGCCGGCACCGAGAAAGCCGGTGATGACGGTGCAGGGAACGCGTTCGACGGATGCGGTCATTTGTCTTCCTTGATGAGATCGAGGGGAGGGATGCGCGCGATGAGCCCGCGCTTGAGGCTGTCGGGACGGCCACGCCATGGGATCAGGCCGTCGGTGGAAGTGGCGAAGAGTTTGGCACCGGTGATGAGGTCATCGCCCGAGGTAATGGCGAGATCGCCGAAGACGTAGCTCCATGAGCCGTCGCGCAGGATCGCAGCACTCAGGCGGCGCTTGCAGTTGCCGAGGCATTCGACGCTGCGCACGGCGATGCCTTCGTGTGCAGCTGCGGCGCGTGTCGCTTCGGCGAGCTTGGCACCGGCGCGAGGGTGGATGTCCGATCCGGTCTCGTCGCGGCAGGACGCGCAGACGAGAATAGTCACATCCGCTACACGCGAATCTTCGGCATCGCTGGATGCGTCTAAAGTTTCGACCGAGAGATTGTCGTCGAGTTCCAAAATATCAGGCTCCTTACCTGGGACACCCGCCAGGCGATCGGATCAATGTTTCAGACGGCAGGTCTCCTGGCTCGCGAGTCGTCGCCTTCGTGCCGCCTTCCCGGGAGGACATCCCAGTGGTTACCGGTCTTGGCTCGTCGCTTACAGTTGCGGGGACAGCCGCGGATTTGACGCCAAAAGCGCCGCACCGCATTCCCTCTTAGCTCCTCCCCTTGCCGGGAGGAGACCGTCTGGGTCGATTTAGGCTTTCGCGAGGGGTGGAGTCAACGTGAGGGAGCGACCCGCAATGTCGCTCAGCGCCGGTCCAAGATCGCCGGCCGGCGTGACTTTGATGCTTTCGAGGCCAAGCCAGTCGCGCATCTGCTTCAGCTCTTCATAAAGTTCGGCCGCCGTTTCGGGCGGGGCGCAGGGCTCTGCATAGGCGGCGTGGACGCGCAGGACACCGGCTGGGCGGTCAGCCTTGAGGTCGACGCGCGCGACGATTCGTTCGCCGAGCAGGAAGGGCAGGACATAATAACCGTACTGGCGCTTTTCGGCGGGCGTGTAGATCTCGATTCGGTAGCGGAAGCCGAACAGGCTTTCGGCGCGGCTGCGTTCGAAGACCAGTGGATCGAACGGCGCGAGCAAGGCGCGGGCACTGACCTTGCGTGGAATGCGGGCCTGGGCGTGCAGATAGGCCTGCTTGTCCCAGCCCTCGACGCGGACGGGAATCAGTTCGCCTGTTTCGACCAGCTCTTCGAGGCGACCTTTCATTTCTGCGGGCGACAGGCGGAAGTAATCGCGCAGGCAGGCGGCCGTAGCCACGCCATGGGCCCGGGCAGAGATTCGCAACAGCTCGCGATGGGCGTCGGCCGGGGCAGGGATGGGACTGTTGTAAATGCCCGCAGGCAAGACTCGCTCGGGCAGATCATAAAGACGCTCGAAGCCACGGCGCGAATGGGTGGTGATCCGCCCGGCCCAAAACAGCCATTCGAAAGCGTGTTTTTCCCGGCTCCAGCCCCACCAGCCGCCCGAGCCTTTGGCGCCTTCAATCTCGGAAGCGGCGATCGGGCCACGGTCAACCACGTGGCGGAAGATCTCCTCGATATAAGGTCTGTTCGCGTGGCCGAACTTGGCAAGCCCGCCATACATCCCTTCCTCAGCCCGCGCCATGCGCCAGCGCATCAGGGGAAAGGTCTCGAGCGGCAACAGCGAGGCTTCGTGGGCCCAATATTCGAACAGCAGGCGTTTGCGCGACTGCATGGCGTCGTCGAGCAGCGTCATCGGGTAGGGGCCGAGGCGCGAGTAAAGCGGCATGTAGTGCGCGCGCACGACTGCACTGACCGAGTCGATCTGGAACAGGCCGAGGCGGTCGAGCACGCGCTGCAGGTGACGTCGCGTGACCGTGCCTGCGGGGCGCGGGTCCATGAACCCCTGGGCCGCAAGCGCGATGCGGCGGGCCGTGGGGAGTGAGATTTTTTCTTTCATTGCGGCAAGCCATCGCAGTCTGTTGTGAGGTGACGCAAGGGTACGAGAATCGATCTTTGTTGCAAACGCTAGCAGGTCTGCGGTTCCGGACTTGTCAGGAGTTAAAAGTGGAGTAAAAGACGAAGGAAATCAAATAGGAGCCACGCACGCAGGATTTTGGTCCAGCGGTGGGGTTTGCCTCGTTTTGGACAAGGTTGGACTTGCTTCGCCCGACCGCCTGCGCTAACCGTCGCCGCATTGCAGCACGACCGTTTCGTCCGGCTCGGCGAGAATCTGTCGCGCTTCCGGAAACGGACCTCGTGCTGTAAATCTGGGTGGATAGGCCACCAACGGAATTCGCAGCATGAACGCTCTCCTGAGTTCGTATCTGCCCATCGTCATTTTTATCGGTGTGGCGCTTCTAGTCGGCATCGCGCTTATCGCAGCGCCCTTTCTTGTCGCCTATCGCAATCCGGATCCGGAGAAGCTTTCTGCCTACGAGTGCGGCTTCAACTCGTTTGACGATGCCCGCATGAAGTTCGACATCCGCTTCTATCTGGTCTCCATCCTGTTCATCATCTTCGACCTCGAGGTCGCCTTCCTGTTTCCGTGGGCGGTGTCCTTCGGCGAGATCGGCATGCTCGGTTTCTGGTCGATGATGATCTTCCTGGGCGTGCTGACCATCGGCTTCATCTATGAGTGGAAAAAGGGAGCGCTGGAATGGGATTGAACGACGCCTCCGGCACCCTGATCGCACCGAGGCCGAAAGGCATCATCGATCCGAACACCGGCAAGCTCATCGGTTCTGACGACGCCTTCTTTGGCGATCTGAACAGCGAGCTTTCCGACAAGGGTTTCCTCGTCACCTCGTCCGAAGCGCTGATCACCTGGGCGCGCACCGGCTCGCTGATGTGGATGACCTTCGGTCTGGCCTGCTGCGCCGTCGAGATGATGCACATCTCGATGCCGCGCTATGACGCCGAGCGTTTCGGCATCGCGCCGCGCGCTTCACCGCGGCAGTCGGACGTGATGATCGTCGCTGGCACGCTGACCAACAAGATGGCACCGGCCCTGCGCAAGGTCTACGACCAGATGCCTGAGCCGCGCTACGTCATTTCGATGGGCTCGTGCGCCAATGGCGGCGGCTACTATCACTATTCCTATTCGGTGGTGCGCGGCTGCGATCGCGTCGTGCCTGTCGATATCTACGTTCCCGGCTGTCCTCCGACCGCCGAAGCGCTGCTCTATGGCATCCTGATGCTGCAGAAGAAGATCCGCCGCACCGGCACGATAGAGCGGTGAGCCCAAATGAGTGAAGCCCTAAACGACCTCGCCGCCTACATTGCCGAAAAGCTCGATGCGGACCTTGAAGAAAGCGCTGTCGCCTATGGCGAATTGACGCTGACGGTGAAGGCTGCCGATATTGTTAGCGTGCTGACGTTCTTGCGCAGCGACGTGCAGTGCCAGTTCGTGTCTTTCATCGACGCGGCCGGTGTCGACTATCCGCAGCGCCGCAAGCGTTTCGACGTCGTCTACCATCTGCTGTCGCCGCACCAGAACCTGCGCATCCGCGTCAAGGTCAGCACGGACGAGGATACGCCGGTTCCGTCGGTGACGTCGGTCTATCCGGGCGCCGACTGGTTCGAGCGCGAGGCCTACGACATGTACGGCATCCTGTTCTCCGGCCATCCGGACCTGCGTCGCTTGCTGACGGACTACGGCTTCGAAGGCCATCCGCTGCGCAAGGACTTCCCGCTCACCGGCTTCGTCGAGGTTCGCTACGACGACGAGCAGAAGCGCGTCGTCTACGAGCCGGTCGAGCTCAAGCAGGAATTCCGCAATTTTGACTTTTTGTCTCCCTGGGAAGGCACCGACTACGTGCTGCCGGGCGACGAAAAAGCCAAGACGAATTGAGGCGCCGAAATGGCTGAAACCTCCGTCCGCAATTTCAACATCAACTTCGGCCCGCAGCATCCGGCGGCGCACGGCGTTCTGCGCCTGGTGCTCGAGCTCGATGGCGAAGTCGTCGATCGCGTTGATCCGCATATCGGCCTTTTGCATCGCGGCACCGAAAAGCTGATCGAGCAGAAGACCTATCTGCAGGCGATCCCCTATTTCGATCGGCTCGACTATGTCGCGCCGATGAACCAGGAACATGCGTTTTCGCTGGCTATCGAGCGCCTGCTCGGCATCGATGTGCCCAAGCGCGGCCAGATCATCCGCGTGCTCTATTCCGAGATCGGCCGCATCCTGTCGCACCTGCTCAACGTCACGACGCAGGCGATGGACGTTGGCGCACTGACCCCGCCGCTGTGGGGCTTTGAAGAGCGCGAAAAGCTGATGGTGTTTTATGAGCGTGCTTGCGGCGCGCGCATGCACGCTGCCTATTTCCGGCCGGGCGGTGTCCACCAGGACCTGCCGCAGAAGTTGGTCGAAGACATCGGCAAGTGGATCGATCCGTTCCTGCAGACGGTGAAAAACCTCGACGATCTGCTCACGCCGAACCGCATCTTCAAGCAGCGCAACGTCGATATCGGCGTGGTCTCGCTCGACGACGCCTGGGCCTGGGGTTTTTCGGGCGTCATGGTGCGTGGTTCGGGCGCTGCCTGGGACCTGCGCAAGAGCCAGCCCTATGAGTGCTACTCCGAGATGGAATTCGACATTCCGATCGGCAAGAACGGCGACTGCTACGACCGCTACCTGATCCGCATGGAAGAGATGCGCCAGTCGGCGAAGATCATGCGTCAGTGCGTCGATCTGCTTCTCGGCAAGGAAAGCGTCGGTCCTGTCTCGAACATGGACGGCAAGGTGGTTCCGCCGAAGCGCCAGGCGATGAAGCGCTCGATGGAATCGCTGATCCATCACTTCAAGCTCTACACCGAAGGCTACCGCGTGCCGGCAGGCGAGGTTTATGCGGCCGTCGAAGCGCCCAAGGGCGAATTCGGCGTCTTCCTCGTCTCCGACGGCACCAACAAACCATACCGCTGCAAGCTGCGCGCACCAGGTTTCGCCCATCTCCAGGCGATGGATTTCCTGTGCCGCGGCCACATGCTGGCGGATATCTCAGCCGTTCTCGGCTCCCTCGACATCGTGTTTGGTGAGGTCGACCGCTAAATGTCAGTCCGCCGTCTCGCAGAAGCCAGCGTCCAGCCAGCGTCATTCGCCTTCAACAAGGCGATGACCGCGCAGGCCAAGACCTGGATCAACAAGTACCCCAAGGGCCGCGAACAGTCGGCCGTCATCCCGTTGCTGATGCTTGCGCAAGAGCAGGACGGCTGGGTGACGAAGGCCGCCATCGAGCATGTCGCCGACATGCTCGCGATGCCCTATATCCGCGCTCTGGAAGTGGCGACGTTCTACACCCAGTTCCAGCTCAAGCCGGTCGGCACGCGCGCGCACATTCAAGTGTGCGGGACCACGCCCTGCATGCTGCGCGGCTCGGAAGAGCTGATGGATGTATGCCGCTCCAAGATCCATCACGATCAGTTCCACACCAACGAGGCGGGAACGCTGTCGTGGGAAGAGGTCGAGTGCCTTGGCGCTTGCGTCAACGCGCCGATGGTCATGATCTTCAAGGACACCTACGAGGACCTGACGCCGGAACGGCTGGGCGAGATCATCGACCAGTTCGAAGCGGGCAAGGGCGAGCAGGTCAAGACGGGCCCGCAGACCGGCCGCGTGTTCTCCGCGCCGTTGACCGGGTTCACCTCGCTCACGGACGAGAAGGGTGTGCTCAAATCCACCCGCGACAGGGATGCCAAGGCCGCTTCCAAGGCTGCGAAAGCTGGCGCCGAGCAGGTGAAGGCCGAAGCGCCACAGCCCGCCGCTGTTGCTGCCGTGCCTGCCAAGGCCGAGGCGGCGCCCGCAAAGCCGTCGCTCGACGACAAGAACCGTCCGGCTGGCATCGCCAAGCCGGCTGCTGTCGACGACCTCAAGCTGATCTCGGGCGTTGGTCCGAAGATCGAAGGCACCTTGCACGAACTCGGCATCTTTACCTTCGCCCAGGTGGCGTCGTGGAGGAAGGCGGAGCGCGAGTGGGTCGACGGCTATCTTAGCTTTCATGGTCGCATCGAACGTGACGACTGGGTCAAGCAGGCCAAGGCGCTCGCCAAGGGCGGTGAGGCTGAATACATCCGCGTCTTCGGCAAGAAGCCGGTCTGAGGAGCAAGAACATGCTTGAAGACAAGGACCGCATTTTCACCAACATCTACGGCCGCTTCGATCAGTCGCTGGCCGGAGCGATGTCGCGTGGACATTGGGATGGCACCGCCGGCCTGATCGAAAAGGGCCGCGAGTGGATCATCAACGAGATGAAGGCATCGGGGCTGCGCGGCCGTGGCGGCGCCGGCTTCCCGACTGGTCTCAAATGGTCGTTCATGCCCAAGCAGAACGCCGATGGCCGTCCGTCCTATCTCGTCATCAATGCCGACGAATCCGAGCCAGGCACCTGCAAGGACCGGGATATCCTGCGCCATGACCCGCATACGCTGGTCGAGGGCTGCTTGCTCGCCGGTTTCGCCATGGGTGCCGTTGCCGCGTACATCTATGTGCGTGGCGAGTTCATCCGCGAGCGCGAAGCGCTGCAGCGCGCCATCGACGAGGCCTATGACGCCAAGCTGATCGGCAAGAACAACAAGAACGGCTACGATTTCGACATCTACGTCCATCACGGCGCTGGTGCTTACATCTGCGGCGAAGAAACCGCGCTGCTCGAAAGCCTCGAAGGCAAGAAGGGCCAGCCGCGTCTCAAGCCGCCGTTCCCGGCCAATGTCGGCCTCTATGGCTGCCCAACGACTGTGAACAACGTCGAGTCGATCGCTGTTGCGCCGACCATCCTGCGCCGTGGCGCTGCCTGGTTCTCGGGCATCGGCCGTCCCAACAATGTCGGCACCAAGTTGTTCATGCTTGTCGGTCACGTGAACACGCCCTGCACGGTCGAAGAGGCCATGGGCATCACCTTCCGCGAGCTGGTCGAAAAGCATGGCGGCGGTATTCGTGGCGGCTGGGACAATCTGCTGGCGGTTATCCCTGGTGGTGCATCGTGCCCGTTGGTCAAGGCCGAGGACATCATCGACTGCCCTATGGATTTCGACGGCCTGCGCGAACGCAAGTCGTCCTTTGGCACGGCTGCCGTGATCGTCATGGACAAGTCGACCGATATCGTGAAGGCGATTGCGCGGCTTTCCTACTTCTTCAAGCACGAGAGCTGCGGCCAGTGCACGCCGTGCCGCGAAGGCACCGGCTGGATGTGGCGCGTCATGGAACGCTTGGTGCGTGGCGAAGCGCACAAGCGCGAGATCGACATGCTGCTCGACGTCACCAAGCAAGTGGAAGGCCATACGATCTGTGCGCTGGGCGATGCGGCAGCATGGCCGATCCAGGGCCTGATCCGCAACTTCCGCCCGGAGATCGAGCGGCGCATCGACGAGTTCTCGCGCAATTCTCATCGCGCGGAGCCCGTGCTGGTGGCGGCAGAGTAAGAATTAGTCAGAAAGTGCGGGCCAAAGGTCCGAAACAGGAAACGACGAGGCAGAGGCGAACGGCGAAGGCGACAAGGAGACACCAATGTCGACATTTCCCATTCCCGAAAGTGCAGTGCCTGAGATGGAACGTTTGGAGCAGATGAACAGGGACTTCGTGGCGATGCTGCCCAAGGAGTTTGCCGGTACGGCAAATCTGATGGTTCATCCCGCCGCCGGAATCGCTGCTGCTTCCGCACTGAGTGTCGGCCTTGCCAGTCACGCCATGGGCGTCTGGATCGGGGCCGTGACTGGCGTGTCTGAGGCTGCGCAGCGGCTGTTTTCGCCGGATTTTGGCGATTTCAGCGGTGCGACGCAGGCTAGGCAGGCGGCAGCGAAAAGGGCTGAGGCCAGCACGGCCTCGCTGATTGCCGAGGTGAAGACCTTGGCGCGCAAGCTGGAGAAGGTCGAGGCGACGCGAGCGGCTGAGCCGGTCGTTGCCGAGGTTGCGGTTGTGGCTGAAGCGCCGGTGGGGCTTCTGCCAGAGGATTTCAGGCAGCCGGCGTCTATCGAACGGCCGGAAGCGCCTGACGATCTGAAGGCGATCGCCGGCATCGGCCCGAAACTGGAGCAGGTGCTGAACGGTTTGGGCATCTGGACCTACGGCCAGATCGCTGGCTGGACGGGACAAGAAGTGGCCTGGGCCGACGACTATCTCGGCTTCAAGGGTCGGATCGGTCGCGACGACTGGATCGGGCAGGCGGCAACGCTGGCTGGCGGCAAGACCGCCGGGTGAATTGTGGATTTCGGGGCGCAGCGCAGGCCGCGCCCCTTGCAGGACGGAATGCGGATCATCCGCGGGATTTGAGGCGCTATGGCAAAGCTTAAGGTCGACGGGAAAGAGATTTCGGTACCCGACCACTATACGCTGCTGCAGGCTGCGGAAGAGGCTGGCGCGGAAGTGCCGCGCTTCTGCTTCCATGAGCGGCTGTCGATCGCCGGCAATTGCCGCATGTGCCTTGTCGAGGTGAAGGGCGGACCGCCCAAGCCGGCGGCATCCTGCGCCATGGGCGTGCGTGATCTGCGCCCCGGCCCGAACGGCGAAACGCCTGAGATTTTCACCAACACGCCGATGGTCAAGAAGGCCCGCGAAGGCGTGATGGAGTTCTTGCTCATCAACCACCCGCTCGACTGCCCGATCTGCGATCAGGGCGGCGAATGCGACCTGCAGGACCAGGCGATGGCCTTCGGCCTCGACGGTTCGCGCTACAATGAAAACAAGCGCGCGGTCGAAGACAAGAATATCGGCCCGCTGGTCAAGACGATCATGACGCGCTGCATCCACTGCACGCGCTGCGTTCGCTTTACCACTGAAGTGGCCGGTATTTCCGAGCTCGGCCTGATCGGCCGCGGCGAAGACGCCGAGATCACCACCTATCTCGAACAGGCAATGACCTCCGAGTTGCAGGGCAATGTCATCGACCTGTGCCCGGTTGGTGCCTTGACCTCGAAGCCCTATGCCTTCCAGGCGCGTCCGTGGGAGCTGACCAAGACCGAATCCATCGACGTGATGGACGCGGTCGGTTCGGCCATCCGCGTCGACACGCGTGGCCGCGAAGTGATGCGCATTATGCCGCGCATCAACGAGCAGGTGAACGAGGAGTGGATATCCGACAAGACCCGTTTCATCTGGGACGGGCTGCGCACCCAGCGCCTCGACCGGCCTTACGTCCGCAAGGACGGCAAGCTGGCAGTGACGACTTGGCCAGAAGCCTTCGCTGCCATCAAGGAAGCTGTCGCCAAGACCTCGGCTGATCGTATCGGCGCCATTGCCGGCGATCTTGCCACGGCAGAAGAAATGTACGCGCTCAAGCAGCTGATCTCCTCGCTTGGCTCGAACAATATCGACTGCCGCCAGGATGGTGCAGCGCTCGATCCCTCGCTCGGCCGCGCAAGCTACATCTTCAACCCGACCATCGAAGGCATCGAGCAGGC
Organism: Aminobacter sp. 01T433; assembly: GCF_056398585.1. Lineage (NCBI taxonomy): Bacteria > Pseudomonadati > Pseudomonadota > Alphaproteobacteria > Hyphomicrobiales > Phyllobacteriaceae > Aminobacter > Aminobacter sp. 01T433. The sequence continues at coordinate 252,781 of NZ_JBFTPR010000004.1, forward strand.
CGACGCCATCCTCATCATCGGCGCCAATCCGCGCTTCGAGGCTTCGGTGCTTAACGCCCGCATCCGCAAGCATTGGCGCGCCGCCAATGTGCCGGTCGCCGTCATCGGCGAGATCGGCGATACGCGCTACGAATACGAACAGCTAGGTTCGGGCCCGGATACGCTCAAGGATCTGGCCGAAGGCAATGGCAAGTTCTTCTCGGTTCTCAAGAAGGCGACCCATCCGCTGATCATCGTCGGCCAGGGTGCGATCGCGCGTGCCGATGGTGCCGCGGTGCTCGGTCAGGCTGCCAAGCTTGCGACTGCGGTCAATGCCAGCCGTGCCGACTGGAACGGCTTTGCCGTGCTGCACACCGCAGCCGCCCGCGTTGGCGGTCTCGACGTCGGCTTCGTGCCGGGCGAGGGGGGCAAGAACGTTGCCGGCATGCTCGGCGAGACCGACGTGCTGTTCCTGCTCGGTGCCGACGAGCTCGACCTGAGCAAGGCCGACGGCGCATTCGTTGTCTATATCGGCACGCATGGCGATACCGGCGCACATCGCGCTGACGTCATTTTGCCGGCTGCCGCCTACACCGAGAAGTCGGGCACTTATGTGAACACTGAAGGTCGTGTGCAGCAGACTGGCCGCGCCGGCTTCGCGCCTGGCGATGCCAAGGAGGACTGGGCGATCCTCAGGGCGCTGTCCGACATGCTCGGCCACAAGCTGCCCTTCGATTCCCTGTCGCAGCTGCGTGCCAAGCTTTATCAGGAGCATCCGCATCTCGCCCGTATCGACGAGATCGATGCCGGCAACAGTGACGACATTGCCAAGGTTGCCAAGCTTGGTGGCCGGCTGAACAAGGGCGCCTTCACCTCTGTCGTGAAGGACTTCTATCTCACCAATCCGATCGCACGTGCGTCGGCGGTGATGGCCGAGTGTTCGGCACTGGCCAAAAATGGCTTCAAGCAGGCGGCGGAGTAAAGGCTGTCATGGATACCTTTTTCTCCTTCTACGTCCTGCCGGCGCTGATTATTCTGCTGAAGTCGGTCGTTCTGATCGTCGTTCTGCTGATTTTCGTCGCCTACATCCTTTATGCCGATCGCAAGATCTGGGCTGCCGTACAGCTGCGCCGCGGTCCGAACGTCGTCGGCCCCTGGGGCCTGCTGCAGGCATTCGCCGATCTTTTGAAGTTCGTCTTCAAGGAACCGATTATTCCGTCCGGTTCCAACAAGGGCGTGTTCCTGCTCGCTCCTGTGGTTTCGGCGGTGCTTGCGATCTCGGCATGGGCGGTGATCCCGGTCAGCGAAGGCTGGGCGATCGCCAACATCAATGTAGGCATCCTCTATGTCTTCGCCATCTCCTCGCTTGAGGTCTATGGCGTGATCATGGGCGGCTGGGCGTCGAACTCGAAATATCCGTTCCTCGGCGCGCTGCGTTCGGCGGCTCAGATGGTGTCTTATGAAGTCTCGATCGGCTTCGTCATCGTCTGCGTGCTGCTCACCGCCGGCTCGCTCAACCTGACCGACATCGTGTTGTCGCAGGGCGATGGCATCGGCACGCGGCTCGGACTGCCCAACACGTTCCTCGACTGGAACTGGCTCGCGCTGTTCCCGATGTTCGTAATCTTCTTCATCTCGGCGCTGGCCGAGACGAACCGGCCACCCTTCGACCTGGTCGAAGCCGAGTCGGAACTCGTCGCCGGTCACATGATCGAATATTCGTCGACGCCGTTCTTGCTGTTCTTCCTCGGCGAGTATGTCGCGATCGTTTTGATGTGCGCGCTCACGACGATCCTGTTCCTCGGCGGATGGCTGCCGCCCTTCGACTTCGCGCCCTTTACTTGGGTGCCTGGCGTGATCTGGTTCGTGCTCAAGGTCTGCATGGTGTTCTTCATGTTCGCCATGGTGAAGTCCTTCGTGCCGCGTTACCGCTATGATCAGCTGATGCGTCTGGGCTGGAAGGTGTTCCTGCCGATTTCGCTGGCGATGGTCGTCATTACCGCCGCCTTCCTCAAGCTTACGGGAATGGCATAATGTCCGCGCTAGCCCAAGCCGCCAAATCACTGCTTTTGCAGGACTTCGTCGGCGCCTTCTTCCTTTCCATGCGCCAGTTTTTCGCGCCCAAGGCGACGCTGAACTATCCGCATGAAAAGGGTCCGGTCAGCCCGCGCTTCCGTGGCGAGCATGCTTTGCGCCGTTATCCCAATGGCGAAGAGCGCTGCATTGCCTGCAAGCTGTGCGAAGCGATCTGCCCGGCGCAGGCCATCACCATCGAGGCCGGCCCGCGCCGCAATGACGGCACCCGCCGCACGGTGCGCTACGACATCGACATGGTGAAGTGCATCTATTGCGGCTTTTGCCAGGAAGCCTGCCCGGTCGACGCCATCGTCGAGGGGCCGAACTTCGAATTCGCGACGGAAACGCGCGAGGAGCTTTACTACGACAAGGACAAGCTGCTTGCGAATGGCGACCGGTGGGAGCGCGAGATCGCGCGCAACATCGCGATGGATTCGCCTTATCGCTGAGGCTTGAACAATGGACGGGCCAAGCCGGCTCGTCTAAGGAACGCGCGACCTGCACCGGAGGCGGAGCAAGGACGTGAACAGGGCAGGGCGCAAAGGCGTACTGCCCGAAAGGAAAACCGGGGGAACCCATGCTCAACGGACTTGAAGCGGTATTTTTCTACCTCTTCGCCTTCATCGCGGTGGCGTCGGCCTTCATGGTCATTTCGGCGCGCAACCCGGTTCACTCGGTGCTCTACCTGATCCTGACGTTCTTCAACGCGGCGGGTCTGTTCCTTTTGACCGGTGCCGAGTTCCTGGCGATGATCCTGCTCGTCGTTTATGTCGGCGCGGTGGCGGTGCTGTTTTTGTTCGTCGTCATGATGCTCGACGTCGACTTTGCCGAATTCAAGTCGGGCGCTCTTCAATATGCGCCGATCGGAGCATTCGTCGGCCTGATCCTGGCCGCCGAGTTGATCGTGGTCACAGGCGGCTATGCCTTCGCGCCGAAGCTCGGATCAGCAGTGGCCCAGCCCACGCCTGATATCGCCACGCGCCACAACACGGCAGCGCTCGGCGACATCCTCTACACAAACTACATCTACTTCTTCCAGATCGCTGGCCTCGTGCTTCTGGTCGCCATGATTGGCGCGATCGTCTTGACGCTGCGCCATAAGCCAAACGTCAAGCGCCAGAACATCTCGGCCCAGGTCGCCCGCACGCCGGCTACTGCGATCGAGGTCAAGAAGGTCGAGACGGGCAAGGGAATCTGACCATGGTTGTCGGCATCGCGCATTATCTCACGCTATCGGCGGTCATGTTCACGCTTGGCGTGTTCGGCATCTTCCTGAACCGCAAGAACGTCATCGTCATCTTGATGTCGATCGAACTGATCCTGCTTGCGGTCAATATCAATTTCGTGGCGTTTTCGGCCCAGCTCGGCGATCTCGTCGGCCAGGTGTTTGCGCTGTTCGTGCTGACGGTCGCCGCCGCCGAAGCGGCAATCGGGCTTGCCATTCTGGTCGTATTCTTCCGTAACCGCGGCTCCATCGCGGTCGAAGACGTGAACATGATGAAGGGCTGACGGGACAAAAATGTATCAGCTAATCGTCTTCCTTCCGCTTCTCGGTTTCCTGATCGCCGGCCTGTTTGGCCGTTCGATCGGAGCGAAGGCATCCGAATACATCACTTCCGGCCTGCTGGTCGTGTCGGCCGTCCTGTCCTGGGTCGCCTTCATCAAGGTGGGCTTTGGCGATGTGCAAGCCTTCACCGTGCCGGTGCTGCGCTTCCTCGATGTTGGGCCCGTGCAGGCCGACTGGGCACTGCGCATCGACACGCTGACGGTGGTCATGCTGGTCGTGGTCAACACGGTGTCGGCGCTCGTTCACATCTACTCGATCGGCTACATGCATCACGACCCGCATCGGCCGCGCTTCTTCGCTTATCTGTCGCTGTTCACCTTCGCCATGCTGATGCTGGTGACGTCGGACAACCTCGTCCAGATGTTCTTCGGCTGGGAAGGGGTGGGCCTCGCGTCCTACCTGCTGATCGGTTTCTGGTACAAAAAGCCGTCGGCCAATGCCGCCGCCATCAAGGCCTTCGTGGTCAACCGCGTCGGCGACTTCGGCTTCCTGCTTGGCATCTTCGGCCTGTTCGTATTGTTCGGTTCGGTCGAATTGAGCACGATCTTTGCAAGTGCTGCGACCTATCTGCCGGCTGAAGGCGCTGCCGAGCATGGTGAAACCGTATTGACGTTCCTCGGCTATGCGCTCGACAAGCACAGCGCGCTGACGGTCGTGTGCCTGCTGCTGTTCATGGGCGCGATGGGCAAGTCGGCGCAGGTGCCGCTGCACACCTGGCTGCCGGACGCCATGGAGGGCCCGACGCCTGTGTCGGCCCTGATCCATGCCGCAACGATGGTTACCGCCGGCGTGTTCATGCTGGCGCGCCTGTCGCCGGTGTTCGAGCTGTCGCACTCGGCCCTGACGGTCGTGACCTTCATCGGTGCGTTCACCGCCTTCTTTGCGGCAACCGTCGGCCTGGTCCAGAACGACATCAAGCGCGTCATCGCCTATTCGACCTGCTCGCAGCTCGGCTACATGTTCGTGGCACTTGGCTTGGGCTTCTACTCGGCGGCGATCTTCCATCTGTTCACGCACGCTTTCTTCAAGGCGCTGCTGTTCCTGGGTTCGGGTTCGGTCATCCATGCCGTTTCCGACGAGCAGGACATGCGCAAGATGGGCGGCCTCAGGAAGCTGATCCCGACCACCTACTGGATGATGGTCATCGGCACGCTGGCGCTGACTGGCGTTGGTATCCCGGCGACGATCATCGGCACGGCCGGCTTCTTCTCCAAGGATGCCATCATCGAAGGCGCGTTCGTCGGCCACAATGCGGTCGCAGGTTTTGCCTTCGCGATGCTCGTCATCGCCGCCTGCTTCACCAGCTTCTATTCGTGGCGTCTGATTTTCATGACCTTCCACGGCAAGCCTCGCGCGACAGCCGACGTCATGCACCATGTGCATGAATCGCCGCCGGTGATGCTGGTGCCGCTGTTCATCCTGGCTGTCGGCGCGCTGTTTGCGGGCGTCATGTTCCACGACTACTTCATTGGCGAAGCCTATGCGGAGTTCTGGAAGGGCGCACTGTTCACGCTCGACACCAATCACATCCTGCACGATTTCCATAGCGTGCCGATGTGGGTGAAGCTCGCGCCGTTCGCGGCAATGATCGGCGGTTTCGCCATGGCCTACCTTTTCTACATCCGCTCGCCGGAGATGCCGAAGGTACTGGCCGAGCGCCATCGCGGGCTCTACGCCTTCCTGCTCAACAAGTGGTACTTCGATGAGCTTTACGACTTCTTGTTCGTCCGCCCGGCCAAGTGGCTCGGCCGCTTCCTGTGGAAGACCGGCGATGGCAAGGTGATCGACGGCTTTGGCGCCGACGGCATCTCTGCCCGCGTCGTCGACGTGACCAACCGTGTCGTCAAGCTGCAGACCGGTTACCTCTACCACTACGCTTTCGCTATGCTGATCGGCGTGGCGGCCCTCGTTACCTGGATGATGCTCGGGAGCTCCTTCTGATGTCTGGCGTTCCCATTCTGTCGCTAGTCACCTTCCTGCCGCTGGTCGGCGCGTTCCTGATCCTTCTGATCAGGGACGATGGTGACGCTGCGCGCCGCAATATCCGCAACGTAGCCTTGCTGACCACGGTGTTCACCTTCGCGGTGTCGCTGCTGATCTGGATCTATTTCGACAACACGGAAGCTGGCTTCCAGTTCGTCGAGAAGGCCGCCTGGCTCGACTCCGGCATTTCCTACCATCTGGGCGTGGACGGCATTTCGATGCTGTTCGTCATCCTGACGACCTTCCTGATGCCGCTTTGCATCCTGGCAAGCTGGGAGTCGGTGGAAAAGCGCGTCAAGGAATACATGATCGCGTTCCTGATTCTGGAAACGCTGATGATCGGCGTGTTCGTCGCCCTGGACATCGTGCTGTTCTACGTCTTCTTTGAAGCCGTGCTGATCCCGATGTTCATCATCATCGGCGTTTGGGGCGGCAAGCGCCGCGTCTATGCCAGCTTCAAGTTCTTCCTGTTCACGCTGCTCGGTTCGGTGCTGATGCTGCTCGCTGTCATGGCGATGTTCTGGCAGGCCGGCACGACCGATATCCCGACGCTTCTGGCGCACGACTTCCCGGCCAACATGCAGACTTGGCTGTGGCTCGCCTTCTTCGCATCGTTTGCGGTGAAGATGCCGATGTGGCCGGTCCACACCTGGCTGCCCGACGCGCACGTCGAAGCGCCGACGGCAGGCTCGGTCATCCTGGCCGGCATCCTGCTGAAGATGGGTGGTTACGGCTTCCTGCGCTTTTCGCTGCCGATGTTCCCGCTGGCGTCCGAGTTCTTCGCGCCGATGGTCTTCGCTCTTTCGGTCATCGCCATCGTCTACACCTCGCTGGTGGCGCTGATGCAGGAGGATATGAAGAAGCTGATCGCTTATTCGTCGGTTGCCCATATGGGCTACGTGACCATGGGCATCTTCGCGATGAACGAGACGGGCGTGCAGGGGGCGATCTTCCAGATGCTCAGCCACGGCTTGATTTCGGGCGCGCTGTTTCTCTGCGTCGGTGTCGTTTACGACCGCATGCATACCCGTGAGATCTCGGCCTATGGCGGCTTGGTCAACAACATGCCGAAATACGCCGTCGCCTTCCTGATCTTCACCATGGCCAATGTCGGTCTTCCCGGCACTAGCGGTTTCATCGGTGAGTTCCTGACGCTGTTCGGCATCTTCCAGGTCAACACCTGGGTAGCGTTGATCGCGGCCACCGGCGTGATCCTGTCGGCTGCCTACGCACTGTGGCTCTACCGCCGCGTGGTGTTCGGCGCGCTGACCAAGGAAAGCCTGAAGGGTCTGTTCGACCTGTCGGGCCGCGAGAAGGCAGTGCTCTACCCGCTGATCATCCTGGTCATCTTCTACGGTGTCTATCCGACGCCGGTGTTCGACGTCACGACCGCTTCGGTCAAGGCGCTGATCAACAACGTAACCGTATCGATCGACGCCGCGCAGACCGCGGCGGCGAACTGACAGGGGTTTTGCGAACCATGACGCCCGAACTCCTTTCGAGCCTCTCGCTCTCCATGCCGGAGCTGATCATCGCCGTCGGCGCGCTGGCGCTATTGATGGTGGGTGTGTTTTCCGGCGAGCGCGCCAACTCGACCGTGACCGGCCTTGCCGTCGCGCTGCTCATTGCAGCCGGCGCCTGGATGCTGGTGTTCGGGCATGACGGGGCGGGCTACGGCACGGCCTTCATCTCCGATCCGTTCGCCCGGTTCATGAAAGTTCTGACGCTGCTCGGTGCGGTGGTGACGTTGATCATGTCGGTCGGTTTCGCCAAGGCCGAGAAATTCGACAAGTTCGAGTTTCCCGTGCTGGTCCTGCTGGCGACGCTCGGCATGCTGCTGATGATCTCGGCCAACGACATGCTGGCGCTCTATCTCGGGCTAGAGTTGCAGTCGCTTGCGCTCTACGTCATCGCTGCGATCAACCGCGACAACGTGCGTTCGACCGAAGCTGGTCTGAAGTATTTCGTTCTCGGCGCCCTGTCGTCAGGCATGCTGCTTTACGGTATCAGCCTCGTTTACGGCTACACCGGCCACACTTCGTTCGAGGCGATTGCCGCAGCTCTTGGCGATGGCGAACGTCAGCTCGGTCTGGTCTTTGGCCTGGTGTTCGTGCTTGCCGGCCTGTGCTTCAAGATTTCGGCGGTGCCGTTCCACATGTGGACACCCGACGTCTACGAAGGTGCACCGACGCCGGTGACGGCGTTCTTCGCTGCTGCCCCCAAGATGGCGGCGATGGCATTGATCGTGCGTGTCACCATGGGGGCGTTCGAGCCGATCGGCAGCGACTGGCAGCAGATCATCGTCTTCATCTCCATCGCCTCGATGCTGCTGGGGTCGTTTGCGGCGATCGGCCAGAAAAACATCAAGCGTCTGATGGCCTATTCGTCGATCGGTCACATGGGCTATGCGCTGGTTGGCCTCGCCGCCAACAGCGAGGCTGGCGTGCGCGGCGTGGTCATCTACATGCTGATCTATCTGGTGATGACGCTCGGCACCTTCGCCTTCATCCTCGCCATGCGCCGCAAGGACGGCAATGTCGAACAGATCAGCGATCTCGCCGGCCTGTCCTCGACCAATCCGATGATGGCGACGATCCTGACCATCCTGATGTTCTCGCTGGCCGGCATCCCGCCGCTCGCGGGCTTCTGGGGGAAGTGGTACGTGTTCCTCGCGGCGATCGACGCAAAGCTCTACGCGCTGGCGGTGATCGGCATGCTGGCCTCGGTTGTGGGCGCCTACTATTACCTGCGCATCATCAAGATCATGTGGTTCGATGAGCCGGTCGGCGGTTTCCAGCCGATGGCGGGCGAGCTTCGCCTCGTGCTCGGCCTGTCCGGCGCGTTCGTGCTTTTCTACGTGCTGATTGGCGGTCCGGTCGGGCAGATGGCGGAAGCTGCTGCCAAGACATTCTTCTGACGGTATGGGGTTCCAACTCGCACCGACCGCAAGTGCTGACGGCTTTCGCCTGGAAGCCCACGACGCGGTAGGGTCGACAAATGCACTGGCGCTGGAGCGGGCTCTGGCAGGCGACCCGGGCAAGCTCTGGGTCGTTTCCAAGAAGCAGGAAAGCGGGCGGGGTCGGCGTGGCCGCGTCTGGGCGACGCCCGAAGGCAATCTCGCCGCCACCTTGCTCAAGGTTCTCGACCACGATCTGCAATATGCAGCGACGCTTGGTTTTGTTGCAGGCCTCGCACTTGCCGATGCACTCGATGCGGTGGCGCCCAACGCCCGGTTTTCGGTCGGCGTGGACGGCGGCAGCGGGCAGGGCGTCAAGCGCTTCGAGCTGAAATGGCCGAACGATGTTTTGGCATCCGGCGCAAAGCTTGCCGGCATCCTGCTTGAATCGACCTTGCTCGGGCAAGGGAGGTTGGCGATAGCGATCGGCATCGGCGTCAATGTCGTGGCTCATCCGACCGACGTGCCATATCCTGCGACCTCGCTTGCCAGCCTTGGTGCCGGGGTTGATGCAGAGACTTTGTTCCTGGCGCTCTCCGATGCCTGGAGCGAAAACGAACGCATCTGGGCCGAAGGCCGGGGATTGGCCGGTATCCGCAAGCGCTGGCTTGCGCGCGCTGCCGGTCTTGGCAGCGAAGTCGCTGTGCGGATCGAGGGAAATGTGGTGCGCGGCGTCTTCGAGACCATCGACGAGGATTGCCGCTTCGTGATCCGTGACGCTAAAGGTGAAACGGTAAAGATCGCCGCTGGCGATGTACATTTCGGCGCGGTCGCTTCGGCCGGCGCGGCCTGACAGGCCTGAAAGGATTTCTAGGATGGCGAAAGCGGAAAACGCTGAGCTCGTATTCGTGCCGCTAGGCGGCGTCGGCGAGATCGGCATGAACTTCGCTCTCTATGGCTTCGGCCCGGCGAATGCGCGCGAGTGGATCATCATCGACGTTGGCGTGACCTTCCCAGATGCGACCCTTCCCGGCGTCGACCTTGTGCTGCCCGACACCCGCTTCATCGAAGAAGAGCTGAAGAACCTCCGCGGCATCATCATCACGCATGCGCACGAGGATCACTACGGCGCGCTGCACGACACCTGGCCGAAGCTGAAGGCACCGGTCTGGATGACGCCGTTCGCGGCCGGGTTGCTCGAAGCAAAGCGCCAGTCGGAACAGGGCGCACCGAAAATTCCGGTGACCATCTATCGTGCTGGCGAAAGATTCACAGTCGGGCCGTTCGAGATCGAGGCGATTGCGGTCAGCCACTCGATCCCCGAGCCGGTTTCGCTGGCGATCACCACCCCTGCCGGTACCGTGATCCACACCGGCGACTGGAAGATCGACCCGGCCCCCGAAATCGGGCCCATGATCGATGAGGCGCGTTTCCGCGCCTATGGCGACAAGGGCGTTCTGGCGCTGATCTGCGATTCCACCAACGCGTTGCGCGAGGGCGACTCGCCGTCCGAACAGCAGGTCGGCCAGGGCCTGCGCAAGGTCATCGAAGAAGCCAAGGGCCGCGTTGCCGTCACCACCTTCTCGTCCAATGTCGGCCGTATCCGTTCCATCGCGGAAGCCGCGCGCGACGCCGGCCGCCAGGTGCTGGTCATGGGCCGTTCGCTCAAGCGCGTCATCGACGTGTCGACCGAGCTCGGCTACATGGACGGGCTGCCGGAATTCGTCTCCGAAGACGACTATGGCTACATTCCGCGCGAAAACCTTGTCGTGATCTGCACCGGCAGCCAGGGCGAGCCGCGTGCGGCACTGGCCAAGCTGGCGCGCGACGAGATGAAGTCGGTGGCACTGTCGCCTGGCGACACCGTCGTTTTCTCATCGCGAACGATTCCCGGCAATGAGAAGGCGATCCTCGAGATCAAGAACCAGCTCATCGACCAGGGCATCAAGATCATCGAGGACGGCGATGCGTTGGTCCACGTCTCTGGCCACCCGCGCCGCAGCGAACTCAAGCGCATGTATGAATGGGTTCGTCCGCGCATCGGCGTGCCGGTGCATGGCGAAGCTGCCCATCTTGTCGGCCAAGGCTCCTTGATGTCGATGTCGGGCATTCCCGAAGTGGCGCAGATACGCGACGGTGACATGCTTAGGCTCTGGCCGGGTGCCGCAGAGATCATCGACCAGGTGCCGTTCGGGCGCGTCTACAAGGACGGCAAGCTGATCGGCTCCGACGAGGCGATGGGCATCCGCGACCGGCGCAAGCTGTCTTTTGCCGGCCATGTTGCCGTTAATGTAGTGCTCGACGACAAGTATGAATTGTCGGGCGATCCGGATCTGGTGGCGATCGGCGTCGCCGAAGCAGATGCTGGCGGCGAGGCGCTCGAGGAATTGATGCTCGATGCGGCAATAGGCGCCGTGGACTCCATACCCCGTGCGCGCCGAAAAGACCTCGACCTGGTTCAGGAGGCCGTACGTCGCGCAGTGCGCGGGGCGGCCAACGAAGCCTGGGGCAAGAAACCGCTGGTGACGGTGTTCGTCACCCGCTGAGGGCAGGACCTGATATGCTCGGACGTCTCAATCACGTCGCCATTGCCGTGCCGGACCTGGCGGCTGCGAGCGCTGTCTATCGCGACACGCTCGGCGCCAAGGTGACCGAGCCGCAGGCACTGCCCGAGCACGGCGTGACTGTCGTCTTCATCGATGTCGGCAACACCAAGATCGAACTGCTCGAGCCACTCGGCGAGGGCTCGCCGATTGCGGCGTTCTTGGCAAAGAGCCCGTCGGGCGGCATGCATCATGTCTGCTATGAGGTCGACGACATCCTGGCGGCGCGCGACCACCTCAAGGCGTCGGGCGCGCGCGTGCTCGGCGACGGCAGCCCGAAGATCGGGGCGCATGGCAAGCCTGTGCTGTTTCTCCACCCCAAGGATTTCCAGGGAACACTGGTCGAATTGGAGCAGGCATGACCTGGATTTCGCTCGCCGCGATGTATTTCGTCTTCTGGTGGCTGACTTTGTTCGCCATCCTGCCTTTCGGCGTCAAGACGCAGGACGAAGCTCATGATGTAGTGCCAGGGACCGAGGCGAGCGCGCCACGTGGGCCGCATATGCTACGCGCCATGCTATGGACGACCCTGGTAACAGCTCTCTTGATTGGCGCGTTTTATGCCGTAACCAAAGGGTTGGGCTACAGTTTCGACGATTTTCCGCAGTTCATCCCCGAGATCAAATGACGCATTCCAGAGCTTAGGGAACGCGGCTAAGGTCGTTTCTTAGGCGCGTGTGGCAAGCTGTTGTTTGGCCAAAAAAAATGCAAGGCACAAGGCCTTGCAATTAAACGCGTCCGACCTGCTTTCCGGTAACCGGCGGCAGCGAGTTATCGCGCCTAGATCGCATCCTCCCAAGACTTTGACCGCGTAGGAGAGCGGATTTATTCTCCACCCTCTCGGTTATCGAGGCACATTAGACTAACCGGAAATGGAATGTCACGCGGAATTTTGCTTCTGAGCGGGCAATCCTGTGCTGCAATGCACAATTGACGTGCATATGCTGCCCATCAACCAGTCAGGGTATTGTGACGCTGCGTCGAAACGGACTGCGCGGGTTTCCATTCGGCCTTGAAATGGCTATGAAGCGCGTTCAAGCAAGCCTCTTTCTCGTGCCGATTCCGGCATCATCGTTTTCATGGAACACTCGATGCGTCTGTCGCGCTATTTCCTGCCCATTCTGAAAGAAAATCCCCGCGAGGCGGACATCATTTCCCACCGGCTGATGCTGCGTGCTGGCATGATCCGACAGCAGGGCGCCGGCAGTTTCTCGTGGCTGCCACTGGGCAAGCGGGTGCTCGACAAGATCTGCCGGATCGTGCGCGAAGAGCAGGACCGGGCCGGTGCGCTCGAAATCCTGATGCCGACCATCCAATCGGCAGATTTGTGGCGCGAAAGCGGTCGCTACGACGACTACGGCAAGGAAATGCTGCGCATCAAGGATCGCCACGAGCGCGACATGCTGTTTGGCCCGACCAACGAAGAAATGGTCACGGAAATCTTCCGGTCCTACGTCAAGTCGTACAAGGATCTGCCGCTCAACCTCTACCACATCCAGTGGAAATTCCGCGACGAGGTGCGCCCACGCTTCGGCGTCATGCGTTCCCGCGAATTCCTGATGAAGGATGCCTATTCCTTCGACCTCGACTTCGACGGCGCCAAGGCCGCCTACAACAGGATGTTCGTCTCTTATCTCCGCACCTTCACGCGGATGGGCCTGCAGGCGATCCCGATGCGCGCCGACACCGGCCCGATCGGCGGCGACCTCAGCCACGAATTCATCATCCTGGCCGAAACCGGCGAAAGCCAGGTGTTCTGCCACCGCGATTATCTTGGCCTGCCGGTGCCTGGCGCTGCGACCGACTTCGCCAATGACGGCGAGATCGACGGCATCGTCAAGCAATGGACGACGCCTTACGCGGCGACCGAAGAAATGCACGACGAAGCTGCCTGGGCCGCGGTGCCCGAAACTGACAAGGTTTCGGCGCGCGGCATCGAGGTTGGCCATATCTTCCATTTCGGCGAGAAATATTCAAAGCCGATGGGCGCCAAGGTCATGGGCCCCGACGGCAAGGAGCATTTCGTGTCGATGGGCTCTTATGGCATCGGGCCGAGCCGCCTGATCGCTGCGATCATCGAGGCAAGCCATGACGAGAACGGCATCATCTGGCCGGAGGCCGTGGCACCCTTCGACATCGGCCTGATCAACATGAAGGTCGGCGACAGCGAATGCGACCGCATCTGCGACGAGTTCTACAAGACGTTCGAAGCGGCGGGCAAGGACGTGCTCTATGACGACACTGACCAGCGCGCCGGCGGCAAATTCGCTACCGCCGACCTGATTGGCCTGCCATGGCAGGTGATCGTTGGCCCGCGTGGCGCGGCAGCCGGCGAGGTCGAGATCAAGAACCGCAAGACCGGCGAGCGCGAGACGATGCCGGTGGCGCAGGCACTGGCCAAACTGGGCGTCAAGGCATGAACCAAGTGGTGGCGGCGAAACCGGCGGGCGCAGGGCCTTTTTCGGTGTTCGAGCGCATGGTGGCATGGCGCTACCTGCGTTCGAAGCGCAAGGAGACGGTGATTTCCGTCATCGCTTCGATTTCTTTCCTCGGCATCATGCTGGGTGTTGCCACGCTGATCGTGGTGATGGCGGTGATGAACGGCTTTCGCGCCGAGCTTCTGACCCGCATTCTCGGCGTCAACGGCCATCTGATCGCGACGCCGATCGACACGCCGCTTGAGGATTACGCGGCGGTGGCCGACCGTATCAATGGCGTTTCCGGCGTCAAATACGCAATCCCCCTGGTCGAAGGCCAGGTGCTGGCCCAAGGCAATGTCGGTGCGGGTGCCGGCGCCTTGGTGCGTGGTATCAGAGGCAGTGACCTCGGCAAGGTGACGCTGGTCGCCAACAACATCAAGCAGGGCTCCATCGTCGGTTTCGACAACGGCGAGGGCGTGGTCATCGGTAAGCGCATGGCCGAGAATATGGGCCTGGTGCTGGGCGATTCCATCCGGCTTGTCTCGCCCGACGGCGACGTGACGCCGATGGGCACGACGCCGCGCGTCAAGGCCTATCCGATCGTTGGCATCTTCGAAGTCGGCATGTCCGAATACGATACGTCGATCCTCTTCATGCCGCTCAACGAGGCTCAGCTCTATTTCAATTCCGAAGGCAAGGTCGGGTCGATCGAGATCTATGTCGACAATCCCGACGATGTCGACGCGCTGAGGACCAAGGTCGAGGAGGCGGCACAACGGCCGATCTTCCTGACCGACTGGCGACAACGCAACCAGACCTTCTTCTCTGCACTGCAGGTCGAGCGCAATGTCATGTTCATGATCCTGACGCTGATCGTGCTGGTCGCGGCCCTCAACATCATTTCGGGCCTGATCATGCTGGTGAAGGACAAGAGCCACGATATCGCCATCTTGCGTACGATGGGCGCGACGCGTGGTGCGGTGATGCGCATCTTCCTGATGACCGGTGCTGCCATCGGCATGACCGGCACCATTGCGGGTGTGCTGCTCGGTGTCGTGATCTGCCTCAATGTCGAACGCATCAGGCAGTTCTTCTCCTGGCTGTCCGGCACCGTTCTGTTCAATCCGGAGCTCTATTTCCTGTCCCAGCTGCCGGCCAAGATGAATGTCAGCGAAACTGTCTCGGTGGTGCTGATGGCGCTTGTACTGTCGTTCCTCGCGACCCTGTTTCCGGCATGGCGGGCGGCAACGCTCGATCCGGTCGACGCGCTGAGGTACGAATAAATGGGCATCGAGCACGTTATCGAGCTCAAGGGCGTTGAACGCCATTATGAGCAGGGCTCGCGCAAGCTGACGATCCTCAACAACGCCAATTTTTCGCTGAAGCCTGGCGAGATGGTGGCGCTGGTGGCGCCATCCGGCGCTGGCAAGTCGACGCTGCTGCATACGGCTGGCCTGCTCGAGCGCCCTGACGCCGGCGATGTCTTCTTGAACGGCCGCGCATGCGGGCGCCTGTCGGACGACGAGCGCACCGCGATCCGCCGCAACGACGTCGGGTTCGTCTATCAGTTCCATCACTTGCTGCCTGAATTCTCCGCGCTGGAGAATGTGATGATGCCGCAGCTGGTGAAGGGCCTGAGCCCGGCCCAAGCGAGCGAGCGGGCAGAACAGCTGCTCGACTATATGAAGATCGGCAAGCGCGCCCTGCATCGCCCCTCGGAACTTTCCGGCGGCGAACAGCAGCGAGTGGCGATCGCGCGCGCGGTGGCCAATGCTCCGCTCGTCCTTTTGGCCGATGAGCCGACCGGCAATCTGGATCCGGTGACGGCGGGTTATGTCTTTGATGCGCTGTCGGCACTTGTCCGCCAGTCGGGCCTGGCAGCACTGATCGCCACGCATAACCACGAGCTTGCATCGCGCATGGACCGCCGCGTCACGCTCTCCGAAGGCAAGATCGTCGCGCTGCGCTAGCGGCGGCGCGACAGGGCGCCACCACGCCTGCCTGGCATCGCGGCCAGGCAAACCGGTGTTCCAGGTTCAATCGATCGCAACCACCGCTGAAGTGCGTTTGTTAACGCGCTGGGGCCTGACTGCGCTCGCATAAACGCTTCATTTACTGTCGATTCGCTTGCGGCGGGCGCCTGCGCCCGAATGCAATGGCGTGCGTTGACATCTGAACAGAAATAGAACAAAATGAGAACATATTAAAAACAGGAGCAACAGATGACCGAGCTGGTACAGGATGTCATTTCGATGGTCTGCATGAGCACCTTCCTCGTCACCATGGCGATGTGGATCGGCGCACTCTGATTTGAGCGCTTGTTGGGGACCTTCCTTTTTTGATGGAATTCTCAACCAATGAACAATGAGGCACCGGGTCTATCCCGATGCCGGAATGGATTGGGTGCCATGGGCCGCAGCCAATAGCCGTGACCTCAGGCTGTTTGCCGGATCGACTCAGGGACTGCGCCGGCAGGCCCGAAAATCTCTTCAAAGGCGGCTTTGAGTGCCACGTCGAGGTCGCTCATCGTTACCGGCAGGCCTAGATCGACCAGGCTGGTTACGCCGTGGTCGGTGACACCACAAGGCACGATGCCGGAGAAATGGCCGAGCTCCGGTTCGACATTGATGGCGATGCCGTGGAAGCTCACCCAACGGCGGAGGCGGATGCCGATGGCTGCGATCTTGTCTTCCGCCGCCGAGCCGTCCGGTAGGGCTGGGCGGTCGGGACGGACCACCCAGACACCGACGCGGTCCTCGCGGCGCTCGCCCTTCACGTTGAAGGCCGCAAGCGCCGAGATGATCCAGGCTTCGAGTGCGGCGACGAAGGCGCGGACGTCCTCGCGGCGCCGCTTGAGGTCGAGCATGACATAGGCCACCCGCTGGCCAGGGCCGTGATAGGTGTATTCGCCGCCACGGCCGGTCTTGAACACCGGGAAACGGTCGGGCTCGACCAGATCCTGCTCATGGGCGCTGGTGCCGGCTGTGTAGATCGGCGGGTGCTCGACCAGCCAGACCATTTCACCGGCGGTGCCCTGACGAATCGCATCGGCGCGTGATTCCATGAAGGCGAGTGCCTGATCATAGGGAGTGAGGCCGGGTTCGATTCGCCATTCGACGGGTGCTGAGCCCGGAATGGCGAGAAACGACGTGGCTATCTGGCTGCGGTCGGTCATTTTGGGGGTCCGTTCGTCGACCTGATATGGCGGCTCGGCGCAGAAAGGTCCAGTCCCTGGGCTTTGAAAGCCGGCTATTGCTATGCAGAGCCCATAGTTCCCCTGGGGCATGCAAGAATGATGGACGAATATTGCTTAGGGCGCTTGTCTCCCCGGAAACGATTTGCTACATGCCGCGAGCCGGTTCGGACCGGCCCTCTGTGACAGTGCGGTCGTGGCGGAATTGGTAGACGCGCAGCGTTGAGGTCGCTGTGGGGCAACCCGTGGAAGTTCGAGTCTTCTCGACCGCACCATCACTTTTCAGGTGACAACCAATCACCTGAACAAGCTGTTCCTTACAGGACGAAACAGTTTGAACCTCGCCGGGGCTAGCCGGCTTTTTCAAAGACTTTACAAAAGATTGTGCAGCTTTGCTGCGGTTGGTCGTTATGGCTCGCGATCAGGCGCAGCTACAGTGCTGCGCGTCTTGTCGGTTGCGCAAAAGGGCGCTTGAGTCGCCGTGAATCCCTGCACAATCCATTTTGAAGATTGGCCTTTCCGACGATTGGCTTCGGTTTTCGACGCTAGTTTTTTTGATTCCGGGGGCGGCCTTGGCGGCCTGCCATTGAATGCACGATTGCCCGGAGCCGTCGAACGGCCCCGGGCAATCCTTGGGAGGACTTTATCTCAGCGGCCGCGCCAGGCGAGCAGGCGCATGGCGTTGGCAGTGACCAGCACGGTGGCGCCGGTGTCGGCCAGGATTGCCGGCCACAGACCGGTTAGGCCGATGATGGTCGTCACCAGGAACACTGCCTTGAGGCCTAGTGCGATGGTGATGTTCAGGGTGATGTTGTTCATCACCGCTTTCGACAGCGCGATCATGTCAGGGATGTCGGTGACACGACCATGCAGGATCGCAGCGTCGGCGGTTTCCAGCGCAACGTCGGTGCCGCCGCCCATGGCGATGCCGAAATCGGCCGCGGCAAGGGCAGGGGCGTCGTTGATGCCGTCGCCGACCTTGGCGACAAACTGGCCCTGCTTCTGCAGCTCGCGCACGATGCGCTGCTTGTCGTCGGGCATCAGGCCAGCGCGAACGGCGATGCCGAGGCCCTTGCCTATTGCTTTGGCGGTGGCTTCGTTGTCGCCGGTCAGCATGACCGTGGCGATGCCGTCGGCCTTGAGGATCGCAAGGGCTTCTATGGCGTCTGCGCGCGGCTCGTCGCGCATGGCGAGGATGCCCGCGACCTTGTTTGCGACCACCAGCACCGAGACGGTTTTGCCGTCGGCGTTGAAGGCGGCGATCTGGCCCTTTAGCTCAGTCGACAATCCTGCCAATTCTTCGGCGGCACGCGGCGAAGCCAGGAGCACATCCTCGCCGCCGACCTTGGCGGTGACGCCTTTGCCGGCGACGGCCTTGGCGTCAATCGCTGGAGGGATCGCCACGCCGTCCGCCTTGGCACGGCCGAGGATGGCGAGGGCCAGCGGGTGGTTGGAGCCGGTTTCAAGCGCAGCTGCCAGCGACAGGACATCGGCTTCCGAGCGGCCAACGCCAATAATGTCGGTGACCTTGGGCTTGCCTTCAGTCAGCGTGCCGGTCTTATCGAGCGCGACCGTGGTGACGCGGCGCATGCCTTCGAGCACGGCACCGCCCTTGAGCAGTAGGCCGCGGCGGGCACCGGCGGAAAGGCCCGCGGCAATAGCGGCAGGCGTTGAGATGACGAGCGCGCAGGGGCAGCCGATCAATAGGATGGCGAGGCCCTTGTAGATCCATTCTTCCCACGAACCGCCGGCGACGAGCGGCGGCATAATGGCGACGAGTGCGCCGACGACCAGCACCATCGGCGTGTAATAACGCGAAAAGCTGTCGATGAAGCGTTCTGTGGGCGCCTTGCTCTCCTGCGCCTCCTCGACCAGCTTGATGACGCGCGCGATCGTATTGTCGGCGGCGGCGGCAGTGACGCGGACCCTGAGCACGGCATCGGTGTTGATCGTGCCGGCGAAGACGGAATCGCCTGTGGTTTTCAACCTCGGCACGCTCTCGCCGGTCACCGGCGCTTCGTCGAGCGTGCTTGAACCCTCGACGATGGTGCCATCGGCGGCAACCCGGTCGCCCGGCCTGACCAGTATGATCGCGCCGACCTGAACCGCATCGGCCGGCATTTCGCGGGTTGACCCGCCTTCCTCGACCAGGGCTGTCTTGGGCACCAAATCAGCTAGGCCGCGTATGCTGGCGCGAGCGCGGCGCGCGGCGACGCCTTCCAGCAATTCGCCGATGAGGAATAGCAGCACCACCATCGCCGCTTCTTCGGTGGCGCCGATGAACACGGCGCCGATGGCTGCGATGGTCATTAGCGTTTCGATCGAGAACGGCGTGCCAGTCATGGCTGCGGCGTAGGCGCGCCGCGATACCGGCACGAGACCGACTGCGAGTGCCGCGAGAAATGCCCAATGGCCGAGCTGCGGCAGAAATTGGCCGATGGCATAGGCAGCAATGAGTGCTGAACCGCAGGCGATGGTCAGCTTGGCCTTGCGCGAAGTCCACCAAGGGCCGTCGTCGAGGTCGAAATGGGCGTGGCCCGCGTCTTCAGTGTTCGCGGCTGGCGCGCCATGGTTGTGTCCGGAGTGATCGCCGTGATCGTGCCCGGCGTGGTCACCATGGCTGTGATCGTGGCCGCTGTGGTCGTGATCGTGGCTGCAGGACGGACCGTGCTTGTGGTCGTGGACCTCTGCCGTGCGCGCGGCACCGAGCATGGCGACGGAGTAGCCGAGCGCCTTCATCTGCTTTGAAATTTCGGCAGAGGGTGCTGGTCCTTGATGCGAAACCGTCATCGTGCCGGCTGAGACCGAAATGCCAACCTCGGTGATGCCGGGGAGGCGGATGACTGCGTTTTCGATCTTGGTCGCGCAAGACGCGCAATCCATGCCGCCAACGCGGAATCGTGTTTTGCCGTGGCTGGCATCGTTCATTTCGGGTCCTTTCAATCCTATATGCAGTCATGCTAGAACCTCTAGTCACTAGAGCATCAAGAGGATTTTTCGATGAATCTGCCGATAGGCGAACTGGCGCGGCGAACAGGCGTGAAAGTGCCGACGATCCGCTTTTATGAACAGATCGGGCTGATTGCGGCGCCACCGCGCACCGAGGGCAATCAGCGCCGCTATGGCAAGACCGAGATCGACCGGCTCAACTTCATCCGCCATGCGCGCGAGCTGGGCTTCGAAGTCGATCATATCCGCGAGTTGCTGGTCATGTCGCAGGAGCCGCAGGCCTCGTGCCATCAGGCCGACAGCATCGCCAAGTCGCACTTGCTCGAAGTCGACCGGCGCATCGAGCGGCTTCAGGCCCTGCGCGGCGAGCTTTCGCGCATGATCGACGAATGCGGTCATGGCCGCATTTGCGACTGCCGCATCATCGAGGTACTGGCCGACCACAAGCAATGCGTGAGCGAGCATGTGGCCTGATTGAAACAGGCCAGAAATGACAATGCCGCGCCGGCCTCTCGAGCCGTATTTCGTTTGATATTCCCGCCCTTTGCGGGCTAGGGATAGCCCACCTCGATCCCGAAATCCGCAAGCGGGAGGCGCCGATGGAAGCCCGATACAACCATACGCACGGCGCCGACGCCGCTGACGCTGTCCGCGCCGAAATCTATGGCGAAGACGGGGTCATCCTTGCCTCATTCCTGGCCCATATCGGCGCTGCGATCGCCGACCGCGATACGCTGACGCTGAAGCGCGACGTCTCCGTCCTGCACCAGTCCGAACTTGGCGACCTGCTGGAAGCCTTGCTGCCCGAGCAGCGGCTGGCGCTGGTCGAGCTGATGGGCTCGGATTTCGATTTCTCGGCGCTGACCGAGGTCGACGAGGCGATCCGCCTCGATATCGTCGACAATCTTCCCAATGCGCAGATCGCCCAGGCGGTCCAGGAACTCGATTCGGACGATGCGGTCTACATTCTGGAAGACCTCGACACGGAGGACCAGAACGAGATCCTGGCGCAGCTGCCGTTCACCGAGCGCATCAGGCTGCGGCGTTCGCTCGACTATCCCGAAGAATCGGCCGGTCGGCGCATGCAGACCGAGTTTGTGGCGGTGCCGCCGTTCTGGACCGTTGGCCAGACCATCGACTATCTGCGCGACGACAAGGATTTGCCCGACCGTTTCAGCCAGGTCTTTGTCATTGATCCGAGCTTCAAGCTGCTGGGTGCTGTCGACCTTGACCAGATCCTGCGTACCAAGCGCGCGGTCAAGATCGAAGAGGTGATGCACGAGACGCGCCACGCCATCCCGGCGACGATGGACCAGGAAGAGGCTGCGCGCGAATTCGAGCAATATGATCTGCTCTCCGCCGCCGTCGTCGACGAGAACGAGCGCCTCGTCGGCGTGCTGACCATCGATGACGTGGTCGACGTCATCCAGCAGGAAGCCGAGGAAGACCTCTTGCGCATGGGCGGCGTCGGCGACGAGGAGTTGTCCGATACCGTGCGCGCGACCTCGCGCTCGCGCGTGCCATGGCTTCTGGTCAATCTTGGTACCGCCTTCATCTCGGCATCGGTCATCAGCCAGTTTGGCGCCACGATCGAGGAGATGGTGGCCTTGGCTGCACTGATGCCGATCGTCGCTTCGCTCGGCGGCAATGCCGGCACGCAGACGATGACGGTGACCGTGCGTGCGCTCGCCACCCGCGACCTCGACATCTACAATGCAGGTCGCGTCATTCGCCGCGAGGTGATGGTGGGCCTGCTCAATGGCGCGATCATCGCAACGATCCTCGGCCTGGTCGCAGGCCTGTGGTTTCACAACCCGGACCTGGGCTTCGTCATCGCCGCCGCCATGGTGCTCAACATGCTGGCTGCGGCACTCGGGGGCATCCTGATCCCGCTGTTGCTCGACAAATTCGGCGCAGACCCGGCGATCTCGTCCTCGATCTTCACGACCATGATCACCGATGTCATCGGCTTCCTTGCCTTCCTCAGCCTTGCCACCTGGTGGCTGCATCTTGGCGCGGCTGCGAGGTAAGGTTGTTCAATTGACTTTTACGTAAGTCGCGTGCGAGACTCCTTGGGGATCAAAAAGGGTCCTTTTGGCTGCGCGGCGTGTACTGTCGCATGGCGTGATCGCCTCGGCTAGCGCGGCATGATTTGAAAGCGGCGCGGCGACGCTGGCTGGGTGGAGAGACGATGCGGGAATATTACTCGATCACCGAATTGACCCGCGAATTCGACATTTCGACGCGGACGCTGCGTTTTTATGAGGACGAGGGGCTGGTGCAGCCAGTCCGCCGTGGCCGCACCCGCCTGTTCCGCCCTTCTGACCGGCAGCTCATTCGGCAGATCATGCGCGGCAAGCGGCTTGGATTCTCGATCAACGAGATTCGCGAGATCATCCAGATGTATCGCGCGCCCCCCGGCGAGGTTGGTCAGCTCAAGCTGATGATCAAGCGCATCGAAGAAAAGCGCGAGGATCTGCGCCAGAAGCGCCGCGACCTCGAGGAGACGCTGGCCGAACTCGATCAGGCCGAAGAATCCTGCGTCGAACGGCTGGTCGAACTCGGCGTCAACACCTGAGCGCTGGTCAGATCCAGCGCCGCACCTTCTTTTTATAATCGATATATTTCTTGCCGAAGCGGGCTTGCAGGTGCTTTTCCTCGCGCTCGATGGCGAGTTTCTGCGTGCCGAAGGCCGCGATCACCGCAAGGACGATGAACCAGACGCTGGACGTGATCAGGCCAATGGCGATCATCAACAGCGTATTGGCGAAGTAGATCGGGTTGCGGGTGAAGGAAAAGGCGCCCGAGGTCACCAGATGCTCCGAGGGCCTGTCGGGGCGGATCGTGGTCTTCGCGCGCTTCAGCGTCTGCATGGCTGAGTAATAGATCGCAACCACGCCGGCCACAGCCAACCAGCCGGCCGCGTAAAGCAGGTCCGACAGCGGCTCGGTGAGCCAAGGCAAGGGGTAGAGCAGTCCGAGGACTACAGCCACCGCGATAGCCAGGAGATAGACGATCGGCGGCCATGGCACCCTGCTGGGGGCGGCGTTGAGGTCGGTCATTGCGCTCCTCCTGGTATCGTCTGGTTGTCGGTGTTGGTCGAGCACATGGCAGCGGTTTGCCCGACAAGCGCCTTGAGTTCCGGGCTCTGGTCTGCGGCATAGAGGCGGTCGAACGAATCATCCTTCTGCAACTCGTCGAGCATGCACACACAGTAGCGCGAGCAGAAATCCGTGTCGCGGCTTTGCTCGCACGAGCGCTGGCACGATTTGAGGAACGTCACTTCGCGCGTTTCGACGGGAGCCGGGAAAATTTGGGCGAAGGCCCAGACCAGCGAAATCATCACCGGCTGGTGGATGAGATAGAAAGCAAGGCTGTGGCGGCCGAAAAAGCTGAGCGGTCGCGACCAGGCGCCGGGCTGGAGGCGGGACAATTTCTCAAACAGGCCTGCCTTGAGCGCGAGGCCGGCAACGCCAATGCCGGTTAAAACCGCGCCAAACCAGGGAAACAGCGGTACGAAATCGTTGGAGCGCGGATTGACGGTGGACAGGCCGATCCACAAAAGCGCGGGATGGTTGAAGGCGTCCGAGCGCAGATAGTTTGGTGCTGCGATGACCAAGGCGGCAATGACCAGCGTCAGCAGGGCGGGCAGGCGCAGGAAGGCAAGGCCGAGTACGCTGGCCAGCGCGATCTGGTGCAGGATGCCGAAGAAGATGAAGGTGTCGGGTGTGGCAAACCAGGTTGCGACCGTGATCGCCAGCGCTGCCGCGACCACCATGCCAAGCCTTCGCCAGTAGCCGGGCCAGCGGATGCCCTTGGCATGGGCCAATACCAGGCTGACGCCGACGAGGAACAGGAAGCTCGAGGCGATGCAGCGCGCAAAAAGCTTCCAGTTGCCATAGGCGGTCATGCCCGGATCGGCGTAGCCAAAGAACTCGAGATCCCAGGCAAAGTGATAGATCGCCATGGCGACGAGGGCTACGCCACGGGCGATGTCGATGACCGACACGCGCCGTAAAGGGGCTTGAACTTGTTCAGTGCTCGGATGCATCGTCATGGCCAATCGCTTCGGCGTTCTCGCGTGTTGCTGCGCCCATGCAGCACTATCATGGTTGAAGCGGGGCGGTAGAGAGCCGCGCTGCCGGTCATGCACAGGGTTAAGGAATTGAAGGTGGGGATGACCGGACGCAGGATGTCGCTGACCGAAGAACTGGTGGCGCGTTGCCATCGCGACGTAGCCGATGCCGGCCCCGATCCGGATGCAGTGCATCTCGACGATGCCGACTATGAGGCGATGATCGATGAGACGCTTTCGGCGCATCCGGAGGGCGGCCCGCTTTGGCTGTTTGCCTATGGTTCGCTGATCTGGAAGCCTGAGGTCGAGCACACCGAGGAAAAGGTAGCGCTGGCGCGGGGCTGGCACCGCTCGTTTTGCGTCAGCATGAACCGCTGGCGGGCAACGAAAGACCAGCCCGGCCTGATGATGGGGATGGATCGTGGCGGCCAGTGCAAGGGCGTGGCGCTCAGGCTCATGGATGGCGACAGGCGCGCGCAGCTCGACAAGCTCTACCGCCGCGAGATGACGCTGAAGCCTTCGACCTACAAGCCACGCTGGCTGACCCTTGCCACAGATGACGGTCCGCTGACCGCACTTGCCTTCGTCGTCAATCGCGCCGGCCGCGCCTATGCCGGAGCTCTTGGGGAAGACGAAGTCGTCGAGCGGCTGGCCACGACCTGCGGCCATTGGGGCTCCGCGGCCGATTATCTCTACAATGTGGTGAAGAACCTGGAGCAACGCGCCATCCACGACCGCCATCTGTGGCGGCTGCAGCATCTGGTGGCCGAGCGAATAGCGGCACGGGCCTGATCGCCCAAACGCCGCATTCGCACTGCCCGGCGTCGGAATTTGGTTTGCCGCCCATGGCATTTGTTTCTATAGTCGCGGCGTCGTCGGTTCCGTAACGGAATCAAGAGGGAATGCGGTAAGGGCTTTTTGAGGGTCCGAAGCCGTGGCTGCCCCCGCAACTGTATGCGGCTAGCTCTCCCCAAATGCCACTGAAGCTTGCTTCGGGAAGGCGGGGAAGGGTGTCGATCCGCAAGCCAGGAGACCTGCCGGCGACAGGAACACTTCTCGCGGCCCTCGGGTGGAGGGCGAAAGGACTTTAAGATGAACACTGTTTCCGCAATCGGCGCCGACGTTTCCTCGCAGTCGCGCACCATGCAGCTCGCCCTTGCGGCGCTGCTCGGCCTTTTCGTTGTTGGCTTCCTCGGGTTCTCGCACATGGACGTGGTGCACAACGCTGCCCACGACTATCGCCACTCGATGGCTTTCCCCTGCCACTAACGAAAGCAACCAACCATGTCCGTATTTCGCAACGTCGTGTTCATCGCGGCGATCAGCGGCCTATTGGCCGGCGTGGTCCTTGCCGCGCTCCAAACCTATGCAACCGTTCCGCTGATCCTCAAGGCTGAGACGTTTGAAAATGCCGGCGGCGGTCATGACCACGCTGCCGCACCGGCGGCTGGCACTGAGGTGACCGCGCCAGAACCTGCGGCACAGGCTGCAGCTCCCGCTGAAGAAGAAGTCGAAGCCTGGGCTCCCGCCGATGGCTTTGAACGTTTTGCCTATTCGGCGTTCGCAAACATCATCAGTGGCGTCGCTTTCGCGCTGATCCTGGTTGCCGTTTCCGAATTCGCCGGAGGTATCGCCAACTGGCGCCAGGGCGTGTTCTGGGGTTTTGCCGGCTTTGCCGTCTTCACCCTTGCACCCGGCCTGGGCTTGCCACCGGAACTGCCGGCGATGCCGGCTGCCGATCTTGGCGACCGCCAGATCTGGTGGACGCTGACGGTGGTGGCAACCGCAGCCGGACTGGCGCTGATCGCTTTCAAACAGTCTTTGCCGCTCGCCATCCTTGGCGTGGCGCTGATCGTTGCTCCGCACATCATTGGTGCGCCGCAGCCGGAAAGCCATGATTCGCCGATCCCTGCCGACCTGCATCGCAGCTTCGTCGTTGCGGTGACCATCACCAATCTGGTGTTCTGGGTGGTGCTCGGTGCCGTCGCGGGGGCTGTGCGGCAGCGCTTCATGGGTTCGCAGGGCGCATTGCGCGGCAGCTTTGCCTGAGAAGCTGACATTTCTGCTTGGCGGTGCGCGCTCTGGAAAGAGCGCGCATGCCGAACGCCTGATCACCGCATTTCCTGCGCCGTGGACGTATATCGCCACCGCGCAGGCTTATGACGACGAGATGCGCGAGCGCATCGACATCCATCGCTCCAGGCGCGGCGAAGGCTGGCGGACGCTGGATGCGCCGCTTGATCTTGTGGGAGTGCTCGACAGCGTTGCTGACGGCGAACCGGTGCTGGTCGACTGCCTGACGCTGTGGCTTACCAATCACATGCTGGCCGAGCATGACGTCGAGGCTGAAAGTGCTCGGCTCGCTGAGGTGCTGGCGCGACCGCGCGGCCCGTGGTTTGTCGTTGCCAATGAGGTCGGGCTCGGCATTGTGCCGGACAATGCGCTTGCCCGCCGCTTCCGCGACGCAGCCGGCAGGCTCAATCAAATGGTGGCGGCCGGTGCCGACGAGGTGCTGTTCATGGTCGCCGGGCTGCCGATGAAGGTGAAATGAGATGAAGGAAATCAACGAGACCGAAGCCGAGCGCCATCGTGCCAAGATGGCCAAGCGCAAGGCGGTGCAGGACGCCGAGGTGGCGGAAAAGACCATTGTCGAAAAGGGCCTGCTGATCGTCAACACCGGTCCCGGCAAGGGCAAGTCCACGGCAGCCTTCGGACTTGCGCTGCGCATGCTCGGCTACGGCCATCGGGTGGGCGTGGTGCAGTTCATCAAGGGCGCGTGGCATTCGGGCGAGCAGGACGCGTTTGCCGCCTTTGGCGACCGCGTCGTCTGGCACACGATGGGCGAGGGTTTCACCTGGGAAACGCAGGACATCAAGCGTGACATCGCCGCCGCCGAGGCCGCATGGGCCAAGGCTCAGGAACTGATGGCCGATCCCAGCATCGCGCTGGTCGTGCTCGACGAACTCAACATCGCGCTGCGCTACGACTATCTCGATCTCGAAACGGTGGTGGCTGCGCTCAAGGGCCGCCGCGAAGGCCTGCACGTTGTCGTCACCGGCCGCAACGCCAAGCCGGCACTGGTCGAGGCGGCTGATCTCGTCACCGAGATGGGCGCCACCAAGCACCATTTTGCAGCTGGGGTGAAGGCGCAGAAGGGCATCGAGTTCTAACGGGCGCTAGAGCCAGAGGACGACCGCGATCAAGCCCATCGCGCCAACCATCAGCGCATCGGCTTTCCAGTAGAGACGGAGTGCGGCGCGAATATCCTGGGCGTTGGCTTCGCGCCGGCCGCCGTCGCCCATGAAGGCGTCGTCGACCATCACTCCGCCATAGGCGCGCGGACCGGCAAGGGCGAGGCCGAGCGCGCCAGCCATGGCGGCTTCGGGCCAGCCGGCATTGGGCGAGCGGTGTTTCTTGGCATCGCGCCAGACTGCCTGCCACGCGCGGTGAGGATCAGTGCCAGGGACGAGGAAGGCGGCAAGGACGATCAACAGGGCTGTTAGCCGCGACGCCGGCAGGTTGATCAGGTCGTCGAAACGCGCCGCAGCCCAGCCAAAAGCTTCGTGGCGTTTGGTGCGGTGGCCGATCATCGAATCGGCGGTGTTGGCAGACTTGTAGGCGGCACCGCCGGCGAAACCGAAGACGGCGAGCCAGAAGGCGGGTGCGGTGATGCCGTCGGAGAAATTCTCGGCCAGGCTTTCGATCGCCGCACGGCTGACGCCTGCTTCGTCGAGGCTTTCCGGGTCGCGGCCGACGATCTGCGACACCGCCTTGCGGCCGGCGACTATGCCGCCGCTGTCGAGCGCGTCGGCTACCGCCTTCACATGGCTGCCTAGGCTGCGCTGGGCGACAAGACTGGAGGCGGCGATCGCGGTGAGAAGGATGCCGAAGGGGACAAGCCCGAACAGGCGCTCGACGGCAAACGCAAGCGTGGCCGGCACGGCAACTATGACGGCCAGGGCAACGACACCCAAAATACGGCGCCTGGCGTCGGTATCGGTGGCGCGGTTGAGGCTGATGTCGAGAAAGGATATCAGCTGGCCGATCCAGATCACCGGATGGCCGATGGCACGCACCAGCCGGTCCGGGTAACCGAGACCGAGTTCGAACAGAAGCGACAGGAAGGCAAGCGGAACAAACATGACGCTTCTTGATGGACGAAGGACTGGAACGGTCGAGCACGGCGGCAGCCTGGAACGGGCGAGGGCGCTGTTTCCTGGAGCGCCCGAGCCGTTCGTCGACTTGTCGACCGGGATCAATCCGCACTCCTATCCGCTTTTCGAGCTGCCTGCCACAGCCTTGTCGCGGCTGCCTGAACCGGGCCGCGCGCGCGATCTTGCCGCCATTGCCGCAACTGCATATGGCGCGCCCACGGCGGCCAATGTGGTGCCCGCGCCCGGCACGCAGATCCTTCTGCCACGCATTGCGTCGCTGGTGCGGCCGGGCCGGGCACATGTGCTCGGGCCTACCTATCAGGAGCATGCGCGTGCCGCGGCAATCGCCGGGCACGAGGTGGCCGAGGTGCGTTCGTTCGAGCGGTTGGCCGAAGCCGACCTTGCCGTGGTGGTCAATCCGAACAACCCGGATGGGCGCGTTGTGTCGCGGACCGATCTGCTCGATCTCGCAGCCAAGCTGCGCGCCAGAGGCGGGCTTCTGGTTGTCGACGAAGCCTTCATGGATGTTGGGCCACAGGCCGAGAGCATTGCCGGCGATGTCGATCTCGGCGGCATCGTAGTGTTGCGCTCGTTCGGCAAGTTCTTCGGGCTCGCGGGCATCAGGCTTGGCTTTGCCCTATCAAACCCAGCCATATCAGGACGGCTGGAAGAAGAGCTCGGCCCCTGGTCGGTTGCCGTGCCGGCGCTGGAATATGGCATCAAGGCACTTGCCGATGCCGACTGGCACCGGGAGATGCGGACGACGCTTGCGCATGCCGCCCACCGGCTCGACCAGGCCTTCGCCCGCGCCGGCATTATCGTGACGGGTGGGACCTCACTGTTCCGGCACGTCGACATCGACGACGCTAGCGGTCTGTTCCAGGCGCTTGGCCGTCAAGGTATCTTGGTGCGCAGCTTCGCCGACCGTCCGACGCAACTGCGCTGCGGTGTTCCGGGTACGGAATTGGAATGGCGGCGGCTTGATGTGGCGCTGGGCGACTGGGCGCAGGATCGGCAAGAGGCGAAGGGCGCCGCAGGATGATCTATGTCTGCCCGCTATCCAAGGTCGACGAGACAGTCTCGCGTATCGGCGCCGAGCGGCTGATCTCGCTGCTGTCGGTTGGCACGGAGATGACGCGTCCGGAGGCGATCCGTGCCGAAAATCATCTTTTGATGAACATGCACGACATCTCGGCCGAGCAGGACGGCATGACGCTGCCGGGCGAGGCGCATGTGCGCCGTATCCTCGATTTTGCCCGAGATTGGGACCGGTCGCGGCCGCTGGCGATCAATTGCTACGCCGGAGTCAGCCGCTCGACGGCTTCGGCCTACATCATCGCTGCCGCATTTTCGCCGGCGCGCGATGAGGCCGAGTTGGCGACGACCCTGCGCCGTCTGTCGCCATCGGCGACGCCCAACCCCCGGTTGATCGCCGTCGCCGACCAGATTCTCGGACGCAATGGCCGCATGGTGGCGGCCATCGCCGCAATTGGACGCGGCGCCGATTGTTTCGAAGGCGTGCCCTTCGGGCTGGAGCTTTAGACAATACCGCCGCTGCCGCCTGTTACCGCCGGGCGCTCCGCAGCCACCTTGGCGCGATAGCCCGCCGCACGGTATGTGGCGACGGGGTCAATGGCGCCGCCTGACCTGAGGCGAGCCATGGCAAGGATCGGCTCGACGTCGGTGCGGTAGGCAACTTTAAGCGTCTGGGTCGCCATCAGCGCGTCATTGGCCTCCTGGAAGCCTTCCAGCGCCTTGCGGTCGACCAGAAGTGCCGTCGCATAGGCGCGCTGCACCTCGACCGACGACAGCATCAGGCTCTCGATCGGGTCAGTAACGTTATGGCTCTGGTCGAGCATATGGGCCGGGTTGAAGCCGTCGGCGTGGTTCAGCTCGGCATCGACCAACTCGTTGAAGACGAGGAACAGCCGGTATGGGTCGATCGAGCCGGCGTCGAGGTCGTCGTCGCCATATTTCGAATCGTTGAAATGGAAGCCGCCGAGCTTTTTGAACTGGATCAACCGGGAGACGATCATCTCGATGTTGACGTTTGGTGCGTGGTGGCCAAGATCGACGAGGCAGAATGCCTTCGGTCCCAATTCCTTTGCGATGATGTAGTTGGTGCCCCAGTCCTGCACGACCGTCGAATAGAAGGCCGGTTCGTACATCTTATGCTCGGAAAACAGCCGCCAGTCCTCGGGCAAGGCGGCATAAATCTCGCGCATCGAATCAAGATAACGCTCGAAGGCCTTGGCAAAATTGACCTGGCCGGGGAAATTCGATCCGTCGCCGATCCAGACCGTCAGCGCCTTGGAGCCGATCGTCTTGCCGATCTCGATGCATTCGAGATTGTGCTCGATGGCCTGCTGGCGCGTGCCGGCGTCCGCATGCGACAGCGAGCCGTATTTGTAGGAACGCTCCTGATCCCTGGCGTCGGAGAAGGTGTTGGAGTTCATCGCGTCGAAGCCGAGGCCGAAGCGGCTCGCCGCCTGCTTCAGTCTGTTGGCGTCGGCTTTGTCCCACGGAATGTGCAGCGAGACTGTCGGCGTCGCCCTGGTCAGTTCGTTGATGACGGCGCAGTCCTCGATCTTGTCGAAGATGTCGCGCGGCTCGCCAGCACCCGGGAAACGCGCGAAGCGGGTACCGCCGGTGCCGACGCCCCAGGACGGGATCGCCACACCGAAATTTTGGACCTTGTCGCGGATGGCGTCGATCTTGATGCCGCGCCGGTCGAGCTGCTCGCCGAGCGTGTCGTAATCGCGGGCAAGGTTCTTTTCACGCGCGGCGTTGTCTTTTTCGACGACGGTCTTGTCGATCACATGTTCCATCAGCAGTTCCTCCCCGTCCCGAACCTGTTACCGCGTAAAACTCTGCGCGTTGCCGGCATCGACATTGATGATGTTGCCGGTCGATTTCGCCGACATGTCGGAGGCGAAGAAGTAGATCGCCTCGGCGATGTCTTCGGGGAATACCGAGCGCTTCAGCATCGAGCGCGAACGATAGTGCTCTTCCAACTCGTCGGTCGACATGTTGTAGGCGGCCGCGCGCTGTTCTTTCCACTCGCCGGTCCAGATCTTAGAACCGCGCAGCACAGCATCGGGATTGACGACATTGACGCGGATCTGCTCGCCCGCGCCCTCCAGCGCCAGGCAGCGCGCGAGGTGGATTTCGGCGGCTTTGGCGGTGCAATAGGCAGCAGCATTGGGCGAGGCTGCAAGTCCGTTCTTGGAGGCGACAAAGACGACATTGCCGCCGATCTTCTGGCTACGAAACAGCTTGAACGCCTCGCGCGACACCAGGAAATAGCCTGTCGCCAGGATGTCCATGTTCTTGTTCCACAGGGCGAGCGTCGTCTCCTCGATCGGCGCGGAAGAGGCGAGGCCGGCATTGGACACCAAAATGTCGATGCCGCCGAACTCGATCGCCGTGTCCGTGAAGCCTGCGATGACCTGCTCTTCGCTGGTGACGTCGATGCGCACGGGGCGCACGAAGTCCTTGCCGAAAGCCTTGGATAGCTCCTGCTCGGCGGTCTCAAGGGCGGTCTGGTCGATATCGGCCAGCACGACGCAGGCGCCTTCGCGCAGCAGCCGTGCCGCCGTCGCCTTGCCGATGCCGCCGGCGCCGCCGGTGACGAGTGCTATGCGGCCGGCAAGTGATTTCGGCTTGGGCATGCGCTGCAGCTTTGCCTCTTCGAGCAGCCAGTATTCGATGTCGAAGGCTTCCTGCTCGGGCAGGCCGACATAGGTCGACACAGTCGAGGCGCCGCGCATGACATTGATGGCGTTGACGTAGAACTCGCCTGAAATGCGCGCCGTCGCTTTGTCCTTGGCAAAGGTGATCATGCCAACGCCGGGCACGAGATAGACCACCGCGTTGGGGTCGCGGATCATGGGCGAGTCGGCGTGCTTGCAGCGCTCGTAATAGGCGGCATAGCCTTTGCGGTATTCTTCCATGGCACCGGCCAGACCGGCGAGTGTCTTATCGATGTCGGGCTTGGCCGGGTCGAAATCGACCACCAGCGGGCGGATCTTGGTGCGCAGGAAGTGGTCGGGGCAGCTGGTGCCGAGTGCCGCGAGGCTTTCGAGTTCTCTTGAGCCGACGAATTCGAGCACCGCGTTCTGATCGTCGAAATGGCCGACTTTCGGCTCGGATGCAGAGATCAGGCCGCGGATAGCCGGCATCAGCCTTACGGCAACGGCGCGCCGTTCGGCTGCCGACAGCGTGGGGCGGGCGACACCGCCGAAGATCGTCTTGCCGGCAGTGCTTTGCTCGAACCATTCGATGGCGCGGTTGATGATGCGGATGGTGGTTTCGTAGCTTTCCTTGGCCGTGTCGCCCCAGGTGAAAAGGCCGTGGCTTTCGAGCACGACGCCGACCGCATCTGGATTTTCCTGGCAGAACTTTTCCAGCCAAAGGCCCAATTCGTAGCCGGGCTTCTTCCATGGCAGCCAGCCGATCTCGCCGCCAAAGATGTCCTTGGTCAGCTCCCGGCTGTTCTTGGAAGCGGCAATGGCGATGATCGCGTCGGGATGCATGTGGTCGACATGCTTCTTGGGCACATAGGCATGCAGCGGCGTGTCGATCGAGGCAGCGCGCGGATTGAGGTTGAAGGTGCAATGGGGGAGGTAACCCACCATCTCGTCTTCGAATTCGACGCCGCGATAGAGCTGCTTCAGGCCGTCCAGCTTGTCCTGGTAGAGCGTGGAGAAGCCGTCGAGCTTGATCGTGCCGACGTCGCCGCCAGAACCTTTGACCCAGAGAACTTCGACCATGCCGCCCGTCAGTGGGTCTTTTTCCATGACCTTGGCCGAGGTGTTGCCGCCACCAAAATTGGTGATGCGCTTGTCGGAACCGAGCAGATTGGAGCGATAGAGCAGACGCTGCGGCTCGCTCATGGCGGCGGCTTTCGCGTCATCCCAAAGATTGGCGAGGCGCGAGCTGGAGCGCGTTTCTGACATGTCTGATCCTCCCGGTGCGCACGAGACAGCGGTGCGTGATAGGCGTCAAAATCACACGGCCCGCCGCTCTGTGTCAATCAGAAACGATCAATATCGATCATGATGCACTGCACAATGAAAATATTTGATTGGAAATGATTGACACTGCGCAATCGGGATGAGTTAATGACCATGCAGGGAGGAACCATGCACGAAAAAGAACGCCACCGGATCATTCTGTCCGCCGTCCAGGAAAAGCCTGTCGTGACGGTGCAGGAATTGGTCGACCTTACCTCCTCGTCTGAGGCGACGATCCGGCGCGATATTGCAGCCCTGCATGTCCAGAAGCGCCTGCGCCGTGTGCGCGGTGGTGCTGAAGCAATCACCCCGCCGCAGTTCGTCGGCCTTGCCGGCCGTCCCTTCAGCGTCAATGAAACGCTCAACGCCTCCAAGAAGCGTGCGATCGCTCGTGAGGCGGTGGAGCTGTGCAAGGACGGTGAGCCGATCATCATCAATGGCGGCACCACCACCTTCCAGATGGTGCACTTCCTGACAAACCGGCGCATGCCGATCTTCACCAATTCGTTTCCGATCGCTGAGCACCTGCTCAAGCATTCCAAGAACACGGTGATGCTGTCGGGCGGCACGATCTATCGCGAGCAGAACATCATCCTGTCGCCCTTCGACAATGACGTGACGCGCAATTTTTACGCGCGGCGTATGTTCATGGGTGCGCAGGGGCTTGGGCCGCTCGGCCTGATGGAAGGCGACCCGCTGCTGATCCAGGCCGAACAGAAGTTGATCGACCAGGCCGACGAGCTTGTCGTTTTGGTCGACTCTTCGAAGTTCAAGCAGCGTTCGAGCCTGATCCTGTGCGGATTGGCGCGGATAACCACCGTCATCACCGACGAGGACATCGAGGACCGCGAGGCCGCCATGCTGGAAAGTGCCGGCGTGACGCTGGTCGTCGCCAAAAGCCAGGTGAGGAATATCGAGGAATCTTCGCTGCAGGCATGAGGGATGGCCTCGCCGCAGTGGTGATGGAATGCAACGCTCTAGGGAGGAAACGATGAGCATTCTGAGGAAACTGATGGTTGCCGCAGCATTGTCGGCCGCCATGTTTGCGACTGCCGCGCATGCCGAAAACGTCAAGATCGCCCTGGTGGTAAAGTCGCTCGGCAACGGCTTCTTCGACGCCGCCAACAAGGGCGCGCAAGAGGCGGCCAAGGAACTCGGCGATGTCGAGGTGATCTACACCGGCCCGACCAAGGCTACCGCCGAAGCGCAGATCGAAGTGATCAACGCGCTGATCGCCCAGAAGGTCAATGCCATCGCCATTTCCGCCAATGATGCCGACGCATTGGTGCCGGCTCTCAAGAAAGCAATGGAACGCGGCATCACTGTCATCTCGTGGGATTCGGGCGTCGCTCCGGAAGGTCGTCAGGTCCACCTCAACCCGTCCGACACCAACCTAATCGGCGAAACCATCATCAAGCTCGCCGCCGACTATCTGCCGGAAGGCGGCGACGTTGCCATCCTGTCGGCATCCTCGACCGCGACCAACCAGAATGCCTGGATCGAAGCGGCCAAGAAGGCACTGCCTGAGAAGTTCCCCAAGATCAATCTCGTCGCAACCGTCTATGGCGATGACGACTCCGCCAAGAGCACGGACGAAGCCAAGGGCCTGCTCAAGTCCTACCCGAACCTCAAGGCGATCATCGCGCCCACCACCGTCGGCGTCGTTGCCGCAGCCCAGGTCGTCACCGACGCGAACCTGATCGGCAAGGTGAACGTCACCGGCCTTGCATTGCCGTCGGAGTTCAAGAAGTTCATCGACAACGGTGCTTCGCAAGCCGTTGCTTTGTGGAACCCGATCGACCTCGGCTACTCCGCCGTCTACCTCGCCCACGACCTGGCGGTGAAGAAGATGGAAGCAAAGCCGGGCGCCAAGCTTTCGATCGGCCGCGTCGGTGAAGTGACGCTCGACGACACCAACTCGGCACCGATGGCCGCACCCTTCACCTTCGACAAGAAGAACATCGAAGAGTTCTCGAAGATCTATTGATTCCGGAACGCCATGGCCGGCGGGGCTATCGTCCCGCCGCGCCTTTCCCCAGACCTGCCACAGGGCCTGAGACGGATATGGACACGAAAGCCCACACGACCCAGATGCCTATGCGCGATCACCCGGCAACGCCCCGGTTGACGCTCTCAGGCGTCACCAAGACCTTCCCGGGCGTGCGCGCGCTGCACAATGTCGGGCTGTCGCTCTATCCGGGGCAGGTGACGGCGCTGATCGGCGAAAACGGCGCAGGCAAGTCGACACTGGTCAAGATCCTCACCGGCATCTACCGGCCAGACGCCGGAACCATCACTGTCGATGGCAGGCAGGTTTCGCTCGCCAGCGCGCATGACGCGTTCGAGCAAGGCATCACAGCGATCCACCAGGAAACGGTTCTGTTCGACGACCTTTCGGTGGCGGAAAACATCTTCCTGGGCCATGCGCCACGGACCCGCTTCGGCACTATCGACTGGCGCGCCATGCGCAGCCGGGCAGCCGAAGTGCTGAGGGGCATGGGAGCGGCCCATATCGATCCCGACGCGCGCCTCAAGGACCTTGGAATCGCCAACAAGCACCTCGTCGCGGTCGCGCGTGCCATGTCGATCGACGCGCAGATCGTCATCATGGACGAGCCGACCGCTGCTCTTTCTGCCAAGGAGATCGAGGACCTGTTCGAGCTGATCGAGCTGCTCAAGCGCGAAGGCAAGGCAATCTTGTTCATCAGCCACAAGTTCGATGAGATCTACCGCATCGCCGAGCGCTACACCGTCTTTCGCGATGGCGAGATGATCGGCGAGGGGATGCTCGCCGACGCCAGCCAGAACGAGATCGTCAAGATGATGGTCGGCCGCGCTGTCGATCATATCTTCCCTGAGCGCCAGCCGCATATCGGTGCCGCGGTGCTCAGTGTTTCGGACCTTTCGCATCCGACCGAATTCGACGGCATCAGCTTCGAGCTCCACAAGGGCGAGATCCTCGGCTTCTACGGCCTGGTGGGTGCTGGCCGTAGCGAACTGATGCACGCGATCTTCGGCATCACCAGGACGAGTCGAGGCACCATGACATTGGACGGCGCCACGATGGCGCCGCGTTCCGCGGCCGAAGCCATCGAGGCCGGCGTCGTCTATGTGCCGGAAGAACGCGGCAAGCAGGGCGTAGTCATCGGCATGCCGATCTTCAAGAACGTCTCGCTGCCGTCGCTGAAGCGCACTTCTAAATCAGGCGTGCTGCAGTTGAAGGAAGAATTCGGCCTGGCGCGCAAGTACACCGAGCGGCTCGACCTGCGCGCTTCCTCGCTTAGCCAGGATGTCGGGACGCTGTCGGGCGGCAACCAGCAGAAGGTGGTCATTGCCAAATGGCTCGCCACCGACCCCAAGGTGATCATTCTCGACGAGCCGACCAAGGGCATCGACATCGGCTCCAAGGCCGCCGTGCACGCCTTCATGGCCGAGCTGGTGGCGCAAGGGCTTTCGGTGATCATGGTGTCGTCCGAACTGCCTGAAATCCTTGGCATGTCCGACCGGGTTGTGGTGATGCGCGAAGGCCGCATCGCGGCTGTCTACGACAACAAGGAGCTCGACGCGGTCACGCTGGTGCAGACCGCCGCGGGGATCGCCGCATGAAGACGCTCGCCAAATATCGCGAAATCTGGCTCCTCGCGGCAATCGCGGCACTCGTGGTGCTGATTTCGATCCGCTTCCCCGGCTTCGCGCGGCCTAGCAATCTGGCGACCGTGTTCAACGACACCTCGATCCTGATGATCCTGGCGCTCGGCCAGATGGTGGTCATCCTGACCCGTTCGATCGACCTGTCCATGGCCTCGAACCTTGCCTTCACCGGCATGGTGGTGGCGATGATCAACGCGGCATTCCCTGCGTTTCCGATCCCGCTGCTGATCCTCGTCGCCATCGGCGTCGGCCTGCTGCTCGGCGCGCTCAACGGTCTGCTGGTGTGGAAGCTTGGCATACCGCCGATCGTCGTCACGCTGGGCACTCTCACCATCTATCGCGGCGCCACGTTCCTGATTTCGGGCGGCGCCTGGGTCAATGCTGACCAGATGAGCCCGGCCTTCGTTGGGCTGCAACGCATGCAACTGCTCGGCATGCCGGTTCTGTCGTGGATCGCGATTGTGGTCATCGCCTTGTTCTTCGTGCTGATGACCAGGACCTCGGTCGGCCGCTCGCTTTATGCCATCGGCGTCAATCCGACGGCTTCGGTCTATGCCGGCATCGATGTCGGCCGCACCAAATTCCTCGCCTTCTGCATTTCAGGTGCTGTCGCCGGCCTGTGCGGCTATCTCTGGATTTCGCGCTACGTCATCGCCTCGGTCGAGGTCGCCAATGGCTACGAGCTCAACATCATCGCCGCCTGCGTCATCGGCGGTATCTCCATTGCCGGTGGCATCGGCTCGGTCGCGGGCGCGGTGCTCGGCGCGCTGTTTCTCGGCATCATCGCGACCGCGCTTCCGGTCATCAACGTCTCGCCGTTTTGGCAGATGGCGATCTCGGGCAGCGCCATCCTGCTTGCCGTCGTGCTCAACGCGCGCGGCGAGCGCAAGCAGGGCCGTATCATCCTGAGGAAGGCGGAAGCGGCATGAGCGCGGCCGACACCACACCCGCGCCGCGGCGTATTCCCGACCGGCTTGATAGGCCGCTTCGGTCGGCGATCTTTTCGTGGGAGGCGCTGCTTGTCGCGGTTGCGGTGGCGATCTTCATCGTCAACAGCCTTGCCTCGCCCTATTTCCTCGACGTCTGGTCGCTCTCTGACCTGACCTTCAATTTCACCGAAAAAGGCCTGATCGCGCTCGCCATGGCGCTGCTCATCATATCGGGCGAGATCGACCTGTCGGTGGCGGCGATCATCGCACTTGCCTCAACCATGATGGGCATGGCGGCACAGGTCGGTGTCGATACGCCAGGCCTTGTGCTGATCGGCGTTGGCGTCGGCCTTGTCTGCGGCGCCTTCAACGGTCTGCTGGTGACTGGCCTTGGCCTGCCGTCAATCGTCGTCACCATCGGCACGATGAGCCTGTTTCGCGGCACGGCCTTCATCATCCTCGGCGACCAGGCCTACAAGGGTTATCCCGCTTCCTTCGCCTTCTTCGGCCAGGGTTATGTCTGGTGGGTATTCTCGTTCGAGCTTGCACTGTTTGCGCTCGCAGCTGTCATCTACTGGTTCGTGCTGCACCGCACGAGCTTTGGCCGCCGCATCTTTGCCATTGGCAACAACGCGGTCGCGGCGCAGTTTTCCGGCCTGCGCGTCGGGCGGATCAAGTTCGTGCTCTTTTGCCTCACTGGGCTGATGTCGGGCATCGCGGCGGTGCTGATCACCTCGCGGCTCGGCTCGACGCGTCCGTCGATCGCGCAAGGCTATGAGCTCGAAGTCATCACCATGGTGGTGCTAGGCGGCGTCAGCATCCTGGGTGGTGCCGGCTCCATTTTGGGCGTGGTGCTGGCAGCTCTGATCATGGGGCTGGTCACCTTCGGCCTTGGCTTGCTCAACGTGCCGGGCATCGTCATGTCGATCTTCATCGGCCTGCTGTTGATCCTTGTCATCGCGCTGCCCATCCTGTGGGGCCGCTTCAGCAGGGGGCGCCTGGCATGAGCGCTGAAAAATACGCCTTCAAGATGCAGCTCAACCCCGGCATGAAGGCCGAGTACATCAAGCGCCACGACGAGATCTGGCCGGAGCTGGTAACGCTGCTGAAGGACGCAGGTGTTTCCGATTACTCGATCCATCTCGACGAGGAGACCAACACGCTGTTCGGTGTGTTGTGGCGTCGCGCGGACCACACGATGGATGCGCTGCCAGACCATCCCGTCATGAAACGCTGGTGGGCGCATATGGCCGACATCATGGCGACCAATGCAGACAACGAGCCGCTATCGGTGCCGCTGCAAACCGTCTTCCATATGAAATGAACAAGCCTCGTACCGTCGCCGTCATCGACATCGGCAAGACCAATGCCAAGGTGGCGCTGGTCGATCTCGAAACGCTCTCGGAAATCGCGGTTCGCCGCACGCCCAACGTCGTGATCCGCGACGTCATCTATCCGCATTTCGATTGCGAGGCGCTGTGGGCTTTCATCAAGCGAAGCCTGGCTGATCTTCAGCGCGAGCGGCCGATCGATGTGATCTCGGTGACAACCCATGGCGCGACAGCCGCACTTCTTGCCGCCAATGGTTCGCTTGCCATGCCGGTGCTCGACTACGAGTATGACGGCCCCGACAGCCTTTCGGCGCAGTATGATGTTGCGCGTCCGCCCTTTGGCGAGACCGGCACACCGCGCTTGCCGCTCGGGCTCAATCTCGGCGCGCAGTTGTTCTGGCAGGCCACGGCATTTCCTGAAGAATTCGCGCTGGTTTCGACCATCGTCACCTATCCGCAATATTGGGCCTCCCGCCTGTGCGGCGTGCTTGCCAATGAGGCCACGTCGCTGGGCTGCCACACCGATCTTTGGCAGCCGGCGCAGGGAACATGGTCGAGCCTGATCGACCGGATGGGCTGGCGCGGGCGTATGGCGCCGGTGCGCAAGGCGGGCGATCTGTTGGGAACCGTCCTGCCAGACCTTGCCGAAGAAATCGGTATGCCTGCTGAAATCCCCGTATTCTGCGGCATCCACGATTCAAACGCCTCGCTTTATCCGCATCTGCTCCAGCAGGCCGCACCGTTTTCGGTGGTGTCGACAGGCACATGGGTCGTCGTGCTGTCGGTCGGCGGTGCGCCGCAAAACCTTGATCCAGCGCGCGACTGCCTGGTCAACGTCAACGCGCTTGGTGATCCTGTGGCTTCGGCGCGCTTCATGGGCGGGCGCGAATTTTCCCTGCTAGTCGAAGCGGGCAGGGAGGATTGTGAGGATGCCGATCTTGCCGCAGTGCTCGCTGGCGGGGTGATGCTGTTGCCATCGGTCCAGCAGGGATCCGGCCCGTTCCCGCATCGGCAATCATCCTGGCATGGCGAGCCGCAATCGCCGGGTGAGCGCTTCGCGGCAGTTTCGCTCTATCTGGCCATGATGACGGCGACCTGCCTGGAGCTGACCGACGCAGGTGGGCCGGTCATCGTTGAGGGACCGTTTGCGAAAAACCGCGTCTATTGCGATATGCTTGCCGCAGCTGCCGGCCGAAACGTGCTCTCCGGCTCAGGTAGCGCTACAGGCACCAGTCTGGGCGCCGCGCTCCTGGCAGCGCCCGATGCGGTTCGCCAGCCGGCGTTCCGCGCTGTCGAAGCAAGGGCGAACGCACCGTTGCGGGACTATTTCCATGCCTGGCGGGCGTCGGTCGGTTAGCCCACCCAATCAGCCAGCTTCGCTTTGCGGATATCCTGCAGCAGCCGGACGAAACCTTGTGCCTGATGGCTCGCCGTGAGGCGACCTTTTTCAGCGCTGGCGATCTCAGCGTTGCCAACCACGCCATGCGGGTTGAGATCGCTGGCAATCCAGGAAAAGCCATGCTGGCCGTGTGGCCGCAGCAGCTCGAATTCGCTCTCGGCTTGGGCATAGCTTGAGGTGAAATCTTCAGCCTTCGCCATGTCGACCAGGTCGGGGCGGAAATGCAGCATCAGCGAGGTCTCGACATCGCCGCCATGGATGCCGAGCTGGATTTCACGGGCAGGGTAGAGACCGTCGGGATGACCGAAGCGCCCCCAGCTGGAGCGTACTGACAGGGCACCGAAACGGACACGTAGGTCGCGCGAGACGATGCCCATCACCTCTTCATTGCCGCCGTGCGAGGTGACAAAGACAAATTTGCGGATTCCGGCGCGGGCGACCGAGGCGCCGAGTTCGGTCCAGGCGTCGACCAGCATGTTGGCGGGCAGGCTGAGCGTGCCCGGCGCATAGATATGCTCGTCGGATTTCCCGACCGCTTGGATGGGCAGGAAGCGGGCGTCGAGATTTTCGGGGAGAAGGGCAAAAACCTCTGCCAGCATCCCCTCCATGATGGTCAGGTCGGTGGATACGGGCAAATGCGGGCCGTGCTGCTCTATGGCGGCGAGCGGAATGACAGCGATCGTCTTTTCAGGATCGATCGACGCGAAATCGGCCGCCTTGAAGTCGCCCCACCAGACGCGTCGCTTCTGTTTCGTCACAATCAGACCTCGCCGATCAAACTCGCCTCGGACTGAATATGTCAGCGCAGCCCTTTTTGTAAGGGGTGGCTACATCCGCACGCGCTCTGACTTGGGATCATACATCGGCTTGAGCGATGCTTCCGTCTTGAACCGTTCGCCGGCGATTTCGATCTCATAGGACGAGCCAAGCACGTCGGCTTCGGTTTCGTTCTTGCCGGGGACATAACCGAGGCCGATGGCGCCGCCGAGATGATGGCCATAGTTGCCCGAGGTGATCGTGCCGACGATCTTGCCGTCGCGGACAATCGCCTCGTTGTGGAAAAGCAGGGGCTCAGGATCGGTGAGGCGGAATTGCACGAGGCGGCGGTCGAGGCCGGCCTCCTTCTTGCGCAGGACGGCATCACGCCCGAGGAAATCGCCTTTTGCCGTCTTCACTGCAAAGCCGAGGCCGGCTTCCAGCACATGGTCCTCGTCGGTGATGTCATGGCCGAAATGGCGAAAAGCCTTTTCGATGCGGCAGGAATCGAGTGTATGCAGGCCACAGAGTTTCAGGCCCATGTCCGCACCGGCTTCCTCGATCGCCTCGAAGACATGCGCTGCCTGGTCGGTCGAGACATAAAGCTCCCAGCCGAGTTCGCCGACATAGGTGACGCGATGAGCGCGGGCGAGACCCATGCCGATCTCGATCTCCTGAAACGTTCCGAACGGGTTGTTTCCGTTGGAAAAATCGTTGGGGCTGACCTTCTGGATCAACTCGCGCGACTTCGGCCCCATCAAGCAGAGAACGCTTTCGGAAGCCGTCACATCGGTGATGACGACGAATTCGTCGGCTAGGTGTTTACGCAGCCAGGCGAGGTCGCGCTGCAGGGTGGCGCCGGGAACGACGGCGAGGAAGGCTGTCGCCGACAGCCGCGAGACGGTGAGGTCGCTTTCGATGCCGCCCTTGCTGTTCAGCATCTGCGTGTAGACGATTTTTCCGGGCTCAACGTCCATATCATTGGCGCAGAGCTTTTGCAGGAAGGTGAGCGCGTCGCGACCTTCGATCCTGATCTTACCGAACGAGGTCATGTCGAACAGGCCGACGCCGTTGCGGACGGCGAGATGTTCGTCGCGCTGGTTGTCGAACCAGTTCTGCCGCTTCCAGGAATATTTGTATTCGCGTTCCTGGCCTTCTTTGGCGAACCAGTTGGCGCGCTCCCAGCCGGCGACTTCGCCGAACACGGCGCCGCGCGCCTTCAAGTGTTCGTGCAGGGAGGAACGACGAACGTTCCGCGAGGTCGCCATCTGGCGATATGGGAAATGGTCGGCATAGAGCAGCCCGAGCGTCTCCGAGACGCGCTCCTTGAGATAGCGTCGGTTCTTCTGGAACGGCTGGGCGCGGCGGATATCGACTTCCCACAGGTCGAACGGCGCTTCGCCATCGTGGATCCATTGCGCCAGCGCCATGCCGGCGCCGCCCGATGAGACGATGCCGATCGAATTGTAGCCGGCCGCCACCCAGTAGCCTCCCAGTTCCGGCGCTTCGCCGAGATAATAGCGATCGTCAGGCGTGAAGCTTTCGGGGCCGTTGAAGAAGGTGTGAATGCCGGCGGTTTCCAGCATCGGCATGCGGTTCACGCCCATTTCGAGGATCGGCGCGAAGTGGTCCATGTCTTCCGGCAACTGGTCGAAGCAGAAATCCTCGCGGATGCCGTCCATGCCCCAGGGCTTGGCGATCGGCTCGAAGGCGCCGAGCATCATCTTGCCCGCGTCTTCCTTGTAGTAGGCGCACTCGTCGGGCACGCGCAGCACCGGCAGGCGGCCAAGGCCCTTTATCGCCTCGGTGACGAGGTAGAAATGTTCGCAGGCATGGAGCGGGATGGTGACGCCGTTCTGTGCGCCAAGTTCGCGCGCCCACATGCCGGCGCAGTTGATGACGATGTCGGCCTCGATCGTGCCTTGCTCGGCCCCTTTCGCCCAGGACACGCCGGAAACGCGGCCACCTTTGGTGTGGACCTTGGTGACCTTGACGTTCTCGACGATCTTGGCGCCGCGCTGGCGGGCACCCTTGGCCAGCGCCATGGCAATGTTAGCCGGATCGCACTGGCCGTCGAGCGGCAGGTGGACGGCGCCGACAACGTCGGACACATTGAGATGCGGGTACATCTCCTTGACTTCGTTGGGCGAAATCTCGCGGACATCGACGTTGAACGCGCGGGCGAGGGACGCTTGCCTGTAAATCTCGTGCTTGCGCTCCTCAGTCAGCGCCACGGTGATGGAGCCGACCTGGCGCATGCCTGTGGCGACACCAGTCTCCTCCTCGAGCTTGACGTACAGGTCGGCCGAGTACTTCGCCAGCCGCGTCATGTTCTGCGAAGCCCGCAGCTGTCCGATCAGTCCCGCCGCGTGCCATGTCGTGCCTGATGTGAGCTGCTTGCGCTCGAGAAGCACGATATCGGTCCAGCCAAGCTTCGCCAGGTGATAGGCGACGGAGCAGCCTGACACACCGCCGCCGATGATGACGGCGCGGGCACGGGCGGGAAGTTCGGTCATGCAGCTGATCTCTCGTAACTGGTGACGAAGCGCCTCAGGCGGCCGGCGGCTTCCCGGAGCACGTCATCGGGTTGGCACAGGCTGACGCGGATGTGGCCTGCGGCGGCATCGCCGAAGCTTATGCCGGGCATGACAGCGACCTTTTCGGCTTCGAGCATCTCCCAGGCGAATTTCTCGCAATCGGGCTCAATGGCGCTGATGTCGAGCATGACATACATTCCGCCCTCCGAGCCGCGCACGGTGACGTTGTTGAGCCCGCGCACCTCGTTGATGAACAGATTGCGGCGGTCGGCATAGGTTTTGGCGATGTTTTGTACGCCGTAGTCGTTCTCCAGCGCCT
This sequence comes from Aminobacter sp. 01T433, assembly GCF_056398585.1. NCBI lineage: Bacteria > Pseudomonadati > Pseudomonadota > Alphaproteobacteria > Hyphomicrobiales > Phyllobacteriaceae > Aminobacter > Aminobacter sp. 01T433. The sequence goes on from NZ_JBFTPR010000004.1 coordinate 296,613, forward strand.
CGACTGCGGCACGGCTGACGAAATCGGTCAGGCCGTAAGTGGTGACGAGGTTGAGGTTGATGACCAGCGAAACGAGATCGGCTGGCGCCGTCAGCCAGCCGAGCCGCCAGCCGGTCATGCCGTGGCTCTTCGACATCGAGTTGATGACCAGCGTGCGTTCGGCCATGCCGGGCAGGGCGCGCGGGGAAACATGCTCACCGCCGCCGAGCGTCCAGTAGACCTCGTCGGAGAGCAACCACAGATCACGCCGGATACACAGTTCGGCAATCTCTTCGAGGCATTTGCGGTCGTAGATCGCGCCGGTCGGGTTGTTCGGCGTGTTGATAAGGATCGAGCGCGTGTTGGGCTTGAGCGCCTTTTCGATCTCGAAAGCACGCGGCTGGAAGCCATCGGCTGCATGGGCCTCGACCACGGTGTAGTCAGCGCCAGCCGCACGGAAGGTGCCGGGGTAGGTGGCGTAATAGGGCGCAACGACGACGGCGTGGTCGCCGGGGTCATGTGTCGCTTGCACGGCCGCATAGAGCGCTGCCTGACCGCCGGGGGTGGCGATGATCTCGGAAAGGGCGGTGTCGATGCCGGTACAGCGGGTCGAAGCCCTCGCCATCGCGGCACGCAGCCGAGGCAGGCCTGGAAGCTGGGTATAATGATGGAAGCCGGCACGAACGGCGGCGACACAGGCCTCGACAGTTTCGGAGGGAGTATCAAAATCATGGTCGCCGACCGACAGCATGATGATGTCTTCGCCGGCCTGCTGGCGCGTCATGGCGGCGAAATGCACCTCCCAACCATCCTTGCCCGATGGAACGATGCCGGAAATGCGCGATGAGGGTTTTGGCATGTCAGGCTCCTACGCCCAGCAAGGTCGCAAGACGGCCGAGCGTCAGCCTGCTGGAATTGTCGAGTCGGGGCGTCAGCGCGCCGTAGCCAGAAACAGAAGGATGGGGTGTGCCACCGCCATGATTGTGCGTGGCGGTGATGACAAGCACCTGCGCGCCTGCGGCCTCGGCCGCCTGGATGCCGGCTGGTGCGTCCTCGAACACCAGGCAGTCCTGCGGCTTGTGGCCGAGCCGTTCGGCGCCAAGCAGGAAGCAGTCAGGCGCTGGCTTGCCATTGGCAACATCCTCTCCTGTTACCATCAATCCCGGAATTGGCAGGCCGGCTGCTTCAAGCCTGCGGATCGCCAGCCTGCGGGGCGCCGACGTCACGATTGCCCAGCGTTCGGCGGGCAGCGCGTTGAGGAAGGCGGATGCGCCGTGGATGGGTTCGATGCCGTCGACGTCGTCGAATTCGGCCTGCGTCAGCTCCTCGATCTCGGTCATCAGGTCTATGCCCGGCAGGTTCAGCCGGCTGATGGTCTCGTAGGCGCGAACACCGTGAATGGTCGGCAGGAAGGTTTCCACGTCGAGCCCATGTTTGATCGCCCAGGCGGTCCAGACGCGTTCTGTGGAGGCAATGGAACTCAGGATCGTGCCGTCCATGTCGAACATGAAGGCGCCAAAGGCCCGATCGGGGAAGGGAAGTGTCATTAGGAGCGGAGCCTTTCGTTTTCGGGATCCCACAAGGGCTTGTCTTCCTGGACCGTCGCCTTGAAACGCTCGCCGAAAATTTCGACTTCCACATCGGTGCCGGGCGCGGCCAGATCGGCCCGCAGCATGCCCAGCGCAATCGATTTGTCTAGCCTGTAGCCCCAGCCTCCTGACGTCGTTTCGCCGACGATCGCATCGTCATGCCAAAGCGTCGACATGTAGGGCGCGTCGCATTCGCCCGGATTGTCGATCGCAAGCGTGACGAAGCGCTTCGAAACACCCTTTTGTTTCTCGCTGAGCAGGGCTGCCTTGCCGCGGAACTTCGGCTTGTCCCATTTGACGAAGCGCCCAAGCCCGCCTTGCAGGATGGTGTAGTCGGTGGAGAGGTCGCCCTTCCAGGCGCGGTAACCTTTTTCCAGCCTGAGCGATTCGAGTGCGAACATGCCAAAGGGTTTCAAGCCGTGCTTCTGGCCGGCAGCCCAGACGGCGTCGAAGACTGTTGCCGTGTCGGCGACCTTGGTGTGGATCTCCCAGCCGAGTTCGCCGGCGAAGGAAACGCGCACAAGCTTGGCCCAGCGTCCGGCGATGGTGGTTTCCTGATGGGTCAGCCACGGCATGGCGAGATCTGCCTCGCAGACCTCAACCAGGATTTCCCGCGAACTAGGGCCAGCGAGGATCTGTGTCGAGAACTCTTCAGTGCGGTCGATCAGCTTGAAGGTGGCGTCGACTGGCATGCGCGATTGTAGCCACTCGGAATCGTGCCATTGAGCGACAGCTGCCGTGATCAGTGTCATCAGGTTTTCGGAATGGCGCACGACCGACATTTCGGTGACGATACGGCCGTGATCGTCGGCGAAATAAGCAAGGCCGATACGCCCGACCTTGGGCACGGCACCTGTGATCTGCTCGTCCAGCCACGCGGCGGCACCAGGGCCGTCGAGATTGAAACGGCTGAATCCCGGCAGGTCGAGAATGCCGGCGGCATCGCGTACGGCAAGGCATTCCTCGCGAATACGCTTTTCCCATGGCCCGGAACGGGCAAAAGTCTGCGTCGATTCTTCGGACAGGTCATCGCCCGGCTTTGCGAACCAGGTGGCGCGTTCCCAGCCATTATAGGCGTTGAACTGCGCCCCAAGCGCTGCGATCCGGTCGTGGATCGGCGAGAGCTTGCGATTACGCGCGGCCGGCCAGGCATGCCTGGGGAAGTGGATGGCGTATTCGTGGCCGTAGACCTCCATGCCCTTGGCTACGGCATAGTCGGGCGCCGATGCGAAAGAGGTGAAGCGGCGCGGATCGCAGGACCACATGTCCCATTCGGTCTCGCCCTGCGTCACCCATTCCGCCAGCACCTTGCCGGCGCCACCTGCCTGGGCGATGCCGAAAGTGAATACGCAAGCCTCGAAGGCATTGGGCACGCCGGGCATCGGTCCGATCAGCGGGTTGCCATCGGGCGCATAGGGGATCGGCCCGTTGATGACCTTGGACAGGCCGGCGGTGCCAAGGATCGGTACGCGCGCGATGGCGTCGTTGAGATAATGCTCGAGCCGGTCGAGATCGTCTGGATAAAGCTGGAATGAGAAGTCGGCCGGCATCTGATCGCCCGGTGTTGCCCAATGGGCGCGGCAGTTGCGCTCATAGGGGCCGAGATTCATGCCGTTCTTTTCCTGGCGCAGATAATAGGAAGTGTCGACGTCGCGCAGCAGCGGCAGTTTCTTGCCCGCTTCGCGCGACCACGCGGCGAGCTCCGGGATTTCGTCGAACAGGATGTATTGATGGCTCATCACCATCATCGGCACATCGCGGCCGAACATCTTGCCGACCTCGGCGGCGCGATAGCCTGATGCGTTGACCACCTTTTCGCAGCGGATCTCGCCCTGTTCCGTGACCACGACCCATTCGTCCCTGTCGCGGCGCACCGAAATCACAGGGCAGAAGCGGACGATCTTTGCGCCCATGCCGCGCGCACCCTTGGCCAGTGCCTGGGTCAGCTGTGCCGGGTCGATGTCACCGTCGCTCGGGTCGTAGAGTGCGCCCTTGAGGTCATGCGTTTCGATGAAGGGGTAGCGCGCCTTGATGTCGTCGACACCGACGACCTCGATGTCCATTCCCTGGTAGCGGCCCATGCCCTTGGCGCGTTGGAACTCCTGCATGCGTTGCTTGCTGTGGGCGAGGCGCAGGGAGCCGGTGACGTGATAGTTCATCGGATAGTCGACTTCCGCCGCGAGCCCGCGATAGAGCTCGGTCGAATAGCGCTGCATGTTCATCAGCGACCAGGACGATGAGAAGGTCGGCACGTTGCCGGCGGCATGCCAGGTCGAGCCGGAGGTCAGCTCGTTCTTTTCGAGCAGCACGCAGTCGGTCCAGCCGGCCTTGGCGAGATGATAGAGCGAGGAGACGCCAACCGCGCCCCCGCCAATGATCACCACGCGCGCCGTGCTCGGCAAATCAGCCATGTCTTCCTCCCAAACGTGCGCTCAATAGACCGGCGGCGATACGACCCAGATGACCACCGCCGGCACAAATCCCGGGTTTCGCCAGCGGAACGGCTTGTGGTCGAAGCGAAAGCTGTCGCCTTCGCCAAGCTTGTGCCAGATGCCGTCGATCTCGATGTCAAAGCTCCCCGAGGCGACGTAACCGGCTTCTTCTGTCGGCCGCGATGCCGGGTCGCGGAGCTCGGCGCCCGGCGCGAAGATCGAGCGCAGCATCTCGAAGCTTCCCCCGAGATCGGGCGACAGAAGCTCTTCCACCAGGCCGGAATCGCTTGTGCCAAGCGTGCGGCGGCGCCCAGCGCGGACGATCACCCCGCGCTCCGCTTCGACGGGTGCTTCGTGGGCGAAGAACAGGGAGACCGGAACGCCGAACAGTTCGGCGAAGGCCCTGAGGTCTCCGATGGACGGCAGCGACAGTCCGCGCTCGACCTGACTGACCCAGCCGACAGAGCGGCCGAGTTTCAAGGCGATTTCGGTCAGCGTCAGCCCGCGTGATTTGCGCAGCGCGCGCAGATCGTTGGCGAGCAGGCTGCTGGCCGTGTCGCTTTCCTTGCGCGCCGAGGTGGTTGCGATGGGACTCAAAACGAGTTCTCTCGTGAAATTTCATTATCAAATTTCACGAGACCGCATCTTTGTGAAAATTTCAAGCGCATTTTCATGGACCAGCAAGTTTCTCTTGCGAGACTCTTGGCGAGAGTGCAAAGGCTCGGTTCGGACGGGCGGTGAGGGGCGTTCCGACAAGATCGATGCCATAGGGACAGCTGATGCTGGCACCGGACCAAAAACCGCAAGAGTTCGACGAGACCGACATCGTCGACGAGGCAATCATTTCGCGCCGCTCGGTGCGAGCCTTTTTGCCGACTCCCATCGACGATGCTGTCATCCGCGACATCCTCGACGTGGCCGCGCGCGCGCCCTCGGGCACCAACATGCAGCCGTGGAAGGTCTATGTGACCTCCGGCGAGACCCAGCAGCGCATCGGCGACGTGATCCTGAATTCAGGCGTGCGCGCCGAAAAGGCTGTCTGGGACGAATACAAATATTATCCTGACCAGTTCTTCGAGCCCTATCTCGGCCGCCGTCGTGCCAATGGCTTCGGGCTCTACAGCGCACTCGGTATTGGCCGGCGCGATGTCGACCGGATGCGTGCCCAGCACGACCGCAACTTCGTGTTCTTCGACGCACCCGTCGGCATGATCTTCACCATCGATCGCCGGCTCAACCAGGGCTCGTGGATCGACTACGGCATGTTCTTGCAGAACATCATGATCGCTGCGCGGGCGCGGGGATTGCACACCTGCCCGCAGGCGGCGTTCGCACCCTATCACCGCCAGATCAGGCCGGTGCTGGGGATCCCCGAAGAGGAAGTCGTGGTGTGCGGCATGGCGCTCGGACATGAGGACACCTCAAAGCCCGAGAGCACGTTCCGCACGGACCGCGCGCCGCTCGACGAGTGGGTACAGTTCCTGAAGTAGGGCTAGGCGCCCAACCGTCTGCCGATATAGGCACAGCACTCCATTTCGACCTGCGCCCCGAGTGCCAGGCCGTTTGTACCGAACGCCGAACGTGCAGGCAGACGTTCCAGGTCGAAATAGCTGACATAGACCTTGTTGAACTCGGCCCATTTCGCCATGTCAGCCAGCATGACAGTGCATTTGAACACGTCGGCGAAGCCAAGCCCGTTTTCCCTGAGCACCGTTGCGATGTTTTCCATTGTCTGGCGTGCTTCCGCTTCGATCCCGCCGGAAACAAGCTCCAACGTTCCCGGTCGGTTGCCAAGCGCGCCCGAGAGGTAAAGCACCTCGCCGACACGCACGGCCTGGCTGAACGGCAGTTTGAGTGCCTTGGCCTCTGGCGAATTGATGAATTCCATCATCGTTTCCTCCATCTTCAAATTGCGGGGCGGTCAGCGCACCTCGTATCCCACCTCGTCGGAGGCGTGGCACAGCATCTTCCAGAATGAGCGGGCGAAGGATCGGAAGACATAGAGGTCGAAGCTATCGGGTCCGCTGCGCTGGATCTGGGTGAAGACGTCGTGATGGGTGGTCGAGATGCCCGAACCGACGGGGAAGGCAGCAAGCGCAAAATCGATGGCGAAGAGCTTTGCCAGAACCCATTCGGATTTGGGACCGGTGATGCGGATCGCCGTGCGGGCATGCGACAGGCCGGTAACGGTACCAATTGCCGGGGTGACCTTGCTGGCAAAGGTCGTGGCCAATCCTTCCGAAATGTCGGTGACCAGGAATTTTCCGGGCGCGAAGCCGAAGGCTGCGTAACGGTCGGACGAAGCACCAGTGCCCGCACCGTCGGCCAGCTTGAGGCCGGTGACCGAGCTTATCGCTGACATCAGCTTCTTTTCCTCGCCGGGCCAAGCGGCAAGCTGGACGATGGAGCCCGGCGCGATCTCGGAAAGGGTTGCGCCGACACCATCGACAAAATTGCCGTGCGAGCCGGGCCTGAAAACTGCTGCAAGCGGTGAAAGCTGCTCAACCATGCATGCGCTTCCCTTCGGGGTCGAAGAAATGATGGCTGACGATCTCGACCGGTCCGAAGCGGTTGCGCAGCGGGTCAGAGACATGGGCACGCTTGCCGTGGCGTGCCTTGCCGCCGGAAACCAGTGCCAGCGCGATGTACTTGCCAAGGGCGGGCGAAAAACAGGCAGCGGTGATGTGACCGAGTGAGCCATGCGGGTTTTCAGGGTCAACTTCGGCGACGATATGGGCGCCGCCATTGAGCGGCCGTTTGTCGAGCGAAATCAGGCCGACGAGTTCGAGGCGGCCCGAGGCGACCAGCCCTTCGCGGTCCATCATGGCCGAGCCGATAAAGGGCTTCTTCTTCGACAGCATCCAGCCAAGATGCAGGTCGCGCGCCGAGGTGCGGCCGTCGATCTCGGCTCCGGTGACATGGCCCTTTTCGATCCGCATCGTTCCCAGTGCCTCAAGCCCGTAAGGCACCATGCCGAACGGCCTGCCGGCCTCGATCAGCGCTTCCCAGACATGACTGCCGTGTCCGGCGCCGGAATAGACCTCGAAGGCCATCTCACCCGAAAACGAAAGCCGGCAGATCATGACAGGCGCGCCCGCGATCTCTCCGTGAACGATACCCATGAAGGGCAGTGCCTCGTTGTCGACTTTGGTGCCGGTGACGCACGCAGCAAGGATTTCCCTGGCCTTCGGCCCGCCGATCGCAGCACCGGCCCATTGGTCGGTGACGGAGGTCAGATGCACCTTGAGTTCGGGCCAGACCACGTCGAGGAAATATTCGAGATGCTGCATGACCTTGCCGGCATTGGCCGTGGTCGTGGTCATCAGGAAATCGTTGTCGCCGAGCCGCCAGGTGGTGCCGTCGTCGAAGACGAGGCCGTCCTCGCGCAGCATCAGGCCATAGCGTGCCTTGCCAACCGGCAGCGTCGAAAAGATGTTGGAATAGACGCGGTCGAGGAATTCGGCGGCATCAGGGCCCTGCACCGCGATCTTTCCGAGCGTCGAGACATCGACGATGCCGGCGGTTTGGCGGGTCGTCTGCGCCTCTCTGACATAGGCCTGTTCGATGGTCTCGCCCGGCTCGCCATAGATCATCGGACGATGCCACAAGCCGGCCGAATACATGGTCGCACCATTTTCGAGGTGCCAATCGTGCATCGGCGTCAGCCGGTCGGGCTTGAGGTCGCCGAAGCGCTCGGCGGCAAGCGAGCCGACGGAGACCGGCGCATAAGGCGGGCGGAAGCGCGTCGTGCCGACCTCGGGGATTGGCTTGCCCACGGCCTCGGCCATGATGGCGAGACCGGGGACGTTGGAGCCCTTGCCCTGGTCGGTCGCCATGCCAAGCGTGGTGTAGCGCTTGAGATGCTCGACCGAGACGAAGCCTTCCAAATGGGCGAGCCGCACGTCGTCAGCGGTCACGTCATGCTGGAAATCGACAAAGGCCTTGCCTTTGGCCCTGATCTCGAAGACCGGTGCGGGGCGCGGGTCGAGCGCTGCCGGTTCGACATCGGGCAATGTTCCGATCTCGATTGCAGGCTGGTCAGTTGCCTTGCGGCCGGCGGCGAAACCTTCCGAAATAGCCTCGGCTGTGGAGAATGTGCCGTTGAAAGCGCCGGCACCAACCCAGCCTTTGCCTGCTTCCGGCGGCAGGAAGGCCTGCAGATCGTCGTCCCAGACCGGTCGCGCGCCTGCCTGGCTGGCGAGATGAACGGTTGGGGACCAGCCGCCCGAGACGATCAGGCAATCGGCCGCGATGTTGCGCGTGCTGCCGGGCAATACGCCGGCGGCGATGGAAAAGGGCGCCAGCTTCACCCCTGTCAGCTTTTTGCCGCCTTCGGTGCCGATCACCGCATGGCCGGTAAGCAGTTCTGCGCCGCACGCCTGTGCGAGCTTGCGGCAGGCTTCGGAGACGTCCTGGCGCAGGTCGGCGATGGCAACGATGGTGGCGCCGGCCTTGTCGAGAACGGCAGCAGCGCGATAGGCGCTGTCATTGTTGGCAAAGATGGCGATCCTGTCGCCCGGCAGCACGCCGTACTGGTTGGCGTAGCGCGTGGCAGCACTTGCCATCATCACGCCTGGTCGGTCGTTGCCCGGAAACACCAGCGGCCGCTCGAAGGCGCCGGTGGCGAGCACGACATGCTTCGCCCGGATGGTCCAATGGCGGTGACGCGGGGCGCCTTTAGAGGAAGTTGCTTTGTGATCGCCAACGCGTTCGATGGCGGCCAGCGTATTGCCATCATAGTAGCCCCAGACGGTTGTGCGCTTGAGCAGGCGTACGTTGCCGTACTCCCTGAGCTCCCCGACGATGTCCGATGCCCATGCGGCGGCCGGCTCGCCATCGATGGTCTCGCCCGACCAATTGGCCGAGCCGCCGAAAGACGGGTCGAGTTCGGCGAGGATGACGCGCGCGCCCGATGTGGCTGCCTCGCGTGCCGCGGCAAGGCCGGCGGGGCCGGAGCCAACGACAAGCACGTCGCAGAACGCGTTCATGCGCTCATAGCGGGATGGATCGGAGGTGTGGCCAGCGCGGCCAAGGCCAGCTGCGCGGCGGATGACCTTTTCGCAGAGCATCCAGAAGCGGGTGCCCTTGAGCGGGCCGATCACCGGTCCCATGAAGGTCTTGTAGTAGAAACCGGCCGAGAGGAATTTGCCGCCGAGCTGGTTCACGGCGCTGACATCATAAGCGAGCGAGGGGAAGCGGTTCTGGCTGACGGCGACGAGGCCGTCATAGATTTCTACCATTGTGGCCGCAATGTTCGGTTCGCGGACGTCGCCGCGCAGCACCGTCACCAGCGCGTTGGGCTCGTCTATGCCTGCGGTCAGAACACCGCGCGGGCGATGGTACTTGAACGAGCGGCCGAACAGCGAAATGCCGTTGGCAAGCAGCGCCGAGGCAAGCGTGTCGCCCTGATGTCCGGCGTAGGCAGTGCCGTCGAAGGTGAAGCGGATGGTGCGTAGCCGATCGATGCGGCCGCCCGATGGCGTGCGGCGGGGGCTCATGCCTTGGCTCCCGTCTTGCGTCGCCCATGGGTTGGGGCGCCATGTTCGCGGGCAAAGCGCACGCTTGATATGTCGTGGGTCAGCGTGTCGCGTATGACGGCAAGATGGGCGCGACAGCCGCCGGCATGCTGCCAGATCTCGTTGTGCGCACCCGCCGGGTTCAGCCGGTCATAGACATAGGCATTCCAGGCCTCGGGATCGGTCGAGTTCGGGTCGGGGCGTTTGCGGTTGCCGTCGCCTTGATAGGCGAATTCGGAGACATCGCGCGGACCGCAATAGGGGCAGGTGATCAGCATGAATTCTTGACCTAATGCAACCGTGGCGTCGGGCCCTGGCCCTTGTCGTCGATGACGGCGCCACGGCTGAAACGGTCGAGCGTGAATGGCGCGTTCAACTCGTGCGGCGCGTCCCTGGCAATGGTGTGGGCGAAGCAGAAGCCCGAGGCGGGCGTTGCCTTGAAGCCGCCGTAGCACCAGCCGCAATTGAGATACATGCCGGGCAGGGGGCCTGTGGTGATGATCGGCGAGCCGTCCATCGACATGTCGCAGACCCCGCCCCATGACCGCAGCACCCGTACTGGCGCAAGACTTGGGAACAGCGCGACCATCTCGCTCATCACCTCTTCGACGATGGGCAGGTTGCCGCGCTGGGCATAGGAATTGTAGCCGTCGAGGTCGCCGCCATAGATGAGGCCGCCCTTGTCGGACTGGCCGACGTAGAAATGGCCCATGCCGAAGGTCAGCACCGTGTCGAGGAAGGGTTTCAGCGATTCCGACACGAAAGCCTGCAGCACCTGGCTCTCGATCGGCATCTTGTCGATGCCGGCGAGCTGCATCACCCGCCCGGTGCTACCAGCGACTGCGACCGCCACCTTCCTGGCCCGGATCTCGCCTCGGCTTGTCGCAACGCCAACCACGCGGTCGCCATCGCGCAAGAATCCTGTGACTTCGCAGTTTTCGAGGATGTCGACGCCGCGCCGGTCGGCACCTCGCGCATAACCCCAGGCGACAGCGTCATGACGGGCGGTGCCGGCGCGTTCCTGCATCAGCCCGCCGATGATCGGGAAACGCGCCGACTGCGACATGTCGAGGCCTGGAACGCGACGGCCGATCTGGGTCGGGGTCATTAGTTCGGCATCGACGCCGAGATGGCGCATGGCGTTGCCCTTGCGCGCCAGATCGTCGAGCTGGCCGGGCGTATGGGCAAGGTTGAGCACGCCGCGCTGGGAAAACATCACATTGTAGTTGAGGTCGTGGGACAAGTTCTCCCACATCTTCATCGAGTGCTCGTAGAAGCGCGTATTCTGCGGCAAGAGGTAGTTGGATCGGATGGCGGTGGTGTTGCGGCCGACATTGCCGGAGCCGAGATAACCCTTTTCAAGCACCGCCACATTGGTGATGCCGTGTTCCTTGGCGAGGTAGTAGGCGGTCGACAGCCCATGTCCGCCCCCGCCGATGATCACCACGTCATAAGATGCCTTGGGGCTAGGCTTGCGCCAGGCCGGCTTCCAGTCGCGGTTTCCGCTGAGCGCGTTCTTGAGAAGCGAAAAGGCCGAATATTCCGCCATCCTGCAAATCATCCTTTGGGCTGTGTGCGGACACTATAGGCAGCTTCTCCAGATCAAAGCCAATATTCCGCCATTGCCTTTCGTTAGGCCGACTTTTGAATCGCCCAGTCTAGCCCACGGCTTGCCCGGCTGGACCAGCATCTTTATCAATGGCGCGCCTTGCCAATTGGCAAACAGACCGAGAGTCGCTGACAAACCATGTTTTTCTCCGCAGTCCGGCGCATCGGCGTCACCCTGTTCATCCTAGCCGCGGCGCTTTTCTCGCAGGCGTTCGCACAGGATCTCGGCAAAGCGCCAGCCGGCGTGGTCGCCGATCAGCAGGAGGTCATCGCCAGCCTCGCCAGCAAGGTCGACGCGCTGCAAAAGAAGGTGGACGAGAATTCGGAAGACGATGCCGGACTGGTCGATATCCGTCTTCAGCTCGAGGAATTGTCACGCAGTTTGCTGCAAAGCGCCGTCGCCTTTCGTCCGCGCATTGCCGAGATCAACGCGCGTCTGGAGCAGCTTGGCAAGCCGCCTGCTGAGGGCAAGCCGCCTGAAGCTGCCGTCGTCACCAGCGAGCGCGAAAACCTGACCGCTGAAAAAGCGGAGATCAACGCGGTGCTCGGTGTTGCAGAGAACCTGTCGATCCGGATCAACAAGCTCACCAGCCAGATCACCGAAATACGCCGCCATCTGTTCCAGAACCTTTTGACCAAGCGCTACGAAATCAACTTTGCCTTGGCCTTCGAGGTCATGCAGGCCTTCAAGGCCGAGATGACCGATCTCTACAGCACCGTCTCGTCCTGGGTCCGCTTCGTCGTCAGTTTCAAGCTCAAGTCGATGCTGGCCGCGACCTTTTTTGCCTTGGCCGCCGCTGCCGTCATCATCATAGGCGGACGGCGCATGTTCGGCCGGCTTTTCGAGGCTGACGCCAGGGTCGAGGAGCCATCATACCTTAGCAGGCTCTCGGTGGCCTTCTGGTCGACGCTGATGCAGACTGCTGCGCTCGTCGTCTTCCTCGGCGTTACCTACTTTTTGTTCGACTATTTTGCGGTGCTGCGCGGCGACATCGGCGCGATGCTGTCGTCGTTGTTCTACGTCATCGCCATTGTCTTCTTCGTCTCGCGGCTGGGTATGGCCGTGCTGTCGCCCAAGCTACCCAACTGGCGGCTGATCCCGGTCGAGAGCCGTGCCGCGCGCTGGCTCATGCTGCTGATCATCGCCACCGCCTTGTTCACCGGCCTCGATTACTTCTTGAGCTCGGTCTACCAGGTGCTCGGATCGCCGGTCGCGCTTACTGTCGGCGAAGCACTCGCATCGACGGTCATCATCGGCGTGCTTGTCGTTCTGATTGGCCTGGTCAAGCCGTTCGTCGACGAGGATGGCCATCCGAAGCCTTGGCCCCGTCTGATCCGGTACGTCCTGCTTACCTTAGGCGGGGTCACCATAGTCGCAGCCTTGCTGGGCTATATCGGTCTGGCGCGCTTTGTCTCGCAGCAGATCGTCGTTACCGGGGCAATCCTTGCCACCATGTATATCGGCTTCCTGTCGTCGCAGGCGATCAACGAGGAAGACGCATTCATCAAGACGACGGTTGGTCGGCGTATCAAGAGGATGTTCACCCTTGATGACACGACGCTCGACCAGCTCGGGCTTGTGTTCAGTATCGTCATCAACCTTCTGGTGCTGGTCGTCGGGGTGCCGCTGATCCTGTTCCAGTGGGGCTTCCAGCCTGGCGACATGGTCACCTGGCTCTACCGGATCGGCTCCGGCTTCCAGATTGGAAGCTTCAATTTCTCGCCGGTCGGCATCCTCTCGGGCGTCCTCGTATTCGCGATCGGCTACTTCCTGACGCGCTGGTTCCAGGGTTGGCTCGACGGTTCGGTGATGGCGCGCGGCAAGGTCGACGCCGGCGTGCGCAACTCGATCCGCACGGCCGTGGGCTATGCGGGCTTGGCGCTGGCGGGTCTGATAGCGATCTCGGCGGCAGGGCTCGATCTCTCGAACCTGGCCCTGGTCGCCGGTGCTCTCTCCCTCGGTATCGGTTTCGGCCTGCAGAACGTCGTCTCCAACTTCGTCTCGGGCCTGATCCTGCTAGCCGAGCGGCCGTTCAAGGTCGGCGACTGGATCGTGGCGGGTGCCGTATCGGGCACCGTCAAGAAGATCAGCGTCCGCGCTACCGAAATCGAGACCTTCCAGCGCCAGTCGGTCATCTTGCCCAATTCTGAACTGATCAACAGTGCAGTCGGCAACTGGACACATCGCAACAAGCTCGGACGCGTCGACATCAAGGTTGGCGTCGCCTACGACAGCGACGCCAAGCGGGCGCATGAAATCATGCTCGACATCGTGCGTTCGCATCCGATGGTCCTGAAGAACCCGGAACCCTTCGTGCTGTTCGCCAATTTTGGTCCAGCCGCACTGGAGTTTGAGATCAGGTTCTTCCTTGCCGACCTTCTGGGCAGCAACACTGTCCAGAACGATGTCCGTTTTGCCGTCATCGAGGCGTTTGGTCGTGCGCATATCGATATCCCTTCGACGGCGCGCGCCCATGACGTCAAGCCTGCCGAGAAATGGCCGGCTGACGACGAGCAGATTGAAGCCCAGGTGGCGGAAGTGGAAGAAGCACGCAGCAAGCGTGCTGCCGAAGCCGCCGCTGGACGCAAGCCGGGAAGATCCAAGAAGCCCGATCCGGAATAAGTGCGACGCGCGTTAAGCAATTGTGGCATGAACAAGGCATTCAGTTGCCGTTCAGCTTCGGACTCATATAAGCTCCCTTGCAAACGGCGAGAATGCCTTGCGAAAATGAACAGGGGCGGTGGAAACACCGAGTGCAGAATGAACAGGTTTCTAGTCGCCTCAGGAGCGCTCTTCCTGGCCATGTCGGGCTCGGCGTATGCCGCGAGCGCGGTAAACCTCGACTCCGAGCCGCGTACGTTGATCGTCACGGAAGGCGGTTCCAAGACGGAACTCGCACTTGCCGCTGGCGAAACCGTCGAGTTCTGCTCGGACGGCTGCTTCGTGACGATGCCCAATGGCGACCGCGAAGCGTTGACCGGTGCGGAAACAGTAGAGATTTCGGGCGGCGTTGCTCGCATCAAGTAAGTTTCGCGCGTCAACTCTTGCGAATTAATCGAAGAGGCCGAGAAAGCACTCGGCCTTTTTTCTTTCTGCTAACGACTGCTTAAGCATCATTGTTGAAATTTCTGGCGCGCGCGCCGAATTGGGCGTCTACCTTAACCATCTAAAATCTTCCAGCCAGCTATAGCCCAGAGGTAGGGTCTGGAAGGTTCATGCCGTCCGGCCAGGGCAGGGGCAGGCAATTCGATGGACGCGCGTTCAGAAAACAGGGCAATACCGCTCGCTGTCGATCTCGACGGCACGCTGATCGCGACCGATCTGCTCTGGGAGGGTCTGTTTGCCCTTCTCAAGAAGAACCCGCTCAACATCTTCCTGGTGCCGTTCTGGCTGTTGAAGGGCCCGGCACGGCTCAAGCAGGCGATCGCGGCGGCAGTCGATATCGATCCGGCGACGCTGCCATACCGGCCGGAGATCCTGGAGCGGCTCCGCGAAGAGCAGGCGTTTGGCCGCAAGATCGTTCTTGCCACTGGCACGCCGCGTAAATTCGCCGAAGCCATCGCCCGGCACCTGGGTTTGTTTGACGCTGTCCTTGCCAGCGATGGCGCCGAAAACCTGACGGCCGAACGCAAGCGCAAGGCCCTCGTGGACGCTTATGGCGACGGCGGCTTCGACTATGCCGGCAATAGCCGCCACGACCTCAAGGTATTTGACGCCGCGCGCGAGGCGATTGTCGTTGCACCTGACCGTGCAGCTGCGCGCTGGCAGGAGAGCCATGGCTCCGAACTGATTGCGGCGCAAAAGCCGAGTTTGCGCACCATCTTCAAGATGCTGCGCGTGCACCAGTGGCTCAAGAACGTACTGATCGCCGTGCCGCTGGTGCTGGCGCACAAATATTTCAATTTGGATATGCTGGTGCCGGCGGTGCTCGCTTTTGTGTCCTTCAGCGCAGCTGCTTCGGCCATCTATATCGTCAACGACTTCTTTGATCTGACGCTGGACCGGGCGCACCCGACCAAGCGCGAAAGGCCATTCGCCAGTGGAAAGCTGTCGATCCCGTTCGGGCTCGCGTCGGTGGCGATCCTGCTTGTGATCAGCTTGGTGGCGGCAGCCTTTACGACGATCGAGTTTGTCGGCGTGCTGCTTGTCTATCTTGTTGCTACCACCGCCTATTCGGTGGCGGTGAAGCGCATGCTGCTGATTGATGTTCTGGCGCTAGCCGGGCTCTACACCTTGCGTATCCTTGCTGGTGCTGCGGCGACTGGCGTCGACGTGTCGTTCTGGCTGCTCGCCTTCTCGATCTTCTTCTTCCTGTCGCTGGCGCTGGTGAAGCGCTATGTCGAATTGCGCACATCGAGCCTCAGCGTAGGCGAGCGTATTGCTGGGCGCGGCTACCGGATCGAGGACCAGGAGATCGTCGCCCAGGCCGGCATGGCCTCGGCCTTTTCGTCAGCGTTGGTGTTGGCGCTCTACATCGATAGCAGTGCCGTGCGCGAGCTATACGAGCACCCATGGCTGGTATGGCCGCTGGCGCCGATCGTGCTTTACCTCACCATGCGCATCTGGATTCTCGCCCGCCGCGACGAGCTGCACGACGACCCGGTGGTCTTCATCATTCGCGACTGGCGCAGCCAGATCGTGGTTCTGCTTGGGGCGATGCTGCTTGTGGTGGCGGGATTGTGAGGATGGGTGCACCCGATTACCAGAGTTTCGGCCGCGCCAATCCAGGTGCGCGCCAGGTGGTCGACATCGCCGAGGCGATGAAGTTGCTGGCCAGCGGATCGGCACAAGCATCCTCACTGCTCCCTTATGGCAATGGCCGCAGCTATGGCGACAGCTGTCAAAACAGCGCTGGTGCTATCGTCGACATGCGGCCGCGCAAGCGAGTTCTTTCCTTCAGCGCGGAGACCGGGCTGATCGAGGCTGAAGCTGGCGCGCTGCTCGCAGACATCATCGCTTACGGTGCGCCGCACGGATTTTTCCCCGCCGTGGTGCCCGGTACGCAGTTCGTCACGCTCGGCGGTGCCATCGCCAATGACGTGCATGGCAAGAACCATCATCGTCGCGGCAGTTTTGGCTGCCATGTCGAGCGGCTGACGCTGGTGCGGTCTGATGGCCGGACCTATGTCTGTTCGCTGAGCGAGAATGCCCGGCTGTTTTGGGCAACGATCGGCGGCATGGGGCTGACGGGCATCATCCTGTCCGCTGCCATCCGGCTGATGCGGGTACCGTCGCTCGACATCACCGAGACGGTCAAGCCGTTCCGCAATCTCGCAGAATACTTCGATCTGGCCGAGGCGGCCGACCGCGACAACGAGTATGCGGTCGCCTGGATCGACCAACTTGCCGGCGGCAAACATGCCGGGCGCGGCCTATTGCTTGCCGGTAATCACGCGCCTTATGGCGCGCGCACGGCAGAGCGCGGCGCGGCCAAATTGTCAGTGCCGTTCCAGCCACCGCTGACCTTGCTCAACCGCCCGTTCCTGAAGCTCTTCAACGCCGCCTATGGCTGGCAGCGCGGTCGCCGAGCCGAAAGCCAGGCGAGCTACCAGAAATTCTTCTTTCCCCTTGACGGTGTTGCCGACTGGAACCGGCTCTACGGCCCAAATGGGCTTTTCCAGCACCAAAGCGTGGTGCCCGAAGATGCGGCCCGCGATACCATTCCGGCATTGCTGGCAGCGGCGCGAGGGGCCGGGCAGGGCTCGTTCCTGACCGTGCTCAAGCGCTTTGGCACCCAGCGCTCGCCGGTGCTGACGTCGTTTGCCCGGCCCGGCTACACGCTGACGCTCGATTTTCCCAACCACGGCCAACGCACCCTGAAGCTGCTCGCCGAGCTCGACGCGATCACGGTGGGAGCTGGCGGCGCGGTCAATCCCTACAAGGACGCGCGCATGTCGGCCGAGACCTTTGCTGCCTCCTTTCCGGATTGGCGGCGGCTCGAGGCAGTGCGCGACCCTGCGTTCATGTCGGATTTCTGGGCACGTACCGCAGGCAAGCTTGGCGGGCGCAACAGCGAGGCGGCGCAAGCGGCCGAGTAGACTGCCTGCGATTGTTAGAGAAATGCGAGAAAACTTAAAATTGCCGGGAAAGCTTCACGGAATATTCGTGGCTTTTCGCTAGTTTGTGCGAAGGACGGACAAAGCAATGAAATATATTCTCTTCATCCTTTTCACAGTGATGACCAATGCGGCAGCCCAGCTGATGCTCAAACAGGGCATGATGTCGCTTGGTCCGCTTTCTTTCGAAGGCACCAATCCGCTGATCAAGATCTTGCAGATCGTCTTCAGCCCATGGGTCTTTGCCGGATTGCTAACC
Organism: Aminobacter sp. 01T433; assembly: GCF_056398585.1. Classification (NCBI taxonomy): domain Bacteria; kingdom Pseudomonadati; phylum Pseudomonadota; class Alphaproteobacteria; order Hyphomicrobiales; family Phyllobacteriaceae; genus Aminobacter; species Aminobacter sp. 01T433. The sequence continues at coordinate 314,053 of NZ_JBFTPR010000004.1, forward strand.
TTCGTCATTTCGATGGCATCGCATCTCTACGTGCTGTCCAAGGTCGAGCTCAGCTTTGCCTATCCCTTCCTCAGCCTCGCCTATGTGGCGGTCGCGGTGTTCGCCTATTTCGTCTTCCACGAGGATCTGAACGCCTGGCGTATCGCCGGCATCGCCTTCATTTGCGTCGGCACCGTGCTGATCGCCCAGAGCGGCCGCGACCATGGCGAGGTTGTCGCTGCGGCCTCCATCGAACCCACCAAGACAAGCGAGCTTTTGCGATGAGACACATCATTTTCGGAGGCGACGGCTTCGTCGGTCGTCATCTTGCGCCCAAACTGATCGCCGACGGCGAAGAGGTTGTCGTTGCCGACATCGTCAAGAGCGATCTCGCGCATTACCGCAACGTGCGCTTCGTCCATTGCGACGTGACCGATCCGGCCGCGATCGCCGCCGTCGGCATCAAGGCCGACGACATGGTCTACAACCTGTCGGCCAAGATGCTGTCGCCGCTACAGGTTCGGGCCAAGCGCCACGACTTCTTTTTCCCGGTCAATTATTTCGGCACCGAAAACATCATCAAGGCGATGGATTATGCCGCGGCACCCAAGCTGGTGCACTACACCACCGACATGATTTACGGCCACACGGTGACTCAGCCGATGACCGAAGCGCACCCGGTGGCACCGCTTGGCGAATATGGCTGGTCGAAGCAGAAGACTGAGGAACTGGCCGCCGAATGGCGGACGCGCGGCATGAATATTTCGCTGTTCCGCCCGCGCCTGATCATCGGCCCCGGCCGTCTCGGCATCCTGGAAAAGCTGTTCAAGCTGATCGACTGGAACCTTCCCGTGCCGATGATCGGTTCGGGCAAGAACCCATACCAGTTCATCTCGGTGTTCGACTGCGCGGAAGCCGCGCGCCTTGCATGGAAGGCCGGAGTGCCGAACGAGGCCTACAATCTTGGTTCACTCAACCCGCCGCCGGTGCGCAAGCTGCTCGGCGACCTGGTCAAGCATGCAGGTTCGAAGTCGATCCTGCTGCCGACGCCGGGCTGGGCGGTCAAGCGCACGCTCGATCTACTCGACCTGATGAACATGCCGATCATGGACCCCGAGCAATATCTGATCGCCGACGAGGAGTGCGTGCTCGACGTCTCCAAGGGCGAGCGCCAGCTCGGTTGGGTGCCGCAATACCGCGACGAGGACATGCTGATCGCCGCCTACAAGGAATATCGCGCCAAGAAGGACGGTGTTGCAACGTCCACGCAACACGCCCCGGCCGAATAGAGGATATGAACATGACGCTTGTCACCAAGCCGGATACGGCCCATTCGCATGCCGTCGCGGTTGCTCCGGCAATGGCTTCGGCAAAGCTCGCCAAGCCGAACCTGATGTCGGTCGAGCAGGCCAAGGCGCTCGATGTCGCCAAGATGACCGACCTGTTCAAGGCGCATCTCAACCCCGGCCAGCTGCATTTCATGAAGCTGCTTGGCTTCCACAAGATCAAGATAGAGCGTGCCGAAGGCATGCACTACATCGACCAGAACGGCCGCAAGATTCTCGATTTCTTCGGCGGTTTCGGTTCGCTGGCGCTCGGCCACAACCACCCGCGCGTGCTTGAGGCGCGCAAGAAGTTCCAGGACGAGAAGCGCCACGAGATCGGCATCGCCTTCATGTCGCAGTATGCCTCGGCGCTTGCCTACAACCTGGCGCAGATCTCGCCCGGCGATCTCGACATGGTGTTTTTCGGCTCGTCCGGCTCAGAGGCCATGGAAGCCGCAGTCAAGCTCGCCGAGCGTGCGGCGGGTCCGGCGCGTCCCAAGATCGTCTACGCCGAGAATTCGTTCCACGGTAAGACCAAGGGCGTGCTCTCGGTCACCGACGGTGCGCTGTATCGTGGCGAGTTCAAGCTCACAGACAACACCGTGCGTGTGCCCTTCGGCGACATCGACGCGGTCGAGGCCGCATTCCGTTCCGATCCAGCCATTGGCGCCATCGTGCTCGAAACCATCCAGGGCGGTGGTGGCATCATCACGGCGCAAGCAGAATACTGGCAGAAGCTTCGCGCTCTTTGCGACAAATACAGCGTGGTCTGGGTTGCCGACGAAGTGCAGTGCGGCGTCGGTCGTTCGGGCCGTTTCTACGCTTTCGAGCACTACAATGTGGTGCCTGACATCACCGCAGTCGCCAAGTCGCTGGGTGGTGGCAAGGCAGCGATGGCAGCGATGATCGCGCGCCGCGACGTCTATATGAAGGCTTATGGCACGCCCAAGACGGCGATGATCCACGCCATGGCGACTTTCGGTGGCATCGGCGAAGGTTGCGTCACCGCCATCGAAACGCTCAACGTGCTCTATGACGAGGGGCTGATCGAAAACGCGGCCACGACAGGCGCTTATTTGCTGGAGCGGCTGGAAGAGCTTAAGGCGAAATATCCCAAGATCATCAAGGATGTGCGCGGCCAGGGCTTGATGGTCGGCCTCGAGTTCCACGACTTCTCGCAGACCTTGCCGATGGTGCTGCGCCCGGTGGTCAGCGTGCTCGACGACAAGCTCAAGGGTTCGCTCTCCGGCTTTGTCGGCGCGCTTTTGCTGCGCGACTACGACGTGCTGGTCGCCTTCACCGAATACAACCGCAACGTTGTCCGGCTGCTGCCCCCACTGACCTGCAGCCGCGCCGATGTCGACGTGCTGGTTGCAGCGCTCGACAGCCTGCTTGGCCGCGGCATCGTTTCGATCGTCAAGGACTTCGTGAAGAGCCAGGTTAAGTAGGGGGGCAGATCATGAGCGCCACAGACATCAATTCAACCCGGATGCCCGGCCGTCTGGTCGATATCGCGTCAGCGCTTTTTTCGACCTACTGGACGAAGCGTCTGGTGACCAGCCTGTCGGCCACAGTGTTTGCGCTGTTCATCTTGCTTGTGGCGGCGGTTCCGTTCCTGCATCCCGAATACAATTGGGACATGGCGCCATACCTGGCCATCGCCATGGAAGATCAGGTCGCCGATCCGGTGCAATTGCACGAAAAAGTCTGGGGCATCATGAAGGCGGGTGCGACGGAGGACCAGTTTCGCCAGTTGACCACGGCCAACGATTACAACATCGCTCAATACGCCAATCCCGAGTTTTTCCAGTCGCAGCTCGTCTTTTACCGGGTCAAGATTGGCTACACCTGGCTGATCAAGACCTTTGGGCCGAGCGTCGGTTATGTCGAAACCACACAGATCATCAACGCGGTTTCCGTCTTGATCATCGGCGCCGTCATGATGCTGTGGATGCGGCGCGAAAAAATGTTGCAGTCGGCGCTCGTGCTGGGGCCGATCATGCTTTTGGGCAGTTTTTTGACCATGGCACAACTGGCCATGCCGGACCTGCTCGGCACAGCACTGTTCGTGCTTGCGGCCTATCTTATCCGCATAGGCAGAGACTGGTGGGCAGTGCCGATTCTTCTGGCTGGCTATCTGGCCCGACCCGACATGATCATCTTTTTGTTTGCGCTCTTGCTTGCGGCTGTCTTGTTTAGGGGGCGCGTGCTGCCAGCACTTGTCGCCTTCATGCTGGCAGGCGCTGTCTATGGCCCAATCTCGGCGGCGGGCCAGCATCCCGGCTGGTGGGCGCACTACTACTTCACCAATGTCGAAATCCAGAACGACATGCGTGGCTTTCATCCGGACTTTTCCGTGGTCTCCTACCTCCGCGGCCTAGTCCGTGGCTTCACCAGTTCGTTCCGCTTTCACGAATGGCTGACGCTGTTTGCGCTGCTTGTTCTTGGCTGGCTGGCGCTGCTGCGCGCCGGCAAGGTGCCGAGGCATGGCGTCGTCGCTGTACTTTTGGCCGCGCAGATCCTGTGCATCGGCGGCAAGTTCGTGGTCTTCCCGTTGCCAGAGAGCCGCGTCTACTTCCCCTACATCCTCATCATGGCGATGATGCTGCTGGAACTGTGGAAGCCGCGCTTCGACATGGAACCGGCGCCTGCGCGATAGACCGCAACCACTGGAGCTCTATAGGCCAAGCGCGGCGGCGAATTTCGGGTTGACCAGCGCGTCGTAGCAATCGTCCAGCTTGACGCGCTTATGGCCCGCCAGTGCCTCGGCGTAGATTGCATAGAGCGCTGTGTTGTTTATCGTCGGAGGGCAGGTCGGGTAGAGCGCGAGGTCGGCTTCGGCTACGGCGGCCCGCACTTCGGGGCCAGGGGTGGGCACGGTCCGGAACGGATCGGCGCCGATCGAAATGTGCAGTGGCGCTGAGCGGTCCATCAGCCATGGGAACGGGTTGGTGAAATCGAGCGTCATGATGGTCTCAAAGCGAATTCCCTTGGCGGCTTCGAGCGCCCTGATCGAGTCGATTGCGTGGTCCTGCGCCTTCAGGTGGCCGATCTGGAAATGGAAGTCCGAATAGATCAGCGGCGTCGGGTTTTCGTCGATGCCGATCAGGTCGACGTAAAAAGCGCGATGGGCGGGATAAAATGCCAGCATGCGATCGGCTCGGTCGGAAACCTCCTGGCGCATGTTGACCGCGCCCAGCGTCTTCAGGTTGCGATGCACTAGAGCCGGATTGTTGGCGCCGCCTATGTAGGTGCGCGCCGCGCGCGAGAACACTGTGAGCGCCGGCGGCAACGCGATTGCGGCGACCAACCCGGCGACCGTCAGCAGCAGCGCTGGCCTTGCGATCAGCCTTTCGGTCCTCAACAGGATCGCCAGCAATACAGGCCAGAGGAATATGAAACCCTGGCTGCCGGTATTCTGCGCTTCGAACAGGACGCCGGCAAAGAGCATGGCGGCCAACCACGCCGGAAGCAGATTGAAGAAGGCTTGTACACGCACGACCGGCGAGGAACTTGCAATGGTCGCCCTGGGATCTGGCTTGCGGCGCAGTTCGGCCCAACCAAGCACGGCTATCAGAGCGGCGGCGACGACCACCACGTCGAAATTCTGGGACGCCGATTCCCGCAGGCGCGAGAAAAGCGAGCCGCTGTTGTTGCTGACCAGTAGCAGAACGTCATCGACATAGGCGCTTACGATGCCAGTCGTAACCTCGATGACGGCGAGGATTGCTGCGAAGGCAAGCGCAGCCAGCAGCCCGGTGCGGAATTGCACGCGCCCAGCGAGGAAAGCATAGGCGCAGATAATGCCGCCAACGGCAAAGCCGGTGATCTTGAGGAAAAACAGCGCGGTCATGATCAGCGTGAGCAGGGCAAGCAGAGTGGGCTGCTTCCGTACGAACATCAATGCCGCGACCAGAGTGTATAGAAGCTGGCAAGACTGGCGATTGTAGATGCCGAACGCATCGGAGCCTGGAAGTGGGTAAAATTCGCGGGTGTTGAAGGGCAGCAGCGCAAACAGCAGGAAGGGAATGAGCAACGCCATCGCCGTGACGCGCGACCGGCTGCCGACTTCCCAAAGTACTATGCCCATCAGCGGCGCCGAAACGATCAGCAGAGACCAGGGGGCCAGCAGCGACGGCTGCCCGTTTGGGAACAGCCAGATCAGCCCGGCGGCAAGATAGTAGCCGAGCGGACCGACTGGCGCAAAGAAGTCGACGATCGGGACCTGGCCGGAAAAGATGCGGTTGGCCGCATCGTAGTAGATGAAGACGTCCCAATACATCGGGCCGATAGGGACGGCTATCGGCAGAGACAGGATCGCGCCGCAGACGACGACAGCCGCAAGCAGCAACCATAGCGGCAAGGTAAAATCGATGCCTGTCCTTGACTGTGTGTAGCTGTCGTCTTTGTTCGCCACTACGCCCATGTAGGTATCCACCCGGCTATTCATCTTGTTGGCCGTTTTTACCATTTGGCTCGTCTGGATATGGTTAACGAGTCGGCAATTTTTCGGCCGCGTGGCGACGACTTTCCGGTTCTGGTCGCGCGGCTTTTTGGCAATGTCGCAAACAGGCTGCAATCACGCAGCGCTGCCCTATAGTCTGCCGGCAAAATCATCTCGGAGTCGTGGGTAATGGCTGAGTTTCCGAAAAAGGCGCAGGTCGTCATCGTCGGGTTGGGCGGCATCGTGGGCGCATCCATTGCCCATCACCTGATCGAGCGCGGCTGGACCGACATCGTCGGCATCGACAAGTCGGGCGTGCCCACCGACATCGGCTCGACGGCGCACGCATCGGACTTCTGCTACACGACCAGCCACGACTATCTCTCGGTCTGGACCACGCAGTATTCGATCGATTTCTACGAAAAGATGGGCCACTACGCCCGAATTGGTGGGCTCGAAGTCGCGCGCGCTGGCGACGACACTTGGATGGAAGAGATCAAGCGCAAGCTTTCCTCCGCCAAGGCGTTCGGCACCCGCGCGCACTATGTCTCGCCCTCTGAAATCAAAGCGATGTTCCCGCTGATCGAGGAAGATCAGGTGATGGGCGGCATGTTCGATCCCGACGCCGGCCTCGTCGTCCCGCGCTCCCAGACGGTTGCCGGCAAGCTTGTCGATGCCGCCGAAAAGTCCGGAAAGCTCCAGGTATTCGGCAACACGCCGGCCCAATCGCTGATCGTCGAGGGTGGTCGCATCAAGGGCGTCGTCACGCATCGTGGCACGATCATGGCCGACCATGTCGTCGTCTGCGCCGGAATCTGGGGCCGCCTGATCGCCGAAATGGTCGGCGAGGACCTGCCGGTCATGCCGGTCGACCACCCGCTGACCTTCTTCGGCCCGTACAACGAGTTCGAGGGCACCGGCAAGGAAATCGGCTTCCCGCTGCTGCGCGACCAGGGCAACTCCGCCTACATGCGCGACACCGGCGACCCGAAGACCACCGAAGGCGGCCAGATCGAATGGGGTTACTACGAACAGACGAACCCGCGCCTCTGCCATCCGCGTGACATTCTCGAAAAGCATGAAGCGCGCCTGTCGCCGTCGCAGCGCGACCTCGACATGGAACAGATCATGGAGCCGCTCGAGCGCGCCATGGAGCTGACGCCGATACTCGGTGAACTCGGCTACAATGAAAGCCATTCGTTCAACGGCCTGCTCCAGGTTTCGGCCGCCGGTGGCGCATCCTGCGGCGAGAGCCAAAAGGTGCGCGGGCTATGGTACTGCGTCGCCATCTGGGTCAAGGACGGCCCCGGCTACGGCAAGTTGATCGCCGACTGGATGACGGACGGCCGCACCGAGATCGACCATAATTCGATCGATTATGCGCGCTTCTACCCGCACCAGTTGGAAGAGAAGTTCATCGAAGGCCGCACCTTCGAGGCCGCCCAGAAGATCTACTTCCCAGCCGTCCACACCCGCGAGCCCTACGCCACCGGCCGCAACGTCAAGCGTTCGCCCTTCTATGAGCGCGAAGTCGAGCTTGGCGGCTACTTCATGGAACTTGGCGGCTGGGAGCGTGCGCATGGCTACAAGGACAACGAGCACCTGCTGGAAAAGTACGGCAACCGCGTGCCGGTGCGCGAAAACGAATGGGACAGCCGCCACTTCTGGCGCGTTTCCAACGCCGAGCACCTGGCGCTCAGCGAAGATGTCGGCATCATCAACCTCTCGCACTTCCACATGGTGGATATCGAAGGCCCTGACCATGTCGAGCTGCTGGAATGGCTCTGCGCAGCAAAAATCGGCGGCGATGGCAATATCGGCAAGGGCATCTACACCCACTTCCTCGACGACGAGGGCATGGTGCGCGCCGACTTCACGGTTTTCCGCATGGCCGATCGCTGCCGCCTCGTCAACGGTGCCGATGCCGGCCCGCGCGACTTCCACTACATGAAGCGCGTTGCCGAAGATCGTGGCCTCGACGTCATCATCACCGATACGTCGGAAAAGTACATCACCATCGGCATCTGGGGCCCGAATGCCCGCGAGAACCTGAAGAAGGTGGTTGCGGACCCGGCCGGTCTCGACCAGGAAAATTTCGCCTTCGCCGCGATCAAGCAGATCGAGATTGCCGGGAAAAACGTGACGGCCTTCCGCATCTCCTATGTCGGTGAGCAGGGCTGGGAACTGCACATGAAGTACGAAGACGGCCTCGCCGTCTGGGATGCGCTGCGCTCAACCGGCGCCATGGCTGTCGGCGTCGAGACCTATGCCAACTCGCGCCGTATGGAAAAGAGCCTGCGCCTGCAAAATGCCGACCTGCTCACCCAGTACAACCTCATCGAAGCCGACCTTGCCCGCCCGAAGGTCAAGGAAGCCGATTTCCGCGGCAAAGCCAAGCATCTCGAGTACAAGGCACGCGACCATCAGCCTGCCATGCTCTGTACGCTCGTCATGACCGAAAACACCGACAGAAGCGGCGTGAAGCGCTACCCGGTCGGCACCCTGCCGGTCATGGACCCTGATACCGGCGAGGTCTTGCTCGATGAACTCGGCCGCCGCTCCTACACGACCTCGGTCGCCTACGGTCCCACTATCGGCAAGAATATCGCGCTCGCTTATCTTCCGTGGGATTATGCCCAGGAAGGCCGCAAGCTAGCCGTCGAGTATTTCGGCGAGACCTATCCGGTCGAAGTCGCTGGCGTCGGCTACAAGCCGCTTTACGATCCGGACAATCTCAAGCCGCGGAGCTGAGGCTGCAGCGTAGCGGCAGCACTTCGCAACATTGTGAATGAAAAGCCCGGCTTTCTGGCCGGGCATTTCTTTTGAAACAAACGATTCTCGCTTACCCTTCGAAAATGTCGTCTGCGGCCAAAGCTCTTCTTGCAGGCAGCGCCGCGCTGGCGCTGGTGTTTGGGCTGGTGCCTCAATCCCGCGCGGTCGAGCAAGTCGATGTCGAGCTTGTGCTTGCGGTCGACGTCTCACTTTCCATGTCGCCTGACGAACTTGAAATCCAGCGCCACGGCTATGCCGCAGCACTCACCGACGAGCGCGTGTTGGCAGCGATTGCCCAAGGCGCCTATGGCAAGATCGCCGTCACTTATGTCGAGTGGGCCGGAACGACGTCGCAGATCGTCGTGGTGCCCTGGACGGTGATCGCCAATCGAGCCGATGCCGAACGGGTCGTGGCCCAGCTCTCGGCCAAGCCACCCAACAGCGCCCGACGCACGTCGATCTCCAGCGCGATCGAATTCGGCAGCGACCTGTTTGCCGAAAGTACCTTTCGCGGTGTGAAACAGGTGATCGACATTTCCGGCGACGGACCAAACAACCAAGGACCGCCGGTTGATCTCACGCGGGATGCGGCGGTTGCCCAAGGTATAACCGTCAATGGCTTGCCGCTGATGACCAATGGCGGCTTCGGCAACGCTTATGATGTCGAGCATCTCGACCGCTACTACGCCGATTGCGTCATTGGCGGGCCGGGCGCCTTCATGATCCCGGTCAACGAGTGGTCGCAGTTCCCAGAAGCGATCCGGCGCAAGCTGGTGATGGAACTGGCCGGCCCCAGTTCACGCCAGTGGGCGGCCGAGGAGGCTGCCTATCCGCCTGTCGTGCTTGCCCAGGCGCAACCGAAATATGATTGCCTGGCTGGCGAAAAGCTGTGGCGCGATCGATCATGGCTTTGGGACAGCCGGTAAGCCCTATTCACTCACTGCCATATGGCCGGATGCCAATTTGGCGACGGGGAAAGCACCACTCCGCCCTTGGCGATTGGAGCGAGAAGAACTCGTCCGCCGCGACTGCTATTGCGACCAGTGAATGCTCTGCCCGACCTCAGGCCGCGATAAGCTGCTTGCGGTCGATGCGCTCCTGTTGTGGCGAGCGTGCATAAAGCTCGCGGTAGCATTTGGAAAAATGCGAGGCCGAGACGAAACCGCAGGCCACCGCCACCTCGACCACCGGCATCGATGACTGGATCAGCAGGTGGCGGGCACGGTCGAGCCTGATCTCGAGATAATAGCGGGCAGGAGATCTCCCCATCTCGGTACGGAACAGGCGCTCGATCTGGCGGCGCGACAGGCCGACATGGTCGGCGATCTCGATCAGCGACAGCGGCTCCGACAGGTGCGCTTCCATCAGTTCGATGATCGTCAGCACCTTGGAGTTCTGCACGCCAAGACGCGCGCGCAACGGCAGGCGCTGGCGGTCGGTCGGGCTGCGGACGCGGTCGGTCAGCACCTGTTCGCAGATGCGGTTGACGAGATTGTCGTCGAAATCGTCGCCGATCAATTTCAGCATCATGTCCAGTGCTGCGGTGCCGCCGGCGCAGGTGTAGATGTTCTGGTCGACTTCGAAGAGATCGGCATAGACATTGGCCTTGGGAAAGGCTTCCGAGAAGCCCGGCAGGTTTTCCCAATGAATGGCACAGCGCTTGTTGGACAGCAGGCCGGCATTGGCCAGCACATAAGCGCCGGTGCACAGCCCCCCAACGGCGACGCCGCGATTATATTCCTCGCGCAGCCAGGCAAAGACCGACTTGTTGGTGTAGGTCTCGACATTGATGCCGGTGCAGACGATGACCATCGAGGGGCGCTCCGGCCCCGCCATCTTCTTGCGCTCGTCTTCGAGCGAGGTGTTGACGGCGCATTCAACATGGTTGGACGCCCGCACCGGTTTGCCGTCAATGCTGGCGAGCCGCCATTTGTAGGCTTCGTAGCCGAGCATGCGATTGGCGATGCGTAGCGGGTCGAGTGCGGTCGCAAAGGCAACCATGGTGAAATCGGGTACAAGGAAGAACACAAGCGATCGTTTGATCGGATGTCTGATAGCGTTCAAGGAACCCTCGCGCTGGCCGGAAACGACGCGAACTCGATGTCGCGAATAGCACAGCGTCAACAGCAAATTCCCTTGCTGTCAATGGGGTTGCAGCTGTCGCTAAAATTAAAATTGCGACATGGTCGCCTGTGGCTGCTTTTTTGCCAGCGGGAGGTGCCCCAAAAGCATGTCGCCCTCCGGCCAACGCCGAAAGGCGACCACGGTTGGTCTGGTGTCACTGATTGGCCGGGTTCAGCCGACGAGCATGCCCAAACGGTTTGCGGCCATAGCGGCCGTCTGGCCTGGCATCGTCTTGGCGAGACGCTGGCGCTCCAACGCGGTCGACAGCGAGGTGTTGCGGCGTATGCCGAACAGGCGGGCGAAAATCTTCATGACACGTATCCATGCATCGTGGTTACACGGGGTGCCTTCGCGTTGTGGAGTGGGGCAGCTCGTTTGCTGATGCGCATATAGGGCTTGGCCGGGGGCCGGTATGCCGCAAATACGAAGCGCCACACCTTAAAAGCGACATGGCTTGCGGCAGTCGCCATTCGTTGTGTTGCGGCTCATTTTACATGTGGCTTGGCGTACACGTGGATTGGCGCGCAACTGGCGCGTGGCGCTGCGAGAAACCTGCCACGTCTGCGACGCGGCAGGTCTGGCTTTCGCCTCGATCACGTTCAGACCGCCTCGCCACCATGACCGCGGCGATGGCCGGTCTTGGAATCGAAGGCCTCAGGCCAACCGATGTCCTTTTGCAGTTCGAGCGGGAGCGAGCCGATCGAGCGCTCGGCATGAAAGCGGGTGCGGGCGGCGTTGAACTGGCTGGCAATGCGCCCGATCGATGAAAGAATAGACATTGCGGTTTCCTTTTCCTGCTGGGCCGGTTCAAGGCCGGCTTGAGGTGCTCGCCCGTGGGCACCGCTGGTTTCAACCGTCTCGCGCAATCTTGCGCTTCTGCTTTCGGGCATTGTCGACGCAGGCCTCATGGCCGGTGCTTCGATGGTGTTGACTATCTCTCACGGATGAAGTTCAATCAATCGAAATGAAATGATGTGTTCGATCAGAAATATTGAAGGACTGCGGCCATGAACGCACCACTCAATCATCCCCTGCCGCTGCTCGATCTCGACGTGCTCCGCACCTTTGTGGCGATCGCCGAAACCGGCAGTTTCACCACGGCGGCCAATGCGGTGTTCCGCACGCCTTCGGCCGTATCGATGCAGATCAAGAAGCTCGAAGACATTCTGGGCCGCTCGGTGTTCTTCCGCGACGCGCGTTCCGTGACGCTGACCACCGACGGTGAGATGCTTCTCGGTTATGCTCGCCGCATGTTGGCCATCAATCGTGAGGCGGTGTCGAAATTCATCATTCCCGACATTGTCGGCGTGGTTCGGCTCGGTTCGCCCGACGATTTTGGCGAACGCGTATTGCCACATGTGCTCAAGCGATTTGCCCAGACACATCCCTCGATCGCCGTCGACGTCATCATCGACCAGAGCAGCAATCTCAGGCGGCGCATGGACGACCGCGCGCTCGACATCACACTGCTCACCAATGCCTGCAAGGCCAATGCGGCCGGGGCCGAGGTGCTTTTGACCGAGCCGATCGTCTGGGCTGGTGCCCGGGGCGGTTGCGCGCATATGCGCGAGCCGTTGCCGGTTTCGATCTGGGAAGAGGGTTGCGCCTGGCGGGCAGGGGCGCTCGAAGCACTCGGTCGCGACGGCCGTAACTATCGCGTCGCTTATATGAGCGCGCATACGGCTGGGCAGCGCGCTGCGATCCTGTCCGATCTCGCAGTGGCACCGCTGCCGAAATCATTCCTTGGCGATGAACTGGTTGAACTCGGCACCAAGGATGGCATGCCGGAAATCGGCAACTACAGCCTGGCGATGATCGTGGCGCCTGAGGCCAGCGCACCGGTCAAGGCTGCGGCCGAGCACATTCGTGCGGCCTTCGAGACCTTCAACCTGACCGGCAGGTTCTGAGGTAACGCGCGTCGGTGACCGACGACACGTCAGCGACCTAACCGGGGCCAACGCCCTCCAAGACGATGATCCTTGTGTTGGCGCAGCGTTCTCGGATTGCCTTGAGTCGGCTGTATTCTGGCGAACCGTACCAATCCATCAACGAGCCCATATCAGGGAACTCGAGGATGACGAGGCGGTGCGGTTCCCAATCGCCTTCCAGCACCTTGGTTAGCCCACCGCGTCCGAGATATCGTCCGCCGTACCGCTGTTCGGTGGCGGGCACTTCGCGCTTGTATTCCTCGAAGGTGGCGGCGTCGGTCACATCGACGTCTGCAATCAGATAGGCAGCCATGGCGTAACTCCCCGTGAGAATGATCAGGAAATCATACTCTTCAGTTCGCGTGGAGAGGAGTGCCGGTGACGGCCTGGATTAGCGCCGCACGGAAGTGGCAATCGCGCGATAGACTTTGACCATGAGCGATGGCGGCGGGTTCCAGTCGAGGTCGCGTTGGATCTCAGGCGGCAGCGCATTCATGATGCGGGCCGTCCGGCGCATGCTTCGCGCCTGCCGGTAGTGGGCGCCTATGCGCCCAAGCTCGTCGAAGAGAGGCATCTGGCCTTCCGTCACTTTGCTCTGATTTTGAGACTTAGCGGGTGCGCGGCGCCCATATCAGGGGTGAACGCGTGCGCCGGTCGGCCGCGGCCGGCCGGCCGGCGCTGCGTCGGCGAAAGCTGAGCAGGCGGACCTTTTCGGCGAAGGTCATGCGCAACGCGCTTTCTGCCTGGCGAACTCGATCACGTTTGTTGCCGGAGCCAAAGGGCCGACCGGCCAGCCGAGTTCGATCTGGATGTCGAGAGGCAGCTTGTTGATCAGCAGCGCCACGCGACCATATTTGTGGAGTTGAGCCGGAGCGCCAGATCCATGCGGAGCCGCCGGCCCGTCGATCCAGCCGAGTTCGACCTGCAACTCGCGCGGCAGGCCGTTCATCATTTTCTCGATACGGCTGTCGCGGCAGGCATGCCGTAGCACGGCACCAAATTGATGGAACTCGCCAATGATGGACATGGTCGTCTCCTGAGGAGTAACGGGCCGGCAGCGCCACGCGAGACTGGATGCGCCACCGGCCAGGTAAAAGTTTACGCTCGTTTATGTTTCAGTTTGATATCGCATAGGCATTTTTCTGTTTCAGATGGCGTGCGAAATTGAAACATTCGTTGCAGTCAGCGGTCAGGCGACATGAGGATCGAGGTCATCGGACGTCGCCGTCCGTGCTCAGGCGCAGGCCAGCCAATGTCTTTTTGGATTTCAGGCGGCAGCCTGTTCAGCATGCGTTCCGACTGCGATGCGCGACGCGCCTTCTGGATAGCCGCACCATAGCGGCCGATCGTGCTCATGATCGACATTGTCGTCTCCTGTTCGTCACAGCGTCACGCGTCCTTTGGGACCGGCAGTGATTGCTGCGGTGCTTTGAATCGGTGCTTGATCCTTTCCAAAAATCAGTCCTGATTTTCGAGGCCATGCACGGCTACCAACGCAGAGGTGAACCTCCAGCGGCGGCTGACAAGCGGAAACTAGTTCGGGATTGTTTCGTATCGATTTCGCTTCAGCAGCGACTTGCGGCGGAATGGTTGCGCAATGGAAACACACCCGATACGGGCATTCTAACACAAAAGCGCGTCGGCGAGGCACGGAATGCCTCGCCGACGCGTCAATTCCGCAATGGTCCGGTTAGTCGCGGGAGCGGCGCGCGGAGCGCTCCTCGCGTGAGCGGCGGCGTGGAGAGGCGTCGGCGTCGCCGTCAACGCTGATTGCCTTGCGCGGCGGCAGCTTGACGACAGCCGACAGCTTCGGGAACGGGTCGACCTTGTTGGGCAGCGCCATGGCGTCGATGAACAGCTGCTGGAAATGCGGTTCGAGCGCGGTCTCGATCTTTTCGATACGGCCGACTTCCTGTTCGATCTCGCGGCGATGGTTGCGATTGAGCAGCGCCATCAGCGCGCCGGTGCCGGCCGCATTGCCGACAGCCTTAACCTCGTCGAGATCGCAATCGGGGATCAGGCCGAGCACCATCGCGTATTTCGGATCGATGAACGAGCCGAAGGCGCCAGCGAAGCGGATCGTGTCGACAGTTTCGACGCCTTGCTTTTCCATCAGGAGCTTCACGCCCGCATAAAGGGCTGCCTTGGCAAGCTGGATGGCACGGACGTCGTTTTGGGTGACGGTGATGCGCGGCTCGCCCTGGCGGCCTTCACGCAGAAGGTAAGAGAAGGTGCGGCCGTTCTGGATGATGCGCGGGCTCTTCTCCATCAGCGCGCCGTCGATGACGCCGTCTTCGGTGATGATGCCGGAGAGATACATCTCGGCCACTACCTCGATGATGGCCGAGCCGCAAATGCCGGTGACGCCGGTGGTCCACGAGGCTTCGTCGAAGCCTTCTTCGTCCGACCATTTGTCGGTGCCGATGACGCGGTATTTCGGTTCCAGGGTTTCGGGATCGATACGCACGCGCTCGATGGCACCGGGTGCGGCGCGCTGGCCCGATGAGATTTCAGCACCTTCGAAGGCAGGGCCAGTGGGGGAGGATGCGGCGACGACACGCGTGCTGTTGCCGAGGATGATCTCGGCATTGGTACCGACATCGACAAGCAGCATCATCTTGTCCTGGCGATAGGGGCCTTCAGACAGCGTGGCACCGGCGGCGTCGGCGCCGACGTGGCCAGCGATGCAAGGCAGCGTGTAGAGACGCGCCCCGCGATTGACCTCGATGTCGATCTCATGCGCCCAGAACTGCAGCGCGCCCGATACGGCAAGCGCAAAGGGGGCCTGGCCGAGTTCGGTCGGGTCGATGCCAAGGAACAAATGGTGCATGATCGGGTTGGCGACGAAGACGCAGTCGAAAATGTCTTCGCGATGGGCCTGGCCCTCTTCGCAGACCTTGCCAATCAGCCCGTTCACCGCTTCGCGCACGGCCTTGGTCATGGCCTCGCGGCCGTCCGGGTTCATCATCACATAGGACACGCGGCTCATCAGATCTTCGCCGAAGCGGATCTGCGGGTTCGACGTGCCCGAGGATGCGGCAATGCGGCCCGACAGAAGCGATACCAGATGCATGGCAATCGTGGTCGAACCGATGTCGCAAGCGATGCCGTAGGCCTCGTTCTTCAGCCCTGGATAAAGGCCGATGATGAAGGGGCGCGAGGAATCCATGTCGCGGTGGACCACGGCAGTCACGCCCCATTTGCCCGGAGTGACTTCCGGTTGGTCGGGCAGCTTGGTGCGCAGGATTTTCTGGACCTGGGCGATGAGATGGGGCGCGACCAGCAGGTCTTTCCAGCCCCAGTCCTTTTCGAGCGCTACCTTCAGGCGGTCGAGGTCGCCGAGCGGCTTGTGCATGTCGGGTTCTTCCAGCTCGACATAGCAGAGTTGGACGGCGGCGTTGCGCTCGATGACGCGGTCGGTGGCTGCCTTGCGCACGACTTGTGCGTTGATGACTGTGTCTTGCGGCACGTCGACAACAAGGTCGCCCTGGATTGTCGCCGAGCATGAAAGGCGGCGCCCGTCAGGCAGGCCGCGCACGCGCTCGTAGCGCTCTTCCTTTGGCCCCTTGGGCGAGATGTGGTCGTTGGACGAGACGATCTTGTGCTTGGCGAAATTGCCTTCCTGCACCTCGATCTGACAACGGCCGCAGGTGGCGCGTCCACCGCACACGCTTTCGACATAGACGCCGAGCGTTCGCGCTGCATCAAGAAGAGGTGTTCCCACCGGGAACCTTCCGCGCTTGCCCGAGGGCATGAACAGGACCAGCGGATCGGTGATGTTGGCGGGAGAGTTCATCGCATGCTGCTTTCCGAAATGCATTCGGCGCCACTGCTCGATGGCGCCCCCCTCTGTCCTGCCGGACATCTCCCCCCCAAGGGAGGAGATTGGACTTCGTCGTCGCCCCGCATCGATCGCAGACGTTTCAGGAGAAACGACGGCGCAGCTGCCGGCTTGTCTCCACCCTTGTGGGGGAGATGTCCTGCAGGAGAATGGGGGGCAACGTAGGGCACAGTCTTATCCGATCATCCCTTTGCCATCCGGGCTTCGCGGCCACCGCGGCGGCGACCACCATTGCCGTCTCCGGGGGCGTTGACGGCAACCGGAGCCGCTACAGCGTGCCCGCCTTCGGAAGGCTTGTAGTCCTTGTAGGTCTTGATCCAGTTGGTGCAGTTGGGGTCGGTGCCGTTGAGCACGTTGGCGGCGCGGACTGCTTCCATCTCCTGCGGCCGCACTGGGTTCATGATCGCGCTCGTCATGCCAGCACCGATAACCATCGGAATGAAGCCGGCATTGATGCCGTGGCGGTGCGGCAGGCCAAAGGAGATGTTGGACAGGCCGCAGGTGGTGTTGACCTTGAGTTCCTCGCGCAGGCGGCGCAGCAGCGCAAAGACCTGGCGGCCGGCATCGCCGAGTGCGCCGATCGGCATCACCAGCGGGTCGACGACGACGTCATGGGCGGGAATGCCGAAATCGGCGCAGCGCTCGACGATCTTCTTGGCGACCGCAAAGCGCACGTCGGGATCCATTGAAATGCCGGTCTCGTCATTGGAGATGGCAACAACCGGCACGTTGTATTTCTTGATCAGCGGCAGGATGGCTTCAAGCTTCTCTTCCTCGCCGGTCACGGAGTTGACGAGCGGGCGGCCCTTGGCGACCTTCAATGCGGCCTCGATCGCAGCCGACACCGAGCTGTCGATGGCGAGCGGCAGATCGACCAGGTTCTGGACGATCTCCAGCGTCTGCACCAGCAGGCCCGGCTCGGTCTCGTTCGGGTTGACCGACGTGACGCCGGCATTGATGTCGAGCATGGTGGCGCCGCAGGCAGCCTGCTCCAGCGCGTCCTTGATGACCGTCTCGAAATTGCCGGCGATCATCTCGGCGGCCAGCTTCTTGCGGCCGGTCGGATTGATGCGCTCGCCAATGACGCAGAAAGGCTGATCGAAACCGATGACGATTTCACGGGTCGCCGAGGCGACGATGGTGCGGGTCATGAATCCTCCGTAGGATATAAAGATTTCTTTATATCGTTGTTTGGTTTCGTTCAAGCGCGGCGGCCGCGCCTGCCTGTCAGTGCGCGGTCTTCACCATGTCGACCTGCGATTCGGTGACGTCGTCGTGCAGGATGTGCTCAAGCCGCTCGGCGACACGCTGGTCGTCGGCACGGGCCTCGCGCTTCCATGGGCGACGGCCTTTCAGAACGCCCGATTCATCGACGATCTCGGCAACATATTCCTCCTGCCGGTAGGCCATCACGTGAACGCCCGACACGCCAGCGATCTCCTTGACCTCGTTGATGATGTCGATGCAGAGCTGCTTGCCTTCCTTCTTCTGGTCCTGGGCGCCTTCCAGGCGCTTGATGATTGCATCAGGGATGTGGATGCCCGGCACGTTGGCTCGGATCCATTTGGCGGTCTTGGCCGAAGCCAGCGGTCCGACGCCAACCAGGATGAAGCACTTCTCGTCATAGCCGAGATCGCGCACCTGGTTCATGAAGGTACGGAACATCGGCACGTCGAAGCAGTACTGGCTCTGAACGAACTGCGCGCCGGCGGCGATCTTCTTGCCCATATGGACAGGCCTGAAATCATAGGGCGGGGCGAAGGGGTTGACCGCGGCTCCAAGGAAAAGCTGCGGCGGCGTGGTCAGCTTGCGGCCCGACAAGAACTTGCCGTTGTCGCGCATGATGCGAACGGTTTCGAGCAGCGACATCGAATCGAGATCGAACACCGGCTTCGCGCCGGGCTGGTCGCCAGCCTGCACACCGTCGCCTGTGAGGCACAGGATGTTGGCGACACCCATGGCAGCGGCACCGAGAACGTCGCCCTGGATGGCGATACGGTTCTTGTCGCGGCAGGCGATCTGCATGATCGGCGCGTAGCCCATGCGGGTGAGCAGGGCGCAAATGCCGACGGAGGACATGTGGCAGTTGGCGCCTGAAGCATCGACCGCATTGATGCCGTCGACCCAGCCATCGAAGATCTTGGCGCGGTTGTAGACGTCTTCGGGATCGGCGCTGTCGGGCGGATTAAGTTCGGTGGTGACAGCGAATTCGCCCCGGCGCAGCACGCGCTCGAGGCGGCCGCGCGACGAATGGCCGGGCAGGCGATCAAGCGGCAGGTCTATACCATCAGGGTGTTCGTCAGGCTGGCGCGGGCGCGGCGGGGTCATGCGACTTCTTTCGTGGCGGCTTCGCGCGTGGTCGCAGCTTGGGCCGTTACCCTGAGCCAGGCCGAGGTTTCGCGCAGCGACTGATCGACCGGTTTCTGTACGTTGAGGATAGCGTCGCCCTTGACCATGTTGCGCGAGCCTTCCCAGGCCTTGACCCAGACGCAGGGCATATCCGGCTCGACCTCGCAATTGCCGTTGGCGCGCACACCGCCGCAAGGGCCGTTGCGCAACTGCTTTGGGCAGTTCATCGGGCAGGACATGCCGGTGGAGGACAGCACGCACTGGCCGCACATGCGGCAGTCGAACATCAGGCCCTTAACGCGCTTTTCGACAAACTTGATCGGGGCTTCGACGCGGCCATAGCCGATCTTCTTCCACAGCGGGTGCAGCATCAGAAAGGCGTCGGCGAACCTGCTGTAGAACCATTCGAGCAGGCGCGAATGACGTATCGACCACAGCCGCACGGTGTAGCTGCGCTGGACGCGACGCTGCGGCGACACGTCGGCTGGCTTGTAGTCGCTTTTGGGCGCGGCCTTCTTGACCAAAGTCGCCTGGGTTACTGTCGGCTGGGTATCAACCATCTTCCTTGCCGCCTGCCTTGACGAGAGCGACCAGCCGCTCGCGTGTGAAATTCGCATCGATCTCGGCCATCGCCTTGTCAGCTTCGGCTTCAAGGTCGTCGCTGACCGGAACCGGCGGGGCTTTGCGCCACTCCGCCAGATAGGCGTCGGTGTCGCCGGCACCCGTACGCATGGCGCACATGTCGATCGCTTCGGTGAAGCGCAGCGGCAATTCGCGCTTGGCGTTCTGCCGGCCCTTCTTGACGATGACCTGTGCAGGGATGTCGCGCCAGTAGACGATGATCAGGTCGGCCATTTCGGTCTCGCTTTCAGTCACGTTGAGCTTTGCCGCAACCATGCGGATGCTGCTTGTTATGGGACGACGCGCGCGCATTCAAAAGCGACGCGGTGCGATGTCGCAAAAGATAGCAGTGGGATGTTGGTGTCGGCGTCTACCAGACGCCGCGACGGATGCCTGTCCAGAGGTACTGCCAGACGGTTGGATGGTACCACTGCCGGGAGGGCAGGCCGGTGTCGAACGGCGTCAGTCGGCCGGCGAGTGCGTCTTCGACGGCCCTGGCGCAAATGTCGCGCGAGAAGGCTGCCTGGCGCATGGCATAGCTGGCGATGGTGTCGCCTTTGCCGGGTTTTCCCCTGGACTGATACAGTACCGCGCCGGTGTCGACGCCCGCGTCGACCAAATGCACGGTCGAGCCGAAATTCTCCCGGTCGCCTGTCGCAAGCGCCCAGTATCCGCCGTTCATGCCGCGATATTTCGGATTGATTCCGGAATGATAGTTGATGACCGGGCAGGGGATGGCGGCAAGCGTTTTGGCCGACAAAAGCCGGCAACTGGCGAGGAATACCACAGCGGGCTCAAGCCCGCGGACAGTTTCCACGAGTTCGGGGCCATTGGCGGAAGAAATCGAAATGATCTCCTGGCCGCCACGCGGTTTGGTATCGAGGTTCTCCTCCGCAATCAGACGTTCGATGCCACTGTGCAGGAACCGTTTCGCGATGCGGATGAAAACCATCGTGCCCAATTGGCCGGCGACGGAGACCCAGCCAAGCTTCTTGGCGCGGCGCACCAGAAGTTCGCGTTTGGAATAGGGCGTTTCGAGAACGACCGATATCGGCCCGAAGCGGTCGGTCAGGCTGTTGATGATGGCCCAGATATGTTCGCCGCCTTCGGTGACGAAGACGATCGGCCTGCGGTCCATTTAGCCTACCCCAGCCAAGCGAGGAAAGCGTGCGTGGCAAAGCCAGCACCGCCGACCACCAAACCGACGACAGCAAGGGAGGCCACGCCCACGACGCTGCCCACAGCAAAAAGGATGCCGTCGCGTTCAGACAGCGCCAAACCCAGCAGGGCCGTTGCAAAGGCCGGCAGCCAGTTGCCGAAGGGGATCGGCAGCGTGATCGAGACGGACAAGATGAGCGCGATGATGCCGATCACGCGGTCACCGCGTTTGCGCCAGAACGGCCAGTAGCGCGGCCGTACCACCTCTTCGAGGCGGATGAGTCGGGGAATGACCCAGTCGGTGACGGAACGGAACTGCTCGGCCGACAGCGAGCGCTGCGTGATGAAACCCGGCAGCCAAGCGCGATTGCTGCCGAAGGCCATCTGTGCCGCCACAATCAAGAGCGGCAGGCCAAGCACGGCCGAGGCACCCGGTGGCAGCGGCAACATGTTGAAAGCGGCAAACAGGACCAGCAGCGGCGCAAAGCTGCGCTTGCCAAGCGTATCGCGGATGTCGCCGATCGAAATGCTGCCTTTGGCATCGCGGGCGATCTGGGCGAAGATCGCGGAGAGGCGGCGGCCGCGACGGCGCTGCGGCGCAGCGTCGATGTCGATCGCGTCGGGTTCGTTGTCTTGCCTTTGCATACAGTCTTCAGCCCACTTGCAGCACGTCTTCATGCGCGCCTGTCCCCATCGCAGTGTGCGACGGCCAGGTTAATCCTTGATGACCCCGGAAGGTTCGAATGTGATGTCGCTTTGCGTCGAATGCAACATCAGCGGCGGAATTCGATGATATCCAGCTTGGATTCATATTGCGGGGCGGGGAATTCGATACGCCATTCCGCCGGACCGCTACGGAAGCCATAGCCAACCTGGTCGGTTTCGGGGCCTTTGCCATAGGCCTTAGGCTTCTCGCCGGTAACGTAGCCCGAGCCGAGATAGATCAGTCGAATGTCGCTGTCGGTATAGAAGCGGCCCTTGGTGCGCTGCGAGCCCGACGTCTTTTCGAGCATCCAGCCAGAGCCGTCGTCCGTGACCTTGCACTTGAACCAGTCATAGACGACGAGATTGCCGATGCCGCCGGCCTTGATGGTGCGGCACTGCCAATTTCCTGTCATGTCGAAATCGGAGAAGGACAAAGGCTGCTTCGCCACGATCGCATCGAGGGCCGCGACTTCGCGGGCCAAGCCGGTCTTGGCCTCTTGAAGAGCTTCCTTGCGCGTGGTTTCGTATTTTTCGAGCCGCGCCTTGTCGGCTGGCGTCATCAGTTTCTGCACCACGCCGTCGGCATGGGCAGCACCAGCATATGCCGTGAGAATTGCTGCCAGAATCAGGTTGCGAAAAACCATTACTGCCTCCCCTTATGGCCGAACCTCTGGGGAGGAATCAGGCGCTTTGATGATCTGCCGCAGCCGCCGTGGCATTGGCAAGAGCCTGGGGCAGGTCGCCATAACCGGTTGCGCGGCGTTCATAGACGAGGCCAAGCATCTTGGCCGCATCTTCGGCGACCTTGTCGAGGGCAGGGTCATCTGTCTGGGCGAGGTAGATCAGCTTTTCGTAGTTGCCGAAATAATCAGTCACCAGTTCGGGATGCCTGTCGAGGCCGAGCGGCTTGATAAAGAAGGCCTCGAATTGGCGGCACAGGAAGTCGGTCATGTAAAACGACATCATGTCGGCCTCGCCGACTTCCGCATAGGCAGCAGCGCCCTGGTAGAAGGCGAAGCAGTGCGGCCCAGCCATGCGCTCGACACCGTGTTTCTCGCAGACACGGTCGAGCAGACCGCCGGTGCCGCAATCGGCATAGCCGACATAGATGTGCCGGTAACCTTCCGCCTTTGCTTCGGTGATCGCCTTGTCCATGGCGGGCGCGATGCGATTGGGGTGGAAGTGAAAGTCAGCCGGCAAGCAGGTCAGTTCGAGGTGATCAAGCCCCAGCTGTTGCTTTACCGCCAGTACTTCGCGCGCAATCATGCCACAGCCAATGACCAGCAATTTCTCGCCTGGACTGTGTTTTTGCTTTTGCGGGGCGTTCATGGAACCAGTTTAGCCGGTTTTCGTTCCTGATAGGCAAATATTGCAAATATGATGAGGGAGATATCGCCTATGAAACTGTCACGTTTTGCACCGATCGCCGCTATCGCTTGCGTGCTTGCACTCTCGGCCTGCGCCAACACCGTTCGGGGCGTCGGCAAGGACGTCAAAGGCACCGCAAACGCCGTTGAAGAAACGGTTCGGCGATAAGCCAAATCCACAAACGCCGACAAAAAAGCCGTGCTGCCAGGCACGGCTTTTTCCGTTCAGGCCGAGGCGCGCAGATTGTGCTTGCGCTTCATGTAGTCCTTGGCCGTTTCGACAGCCACAGCCGCATCGCGGCAGTAAGCGTCCGCACCCACGGCCTTGCCGAACTCTTCGTTGAGCGGCGCGCCGCCGACGAGCACGACAAAGTCGTCGCGAATGCCTTTTTCCTTCATCGTGTCGATGACGACCTTCATATAGGGCATGGTCGTCGTCAGAAGTGCTGACATGCCGATGATGTCGGGCTGGTGTTCCTCGATCGCTGCCAGATATTTTTCGACCGGATTGTTGATGCCAAGGTCGATGACGTCGAAGCCAGCACCTTCCATCATCATGCCCACCAGGTTCTTGCCGATGTCATGGATGTCGCCCTTGACGGTGCCGATCACCATCTTGCCTTGCTTGGGCGCGCCGGTGGCGGCAAGCAGCGGGCGCAGGATAAACATGCCGGCCTTCATGGCGTTGGCGGAAAGCAGCACCTCGGGAACGAACAGGATGCCGTCGCGGAAATCTTCGCCGACGATGCGCATGCCCTCGACAAGCGCCTCGGTCAGCACCTTGTAGGGCACCCAACCGCGCTCAAGCAGGATGTTGGTGCCTTCTTCGATCTCTTCCTTGAGTCCGTCATAGAGGTCGTCGTGCATCTGCTGCACGAGTTCGTCGTCGGAAAGCTCGGACAGGATGATTTCGTCGTCGGACATCTTTGGAGGCTCCCTCATGCAGCGCCGAAATTCAGCGTGCGGCTACTGCGCTATACCTAGCTTGCAAGTGCTACAAATCCATAGCTGATTTGCGACCTCCTGCAAAACGAAAGCGACTGATAACTTGCCGACCTGCTTGTCGATTTTGCGACAGGCGTTGGCGCTGGCAAGCCGTTTCGCCTAGGGTGCATGACTACGATCCGACGAGGTGCTGCGACAGGCAGCCAAACGTGTTTCAGGGATGACGGCGATGACAGAAAACCTCGTGACCGATCAGGAAGCGTCGAATGCGCGGCGCGGGCGTGGCGCAAGCGGCGGGGCTGCGGCACGGCGCGCGGCGCGTACGGGCGGTGGGCCCGGCACCCAGCTCACCTACATCAAGCGCCAGATCAACGTTTATGAGGTCCTCAACGAGGAGGGGCTGGCGATCATCGAGCAAAACGCCGACACCGTGCTCGAGGAGATTGGCATCGAATTTCGCGACGACGCCGAAGCTCTGCAGCTGTGGAGAGATGCCGGTTGCGACGTCAAGGGCGAGCGCGTGCACTTCCCCAAGGGTCTGTGCCGCTCGCTGCTGAAGACCGCACCGTCCATCTACACCCAGCACGCCCGCAATCCCGAGCGTTCGGTTCAGATTGGCGGCAACGCCACTGTGTTCGCCCCGGTCTATGGCCCGCCCTTCGTGCGTGACCTGGACGGCAACCGCCGCTACGCGACGATCGAGGATTTCCGCAATTTCGTGAAGCTCGCCTATATGGCGCCGTCGATCCACCATTCTGGCGGCACGGTTTGCGAGCCGGTCGACGTGCCGGTGAACAAGCGCCACCTCGACATGATCTATGCGCACATCAAATATTCCGACAAGCCGTTCATGGGCTCGGTGACCGCACCGGAGCGCGCGGAAGACACCATCGCCATGGCCAAGATCGTCTTCGGCGACGATTTCGTCGAAAACAACACGGTGCTAACCAGCCTGATCAATGCCAACTCGCCGATGGTCTTCGACGAGACCATGCTGGGCGCGCTCAAGGTCTACGCCCGACACAACCAGGCCTGCATCGTCACGCCGTTCATCCTTGCCGGTGCGATGAGCCCGGTGACGGTTGCCGGCACGCTGACCCAGGTTCTGGCCGAGGTTCTGGCCGGCGCTTCCTTCACCCAGCTGATCCGCCCGGGCGCGCCGGTGCTGTTTGGCACCTTCGCCTCGTCGATCTCGATGCAGTCAGGCGCACCGACCTTCGGCACGCCGGAGCCATCGCTTGTTTCTTATGGTGCGGCACAACTTGCCCGCCGCCTCGGCCTGCCGTTTCGTACAGGCGGATCGCTCTGCGCGTCCAAGGTTCCAGATGCCCAGGCGGCCTATGAAAGCGCCAACACGCTGAATTCGACCATCCTGGCCGGCACCAATTTTGTGCTGCACTCGGCCGGCTGGCTCGAAGGCGGTCTCGCCTCCTGCTACGAAAAATTCATGATGGACATCGACCAGCTCGGCATGACGCAGCGGTTTTCCGAAGGCGTAGACCTGTCGGAAAACGGCCAGGCGATGGACGCCATTCGTCAGGTCGGGCCCGGCAGCCACTATCTCGGCTGCGACCACACCCAGGCGAACTTCCAGACGGCGTTCTACCGCTCCAGCATTGCCGACAACAATTCCTACGAGCAGTGGCTGGCCGAGGGCCAAAAGACGGCACCTCAGCGCGCTAACGAACTCGCCCGTCGCTGGCTCGAAAGCTACGAAGCGCCGTATCTCGACCCAAGCATCGATGACGCGCTCAAGGACTTCATTGCCGCGAAGAAGGCGTCGATGCCCGACGCTTTCACGTGAAAGGAGCCCGATTCAGGCGGGGCTAAAGTCGCCAGCATCATTCACAAGGAAGTCTGGCGGAGTGCATTCTCCGATCCGGACAAGAGGTGATCGATTTGTTCTTCGGCATAGCGCTGCCCCTCATCCCCCTGCCGGGACCTTCTCCCCGTGAACGGGGAGAAGGGGTTTGGCCGCGATGCTTCCGCTTCTCGTTCTCCCCGTCACTATACGGGGGGAAGGTCCCGGCAGGGGGATGAGGGGCAGTGTATGCTTCTCAACAAGATGCCGATGAAATCGCCGCAGCCCTTGCTACCCATGGTCTCATTCTGCGCGGCGGGTTCAATTTTGATGATTCCGAAGACGCGCCGCTCGGCCTCGCCGGCGTACCCGTCAAATCGGTTCTGCTCGTGGGCCAAGCCGGGTCTGCACCTTGGCTGCGTTTTTCGCGCTGGCGGGAGAGCCAGCCGGAAGGCCTTGAAAATCCACTCGATACATGGTCGCGAGAGGTCATCGGCAAGGTGGCAGCCGCGTTCCGGGCGCGGGCGGTTTCACCTTCGGACAAGCCCTATCTGCCGTTTCAGCAATGGGCCATGCGTGCCGAGGGATTGAGCCCGTCGCCGCTCGGTATCCTCATGCATCCGGAATATGGGCTATGGCATGCCTATCGCGGCGCACTGCTGTTCGACGTCGAGATTTCGATTCAAGTGTCTGAGAGATCGATTCACCTTTGCGATGCATGTGTCGGAAAACCTTGTATGAAAGCGTGTCCGGTCAATGCATATTCTCCTGCCGGTTTCGCCTATCAGGAATGCCTTGGCCATGTGCGCGGGGCAAATGGCGCGCCATGCCGAAACGGCGGTTGCCTGGACCGCAACGCCTGTCCATTCGGCACGGCCTACCGCTATCCGGTAGAGGTGCAGGCGTTTCACATGGCTAGTTTTGCCGGGCTCGGCTGATCGCCGCTCGTCTGGTACCCCAATCGCATGGTCTCTGCCCCAACCGTCGCATTGACGGAAGGCTTTTGCAGGCCTATTGCCAAGTCATCTGATGACTTGATGAGTTGGCTCATGCAACCTGCCATCCGAACCAATCTTGCCGATAGTGCCGCCGACAGCTTGCGTGCCGAAATCGTCAGCGGCCGCTGGGCCGTGGCCGAACGCATTCCCAACGAAGCGTCACTCAGCGACCTGTTGTCGGTGAGCCGCGGCACTGTGCGTGAAGCCGTGAGGATGTTGGTCTCCCAGGGATTGCTGGACACGCGCCAGGGCTCAGGCACCTATGTGCGCTCCGCCGTCGACCCTGCGGCTGCGCTCGGCCGGGTCAAGCGGGCTGGCTTGCGCGATCAATGGGAAGCACGCGCAGCACTCGACGTTGAGGCCGCCCGCCTTGCCGCCCTGCGACGCACGCCTGCCGATCTCGCGCGCATGGGTGAACTGCTCGCCGCGCGCGGCACGGTGGCTGATGGCGGCAGCGAGGCCTTCATCGGCCGCGACATCGCCTTCCACAAATCGATCGTGGCAGCGTCCGGCAACCGGGCAATGATGGAAATCTACGACTTCTTCACCGCCGCCATTGCTGAAACCATTCACGCAACTATCGGCAGCGAATTGCCCGAACCGGACCATCAGGCGCACGCGGCCATCCTCCATGCCATCGCCGCCAGCGATCCCGAAGGTGCCGTCTCTGCCGTGCGCGCTTTCATGGCGCCGGTGCTTCTCGAACTCGAACGACTGCTTGCTCAATGAACCAGATTTTTCGCCAGCCTGATCCCAAGGGACGGCTCGGAGCCGTTGCAGGTCTTGATGACCAACTCATCGATGCCGAGGCAGACAGCCTACCCAAGCCGCAGCCACCGGTGCTGCGCAGCCGTGCTGCCCAGATCGTGCTCGGCGCTAGCCTTGTCTTGATTGCCTTCAACCTCAGGCCACTGTTTTCCAGCCTGTCGGTGCTGTTGCCCGAGGTGATGCAGCAAACTGGACTGTCAACGATAGGCGCGAGCCTGCTGACGACGCTGCCCGTCTTGTGCTTGGGGTTGTTTGCGCCTTTCGCTCCGAAGCTGGCGCAGCGCTACGGTGCCGAACGCACGCTTTTGGGCGCACTCGCCTTGCTGGCGCTGGGAACAGGCTTGCGCTGGTTCGGCTCGGTTCCGCTGCTTTTCCTTGCAACCTTCCTTGCAGGCGCCGCCATTGCCATCGGCAATGTGCTGCTGCCGGGACTGGTGAAACGCGATTTCGCCGACAAGGCGGCGATGATGACCGGGCTGTACACGATGGCCTTGTGCGCCGGCTCTGCTGCCGCTGCCGGCTTCACGCTGCCGATTGAGCACCTTCTCACGGTCTCGTGGTCGGGCGCGCTTGCTGCCTGGGCGGTGCCGGCGCTGATTGTTCTGATGATCTGGACGCCGCAAGCGCTCGGCAGCCGGCGGCAGGCAAGCCATAGCGGCTTTCGCGTGATTGGCTTGTGGCGTGACCGCCTGGCCTGGCAGGTGACATTGTTCATGGGGCTTCAGTCGGCACTTGCCTATTGCGTTTTCGGCTGGCTGGCGCCGATCCTACGCGAGCGCGGTTTCGATGCGGCCACAGCGGGCGCCATCGTTTCGGTGTCGGTCATGGCGCAGGTGGTCACTTGCCTTGCGGTGCCGTCCTTTGCCGTGCGGCGCAAGGACCAGCGCGGTGTCAATGTAACGCTCGCCGCGGCGGCGGTGATTGCGTTGCTTGGTATTCTGTTTGCACCGACGTCGACGGTGCTGGTTTGGGCGATCCTGCAAGGCATCGGGCAGGGCGGTTTGATCGCCGCTGCAATGACCTTGATCGTGCTGCGGTCGCCGGACTCGCATGTCGCGGCGCATCTGTCGGGCATGGCCCAAGGCGTCGGCTATGTGCTGGCGGCGACCGGGCCGCTTTTGGTGGGCCTGATCCGCAGCTGGACCGGCAGCTTTTCTGCTTCCGCCATCCTGTTCGTGGCGCTCGGCATTGGTGTTGCCGTCATGGGCCTGGGCGCGGGACGCGCGCTGCAGGTCGGCGCCAGGACGGTCAGGGTCCAGGGCTGATCTCGCAAGGTGAAGTTGCGAGAGCCGGCAAAGCCACTATGTTCTCAGCAACTTGCAACGGAGACAGTTCATGGCCACGGCAACCAAGCGTGACATCGACATAAAGACGGCCGACGGCATCGCCAAGGCCGGGCTGTTTCGAACCTCCGACAAGGCGCGCTCGGGCGTCATCCTCTACATGGATGCATTCGGACCGCGTGCAGCGCTTGATCGAATGGCCGAGCGGCTTGCGGGTGAGGGTTATGCCGTTTTGGTGCCTGATCTGTTCTATCGTAGCGGCGCCTACGGGCCGTTCGACGCGAAGACCGCATTCGCCGTGGAAAAGAGCCGCGCGGAACTGCGCGCGCTGATAGGCGGAACGACACAAGAGATGACCGCGCGCGACACTGGCGCCTTCCTGGACGCGCTCAAGGCCGAAGGCATCACCGGGCCGGTCGGCACGGTCGGGTATTGCATGGGCGGCGGCCGCGCGCTCAACGCGGCAGCGGCCCATCCCGGCCGCATCGTTGCAGCGGCAAGCTTTCATGGCGGCAATCTGGCGAGCGATGCGCCCGACAGCCCGCACCGTCAGGCGGGCAAGCTCAAGGCGCGCGTTTATGTCGGCACGGCCGGTGTCGATGGCAGCTTTCCGCCCGAACAATCGGCAATCCTGGCTGAAGCCCTGCGCGCAGCCGGTGTCGACCACATCCTTGAGAACTATGTCGGCATGGGCCATGGCTGGTGCGTTTCAGATCACAGCGTCTACGATGCGGCAGGTGCCGAGCGCCATTGGAAGCGGTTGACGACGTTTTTTGCCGAGACCCTGGCGTAACTTCCAACTTTGCCGTCCCGACGGGTTCGGCTATCAGGCACGGAAACAGCTTTGAGCGACCAACAGGGGTCGCGCGCCGACAAGGCGCTGGCGATCCAGCGGGAATTATCCGAAATGCAGTCCTTTGATGTCGTGGTGATCGGCGCCGGTGCCGCTGGCATGATGTGCGCGGTCGAAGCCGGAAAACGCGGCCGCTCGGTGCTGATCATCGATCACGCTGCAGCACCTGGCGAAAAGATCCGCATCTCTGGTGGTGGCCGCTGCAACTTCACCAACATCCATGCCAGCCCGAAGAATTTTCTGTCGCAGAACCCGCATTTCTGCATCTCGGCGCTGAGCCGCTATACCCAGCGCAATTTCATCGCGCTCGTCGAGCGTTACGGCATCGCCTACCATGAAAAGACGCTGGGCCAGCTGTTCTGCGATGGTTCGGCTCGCCAGATCATCGACATGATGGTCGAGGAGATGCAGGCCAATGGTGTCGAGCTGCGCCTGTCGACCACTGTCGAAAATGTCAGCAAGATCGTCGATGGGTTTGAGTTGGCTCTGTCCGACAGCCGGGTCGCCTGTAATTCCCTGGTAGTCGCGTGTGGCGGCAAATCGATCCCCAAGATGGGCGCCACCGGCTTTGGCTATGAGCTTGCATCGCAGTTCGGGCTTGAGGTTATCGAAACGCGCCCGGCGCTGGTGCCGCTGACTTTTGATGCCAATACCTTGCAGAAGCTGGCGCCGCTTTCCGGTATCGCGGTCGATGCGGACGTCGCCTGCGGCAAAACCAAATTCTCCGAGGCCATGCTGTTCACCCACCGTGGCATCAGTGGCCCGTCGATCCTGCAGATCTCGTCTTATTGGCGCGAGGGCGACGAAATCGCGATCTCGATGCTGCCGGGAACGGATGTGGCCGGTCTGCTGCGCGAAGCCAAGCACGCCAATGGACGGCAGGCGGTGCAAACCGCACTCGCCGCGCATTTGCCGAAGAAGCTGGCGCAAGCGATTGCCGAGCGCACCGGCTTTGACGGCAATCTTGCCGATCTGTCAGATGCACAGCTCAAGACTGTCGATGCGGCGGTCAACGGCTGGCGCATCAAGCCGGCTGGCTCGGAAGGTTATCGTACGGCGGAAGTGACGCTTGGCGGCGTCGACACCAAGGCGCTCGACCAGAAGACGATGCAGGCCAAATCCGTGCCGGGCCTGTTCTTCATCGGCGAAGTTGTCGATGTCACCGGCTGGCTGGGCGGCTACAATTTCCAGTGGGCCTGGTCGTCGGGCTGGGCTGCCGGGCAGGCGGTCTAGAAAAACTTTCGCACGACCCCAAGGATTGCCAAAAAGCTTTCGTCCAACGGACAAATGATGGCGATGATGCTGGACGAAAGCGAAGCCTCCGATAGCGATTTGATCGGACGAGCGCG
This sequence comes from Aminobacter sp. 01T433, assembly GCF_056398585.1. Taxonomy (NCBI): domain Bacteria; kingdom Pseudomonadati; phylum Pseudomonadota; class Alphaproteobacteria; order Hyphomicrobiales; family Phyllobacteriaceae; genus Aminobacter; species Aminobacter sp. 01T433. The sequence continues at coordinate 344,663 of NZ_JBFTPR010000004.1, forward strand.
CGAGGGCGACAGGGCGGCTTTCGGCGAACTCGTCGAAAGACATTATGGATTCGTCCATCGCGTCGCCTGGCGCTGGTGCGGCAACAAGTCGGATGCCGAAGATATCGCGCAAGAAGTCTGCGCGCGGCTTGGTCGCGCCATCCGCGACTATCGCGGCGGTTCTGCCTTCACGACATGGCTCTATGCGATGACGCTGAATGCTGCGCGCGACATGCAGCGCAAATCGGCACGCGAAACGGCCAAGACCGCCGCTTACGGGGCCCATGCATTGGTTTCGGAAGACGGCCCGTTGCCGCCAGAAGACCCAGCTGAACGGCTGTGGGCCGCCGTGCGCCAGTTGCCGGACAAGCAGCGTGACGCGGTTCTTTTGGTTTATGGCGAAGGGCTGAGCCACGCTGCGGCCGCGGATGCGATGGCCATCGCCGAGACCACCGTGTCCTGGCACATCCATGAAGCGAAGAAACGGCTGAAGCTGCTCATGCGCTCAGTCGGGGAAGAGTGACCATGGTCGACGACAACGAACTCGACACGCTCCGGAACATGCAGGCGCCCGCGCCCAGCACCGACGCCAAGGCGCGTGCTCTGGCTGCGGCTATGGCTGCCTATGATCTCGAAATAAATCCGGCGGCCACCCAAGGATCGGTGAAAGGGCAACGTCTTACAGGGCGAGCACAAAAGCTCTGGAGAGACATCATGCAAAAGAAGCTGATCGCAGCACCCGCTCTTGCCGGGCTCGTTGCCCTGCCAATTGCCGGCTACGCCACATTTCATCTGATGGAGGGGTCGCCGTTCAATTTTGGTGCCGACCAGGAAATCGCGCAGGCGCCTGCCGTGCGCATGAAAGAGGCACCTGCAGCCGCGTTGAAGAAGACCGATGCGGAAGTGGAGGTTGCCCCGGCCAAACCATTGGCTGCTGCCTCGCAAGCAGCCAATGCCGAAGCAAAGGCGACCACCGAAGAGGCGGTTGTCATGAATGAGGCGGCTCCTGTCATGCCGGCGCCAGCTCCACTGGCGGATGCCGTGTCGCAGACGCGACGCATGGCTGCACCGATGCTGACAACCCAGCTCCAGGGCGAGATCGCGCCATCGGATATGCCGATGCTGCAGCCGGAAAACCGCGACCGCTTCGAGGATTTCAAGACCAATCCGGTGCGCTCGGCACTTGAGGATCCGGTTTCGACTTTCTCGATCGATGTCGACACCGCGTCTTATTCCTTCGTCCGTCTTTCGTTGAAGGAAGGTGTCCTGCCGCAGGCCGACACGGTGCGCGTCGAAGAGATGGTCAACTACTTCCCCTATGACTGGAAGGGGCCCGACACTGCAGCGACGCCATTCAACACCACAGTCAGCGTCATGCCGACACCGTGGAACGAACACACCAAGCTGATGCATGTCGCGATCAAGGGCTATGACGTCAAGCCGGCCGAGCAGCCAAAGGCCAACCTCGTCTTTCTGATCGATGTGTCGGGCTCGATGGATGAGCCAGACAAACTGCCGCTGCTGCGCTCTGCGTTCCGGCTTCTGGTCAACAAGCTGAGCCCGGAAGATACCGTTTCGATCGTCACTTATGCGGGCGATGCCGGCACCGTGCTTGAGCCGACCAAGGCATCCGACCGCGCCAAAATCCTGCAGGCGATCGACACGCTGACGCCGGGTGGTTCGACGGCGGGCGAGGCGGGTATTCGCGAGGCCTATCGGCTGGCCCAAAAATCCTTCGTCAAGGACGGCGTCAACCGGGTGATGCTGGCGACCGATGGGGATTTCAATGTCGGCCAGAGCGATGACGATGACCTCAAGCGCCTGATCGAGGACAAGCGTAAATCGGGCGTGTTCCTGTCGGTGTTCGGCTTCGGTCGCGGCAACCTCAACGACCAGATGATGCAGACCATCGCCCAGAACGGCAACGGCACGGCGGCCTATATCGACACCCTGGCTGAAGCTGAGAAGGTGCTTGTCGAGGATGCCTCCTCGACGCTGTTCACCATCGCCAAGGATGTGAAGATCCAGGTCGAATTCAATCCGAATGCGGTCTCGGAATACCGCCTGATCGGCTACGAGACGCGCGCGCTCAACCGCGAGGATTTCAACAACGACCGGGTCGACGCCGGTGAAATCGGCTCGGGGCATTCAGTGACGGCGATCTACGAGATCACGCCCAAGGGCGCACCGCAGCAGATCGACGACCTGCGCTACGGCGAGGCGACTACGAGCAATGGCGGGGTGGCGAATGCCGACGAATATGCCTTCGTCAAGATCCGCTACAAGGCCCCCGACGGCGACACGAGCAAGCTGATCACCACGCCTGTGACCAAGGCCCACGAGGTCGCGAGCTTCGATCTTGCCGGCACTGACCAGCGCTTCTCGGTTGCGGTCGCGGCATTCGGCCAGAAGCTGCGCAACGAGGATGCGACGGCGAAATTCGGCTTCGACAAGATCAGCGAGATCGTAACCGCTGCACGAGGCAGCGACCCGTTCGGATACCGGGCCGAGTTCCTGTCGCTGGTCCGGTTGGCATCAGCGCTGCAAGGCAGCAAGCAGTAGAGGCAGGAACTCTGTCCTGCCTGTCAGGCAAGGGCCGCGTGGCGGCCGGCGGAAAGGGGGCTTTCCACCGGCCGTTCTCTTGTGATCTCTAGGCGTCCACCTGAAGTTGCGAGGGGGCATCGGAGAAAAGATATGGCCGACGGACAGCTTGACGAATGGGATATCGCGCATGGCGGCCTCCGGTCGCTGTCGTCCCGCGAGATCAAGGCATTCTGGGACGGCTATCTCGCCCATCGCAACGATCCCAGGATCCGTTATGGCAGCCTCTATTCCAGGTGGCGGGACGTCGCCGACGACCTGGTGATTTCGCTTTACCTGACCAATCGCAGCGTCGGTCTGTTCGTCAGGGGGCAGCGCGGCGAAGGCTACGCCACCACCGCAAGCCGGCTTTCGGCTTGGGAACCTGGACTGGGGCTCGCGCTCGGCGCCAGCCTGAGCGGCGAGTACGGCCTCGGCTACCTGACCCGACATCCGATTGGGACGATCGATCCGTCCAACTGGCCTGAGGCATGGAAATGGCTTGAGCGGCAGGAGGAGCGCTATAGTCGCGTGCTCGGTGAAACGGTCTCGACGCAGGCGGGATCGACTCGGGTTGTCCGTTGACGGCGATCGACGAAGGGCTTCGGCCCGCAAGGGCCTGAAACGGCAGCGCCGAATCGATTGCCACAAATCGTTGAAGCCGACGGGTCGGCAGGTGTCCTGCCCCTGACATCTGCTTGCCGAGCCCGAAAAACGTAATGTTTCGAACGCATTGTCGGGCAATTCGATAAAATGCCGTCTTTTTGCGGAAGGGGTTCTCAACGCCTCTGCGCTAAGGCTGATACCCGGGCGAATCGCGCAGGGGAAGTGAATGTTAATTGGCAGTTTGGGCGCCGGGCTTAGTCAATACTCTCGTCCGAACGACAGACTTGTGCCGTCATCGCGGGGCGAGGCACAGCCGAAGCCGCTACAGACATCCGTCGAGGGGGCCACGCAGGTTCCGGCCGCGCGCAGCAGCTATGTTCATGTCCAGACCAGGCCAGCACAGTTCTTCGCGATCTCCAGCGTATCGGACGCGGGGGCCGCTGCACCGCGCACGATCGACAAGGATGTCGAAGATGCCCACCGGACTGCCTGGTCGGCGCTCAACAACGAACGTTTCCGCCATGCGCTGGAACAGCTTTCAGACGTAGGCACGTCGGACGCGGTGATGATGTTGCAGCGGGCCGAAGGTTCGGGCACGGACTTCAGATCAGCGCGCGCAATTTACGCTGAAAACAGCGAATAACTGGGCTTTTGGGCGGTCCCGCCGCCTCTATCATGCATCATCGACACAGGCCGGCGAGGGAAACCTCGCCGGCCTTTTTGCGTTCCCGGCAGGAGGCAGTCGAAAATTTCTTACGTTGTATCTTGCAAAAGATATATCTTTGAATAGATATAGCTGCATGAAGCAACAATCCTGGAGAGGTACTCACATGTTCACCCCTCATTTCAACAATCGCTGCGGTGGTGGCTGGGCCATGTCGGGTCAGTCCGACGACAGCAGCAGGGCAGGCGGTCATCATGGCCGGGGCGGTCCGTTCGGGCGGCATCGCGGCGGGCCATTCGGCGGGCGCGGGCCGCGCATGTTCGATCCCGGCGCGCTGCGCCTGGTCGTGCTTGGCCTGATCGCCGAGGAACCGCGCCATGGCTACGACATCATCAAGGCGCTGGAAGCCAAATTCCAGGGCGCCTATAGCCCAAGCCCGGGTGCGATCTATCCGATGCTGCAGATGCTGGAAGAGGCCGATCTCGTCGCCTCGGTTGCCAATGGCAACAAGCGTCTCTACTCGATCACCGAGCAGGGCCAGGCCTATCTGACCGAGCACGCGGAAGAGCTCGAAAAGATCAACGCGCAGATCGACGAAGCTTCGGCGCAAGTTGGCGGCGCGGCCCTCGGTGAAGAGTTCAGGGCCTTGAAGCTCGCTCTGTTTACCCGCCTGCGCGGCGGTTCGCTGAGTGCGGCCCAGGCCGAGAAGGCGCGCGAAATCCTCAAGAAGGCGCGGCGCGACCTCGACGAGCTGTAATTCTGGCAGCCAACGCGTGAAACAAAAAAGCTCCCGCTGTCTCAGCGGGAGCTTTTTTCGTTACGTAGCCGCGCGCGTCTTGAGATGCGCAAAGCCCGTCTATCAGACCCGGCTGCGGCGGCGTTCGCGACGGCCTTCGCTGGTTTCAGCGGTGTTCGGTGCGGCAAGCTTGTTGCGCATTGGGCCGATGCGTTCGACGATCGCCTCGACGGTCGGGCGAACGTCCTTCTTGTGGGCGTCGAGTGCCTTGCGCATCGCGGCCAGATGCTCGAACGAGGTGCCGCAGCAGCCGCCGATGATCTTTGCACCGCCATCGACCGCGAGGCGGACATAGTCGGACATCAGTTCAGGCGTGCCGGAATAATGGATCTCGGTGCCGCGGAATTCGGGGATGCCGCAATTGCCCTTGATGATGATGGTCGCTTCAGGCTTGGCCTCGCTCATGTCGAGCAGCGAGGCAAGGATATCAGATGCGCCGACGCCACAATTGGCGCCAACACCGAGCGGCGTCTGGGCAAGCCCGTCGACGACGCCGTGGATGTCCTTGGGCAGCAGACCCATCATGGTGCGGCCAGCCGTGTCGAACGAGCCGGTATAGGTGTAGGGCAGGCCAACGCGGATGGCCGCCTCTGCTGCGGCACGGATCTCGTCTGGCGCGGACATTGTTTCGATCCAGGCAACTTCGGCACCGCCGGCCTTGAGACCTTCGATCTGCTCGGCGAAGGCATCTACTGCCTCGTCGTAGGTCATGGCACCGAGCGGAACCAGAAGCTCGCCCGTCGGGCCGACGGAGCCAGCGACGATGACCCGGCGGCCCGCCTTGTCGGCGACGGCGCGCGCGATCTCGGCGGCACGCTTGTTGAGTTCAAACACGCGATCTTGGGCGTGGTGCAGCTTGAGCCGGTGACGGGTGCCCCCGAACGAGTTGGTCAAGATGATGTCGGCGCCTGCCTCGACGAATTTCTGGTGCAGCGCCGTGATCTTTTCCGGCGCGCTTTCATTCCACAATTCGGGCGCTTCGCCGGCCTCGAGGCCCATGGCGAACAGATTGGTGCCGGTCGCGCCATCGGCAAGCAGCACACCCTTTTCGGCCAGCAGGGCGTCGATCGGATTGGTCGTCATTGCAGCGACTTTCGTATCTGGAGATTGGATAACGATATAAGGAAGTCTTTATGTCCAGTCAACGATTGCGTTCGAGCAACGGCGCTACCGCGCGGTTGTGACTTCGACCTCGATCTCGGTGCAGATGCCGCCATTGGTGGGATAGTGGTCGACCGAGCAAGCGGTGACGACAATCAGCAGTTCGCGCTCGGCGCGCAAGGTGACATAGCCGCCGGGCGGATTGATCGAGGCAACACGTCGATGCGGCCGTCCGGCTGCGGCAGCTGCCGCATGGACGAACGAAATTCAACCTGGTGCCGATCAGGTCCAGCCCGCCGGAAACGAAGCGACCGCCAGCCGTCTCGCGAACGCCGCCGTTTCATGAGCGTTGATGTCGGCAGCACGGATCAGATTGTCGAAATGGCGGGTCAGCGTGCGGATCGGCTCGGTGGCGTAGAGCACGAGATACATGTCGCCGACATAGATCGCGGCGCGGGAATGGCCGAAGATCGTGTAGGGCACGGAGTAGCGCATGCGTCCGTCGTACAAAAACAGGCGGAAGGTCGGATAGAGGTCGTCGAGCAGGTCGGCCATGTGGCGCAGCTGCTGCTTGCGGTCCTTGTCGGGGAAACCCGACCAGACACCGAGCCCGCGCGCAAAGATCTCCAGCGTGTGTCGCGGCATGCAGACCTCCATGTCGGTCTCGGGCCTGCGGTTGTAGTCGATGCGGTATTGCGTTTCGCCGGCCTGAACCTCGCGGCTTTTGTTGGAAATGTCAGCCTCGTAATCGATCAGCGCCTCGGTGCGTAGAAGGTCCGGGATGCCGGCGGGCACGTAGCGAATCTTGGTACCAGCAGCTTCGGCGTGCCATTTGGCGATCAGCGTGCGTTCGAAACCGCCCGAGGCCTCCTCGATCTCGAGGCTTTCGCGGATCTCGCCGGTCACACCTTCGTCCTGGCTGAGCCCGAGAAGCCAATCGAGCGAAACCTTGTGCGCGGTGGCGATCGTCAGCAGCGTTTCGGCGCGCGGCAGGCGGATCGTTGCACCCGACAGCAATTGCGACAGCGCCGAGCGGTCGATGCCGACCGATGCGGCAAAGGCCGACTGGTTGAGGCCAGAGCGTGTAACCAGCGCCTTGAGCCGTTCTCTGAAGACTTCAGACAGATCACGCTTGTCCATGGTTGCTCAACGGTTTTGCGAACATCTGGTTCGCGACCCATCCAAACTAAGTTTTTCGTCCCATCTGTTTACTAAACATAACATTTGCAGCTTAAGTAGCGCAATGTAAACAATCTGTGCGCATTGTCTCGTTGTAGAAACGCAAACCTACTGACAGCATTATGTCAGGAATCATCAAGTTCCAGGCATCGAAGGACAGCAGGCAGAGCATGGCAAAAAGGGGAAACAAACGAGGCACGACCCCAGCGGTCGAATGGCCGACGGTGTTTCTCATTTTGGCCTGCTACGGTGCTTGGCTCGCCGCAGGCTTGCTGGTGTGGCCGGCTTATCCGGTGATTGCCCTTGCGGTGATGGCGCTGACGGTAGCGCTGCAGTCGTCGCTGGTGCACGAGGTGCTGCATGGCCATCCGACCCGCGACGCGCGCGTCAATGAGGCGCTGGTTTCGCTGTCGATCGGCCTCGTTTGGCCCTATCGCCGCTTCAAGACCATCCATCTGCGCCATCACGCCGACGAGCGCCTGACCGATCCGTTCGATGATCCTGAAAGCTATTATCGCGCGCTGTGGCAGCACAACGATCTGCCAGAGACGATGAAGCTCTTGCTGCGGATCAACAACACCATGGCGGGACGTTTTGTGCTCGGGCCGCTGCTCGCCTGTATCGGCTTCTTCATCGACGACGCCAAGGCGATCATTGCGGGCGACAAGGCGATCCGCAAGGCGTGGCTGCTGCACGGCGCCGGCCTCTTGGTGATCGTGCCGATCGTTCAGTTCGGCTTCGGCATTCCGCTGTGGCTCTATGTCCTCGTCCCGGTCTGGCTTGGCCAGTCGCTGATTTCGATCCGAACCTTTGCCGAGCATCAGTGGTCAGAGCATCCTGAGGGGCGCACGGTGATCGTCGAGCGTTCGCCTTTGTCGCTGCTGTTTCTCAACAACAATCTGCATTTCGTGCATCACAAGAGCCCGACGGTTGCCTGGTACAAGCTCCCAGCACTGTTTCGCTCCCGTCGCGAAGAGTGGCTCAGGATGAACAAGGGCTACGCCTATCCGAACTATTTCGCGCTGATAAAGGCCTATGCCTTCCGCGCCAAGGAGCCGGTGTGTCATCCCGTGCTGCGCTGCGCTCCGGATGCGGGCAGGGCGTTCGTGCCGCGCGTCAGGGCGCGCAATGTCAACGGGCTTGGCACGGCACCGGTGCCGGCGGAGCCGCAGAAGGAATAGCTTTCCCCTCCGCTTGCCAGTTCCCGCATTTGAGCTTGAAATGACATCATGACTGACTTCGTTGCCGCGTTGCCGATGTATGACTGGCCTGAATAAAGAAAAAAACCCCGGAAATCCGGGGTTTCGTCTTACTGCTATAGCGCTGCGTCGTACTTTTGTCGTTCTGGCTTTTTGCGCCTGGAATAGAACCTCTCTCTAGCGCTGGCGGTGAGCATGATGTTCAGGGGCGGTTGCAGCAGATCGATATACGCCTTCTCAAGGCTATTGAGTTCGTCAAGCTCGCACGAAACCCATGCGTAGGTGGTGAACGAATTCGTTTCCGATCCTCTCATCCGGTGTTCTCGGACGCGGGTGTGAACCTGCCGGGACTGGCCAACATAAATGCACTCGTCATCACGGAAAAGAAAATAGATGCCGACCGCTGATGTCTCGGCCTTGAGGCGCGGAAGGTGCCGAATTTCGTACCACGTCGTCGGCTTGGGTTTGCGGCTGATGATCTCGGCTTGCCTGCGGTTTCTCAGGTCTGCCTCAAGATCGTCGGCCCAACTCGCGGCCTCCGCTGGGGTGCCGAATGTCTTTGCCTTCGGCGGGAACGGCTTGATGTGGACAAGCGCCCTCCATCTGCCGTTCCTCTCGGTCATCGCGGCCATCAGTATTTCATGCCGGTAAGCTGTTCGCACTCCTTGCGCGCCGAAGCTCTGGCCGTGTCGATCCACTGCGCAAGGTCGTTGAGCGCGATGCCGCGCAGTGACTTTTGGCTACCCGGGTCGATGCGGACGACGGGGAGGGGGATATCGCCGCTCGCGCATTTCTGAGCGAATTTCCCTGGCGTCAAGTGGCTGAAGTAGTCGCGGGCAACGAGATCGATCGGGATGATTGCGGTTTCGTATTGAGCCAAGAGGATGAATGCGGTTTTCATTATATTTCCCTGCGATACGTAAACCCGTTGATCACCAGCACGTCGGGAACGGCGGGCGGCACGTCGACGGCGTCAATCCCGATCTCACGCAAGCACGCGGCGAGGTGAGGCGCCTGGGCGGCTGCGGCGAGGTCGACGGTGTATTCCGTCCATGGGCGTTCGGCCCCGGTGGCGCCGCTGCGCTCACTCACCTCCAGCACGCCGCCGAACTCGCGCACGACGATGACGCGGGTCAACACGTCGTCGCCGCCGATGTTGCCGCGCCAGTACCGGATTGCGGACTTCCGCGCCTGGGTGGCTGTGTCCGAACGCTCCTTGCGCGGCGGTTTGAATGTGGGCTTGCCAGCGCGCTTGAACAGCGCGACTGATGCGAACGGGGTCACTTGTCGGCCTCGGTCTGCTTCATGGCTTCGTCGACATACTCGGCGAACGCGTCGGCGAGGCGCTGAAAGATGTCGCCGACGAATTCTTCCGGCTCGCCGGGATATGCGCCGTGCTTGCGGGTGTACCATTCCTTGAACGGGGTCATGCTACGCCTTCAACTGATAAGTCTGTGAATGCCCGTCGATTAGGCCGTCGCACATTGGCTCGACGAGGCCATTGCGAATTGCGTACAGCGCGCTCGCCGTTGGGAATTTCCGGCCGTCTGGATGCGTCGAATACAGGAAGCCCCCCCCATTGTTTTCCGCTTCCTCCGAATGGCTGGCGGTGAGGACAAGCGTCCGATTTTCTAGGCGCTTCAAAGCGCGCTGGACGTAGTGCGGTAACTTCAACTCGCTCATGTTGCAATTCCCGTTGTGATCGTTGCTCTAATCGCAACACTACAGGCGACTATAAACCGCTGTCAACCGATGTTTCGCTTTCGATGGGGATAAGGACGAGCCGGTAGCCGAGATGCTGCGCCATCTCCTCGACGGCCATCACCCCAGGCTCGACAACGCCTCGCCGCCATTCGCTCAAGCGGTTTTCATGGCGGCGCATTCTGTCGGCCATGTCGTAAATCGGAACTCGTCGCTTCTGCATTTCCTCGAACACTTGCCGGAGTGTGGGTGATGCCGCGCCGATCTTTCTCGGGAAGTTGCCTTTGCCTACGCCCTTAGCCATGCGTACCTCCTTGCCACCAGACCAACCCAGCGCGATGATCCGGCATGAAATGGTTCGAAGAAACCGTGCACGTACGGTCCATGGAAAATTCCGGCCTGACTGTCGGAGTGCGCTCGTGCGAAGCGGCTATCGAAGAACTCGATACCTGGCCAAAGCGCACAGCCAAATGGCGGCTGGCCTATCAGCGCTGCTATGAGGCAATCGAGGACAGGGTGCCGGTCAGCGAAGCGCGCAAGGCGTTCGAGGCTGCTGCGATTGAAGCCGGCGTATTGCGGCAGGCGCGCTGAGATCGTCATGCCTCGTCCTTCGCTGCGGGGCGGGCGAGCCAGCAGGGACACTTTGCGCAATCGTTTCGTCCGATCCATCGCCTGTCTGGCGGCCAAGAGAAACCATAGGCAGACGTCATCGACACCGGCAGTGTTGGCAGGTCCGGTGCCGGCCATTCGCAGCGCCACACAGTATGTGCCCGCGCGATTACTCGCCCGCGTGCGTCGGGTTTGATTTCTGCGAATTGACAAGCGCCGCGCTTGCTCGCCTTCGCGCGCTCATTCATTCGTGTCTCCTTTGGTGGAGAGGGGACGGGAGGGAGGTCAGTGGCCATCGCGCCCTCCAGCCTTGCTCTGGTCTTCCAGGTACTCGCGAAGACCGACCGCCGAGTTGAGAAACGCGGTGATCGCGTCGGCCTGCTCGTTCGGGTCTTCGCAGCCCCATTCGGACATCGCGGCCATGAAGTCGGGAAGCTCGGCAATGCGCTCGGCCATCGGTGTCAGCAGAAGCTTGCGCTCCATCTCCGCTACACGCGCTATCAGGCGGTCGTCGGCGCGCTTCTCAGCAGCGCGGATCGCCCGAGCCACGCGATCTTCGAGGTAGTTGCGTTCGCGACCGATCATGCCCCGGCCTGTGTCATAGATAGCCTTCCGGGCTTCCGTCTTGGCTGCTAGCCATGCCGTCTCTCGGTCGGCGATCTTCTCAGCGGTCATTGCTGTGATCCAGTGCTTTTAGGGTGGCGATCAGGAGGGCAATGGCGGGGGTAGCGGCATGTGTGTAGCCGTCCGGTCCATAAGTCTCTGACGATCCGGGCTTGTAGAAAGCGACGTGCGCCATCCAGCCAGCTGTTTGGCTGTTGTCTGGGAGCGACCGGGGGTCGTAGTCCGCATCATTGCCCATGATCTGAGCGCCGGCATTGAACGTGCAGATGATCTTGCGCCCATGGAGGTGCTTCAGTCGCTCTACCAGAGCAACGGCAGCGTCGAGGGAGGCGGTGTAGGCGGGCACCTTTTCAGACCACGTCCTGCCACGGCTGGCGTGCGCCATGAGATAGCTGCCGCTGCTTGAGCCGCGAACAAACCCCTTCGGGATTTGAGCGACCAAAGCTGCGTGGATGTCACAGTCAAGCCAGACACTCGGCCCGGTCAGCGCCTCAAGGCGTGCGATTAGATCAGCGTGGCTCATTTCTGCACCTCATCAGTCTTGAGGGAGCGTACAGCCTCTGCTGCCTTCTGAAAGCACCACGCCGTAACCGCGTCGTCCTTCTCGCCCTGCGGTGGTTTTGCCCACAGTTCTGTCGGTCGCTGTGTTTCGCAGCGCTCCCACATTGCATCGGCGATGTGCGCTAGGTGCGCGCCAGCATCCTCCAGCGCCTTCTCCCGCGTCTCCGCTAGTAGAGTTGAAAGGGATGCAAGCTTGGCTTCAGCGGCTTCGGCGCGGGCTTCCCATGCCTTCCACTGGTTTTCTGCACGGTCGATGTTGGTTTCGAACACGCGCTTCGCCTCGTCCCGTTCCGCCTCTGCTGCGGCAAGAGCCTCTTGGAGGTGGGTGACGCGCTCTGCGGCTTCGACGCAGTCAGGGTCAATCTCGAACCCAACGCCGCCGAGATCGTGAACCCGCACGCGCTTTCCGCGCAACCGCTCTACCAGGCTGTCGGTGGGGAGGGCGGTCATGCTGCGGACCTCGCTTGCTCGACGTGATCCGACCATTGATCGGCCATGGCTTCGGCAATGCCGGTGAAGAACCGGCTGCGCTCGCGCCAGCGGTCTGGGCCGGGTGACATGTGGTGGACTCGCGGGAACACAAACGCGGCGGCTTCGACGTAGTCGTCGCTGCTTTCGTTGTTCATGGAGACCTGCCCGGCGACGAGCATCAACTCGATGGTTTTCAGTTGGGTCTTGGTGAGCGCCATCACTTGCCCTCCACAGCCGGGGAGCGGAGAGCGAAGTACTCGGCAATGAGGATTGCAAGCCGTTCGTCGCTTTCCATGCCATTGGCCTTGAACAGGCGAAGCACTTCGGCGCGCAGTTCTTCCACCACCCCCGGCGCGGATACTGGTGAGGTGTGGACTAGCGCAGAGCGGATGGCCGCGTCGAAATGGGTCTGAGCCGCGATGGCACCAGCCTCAACGTCTGCCACTTCATGATGGACGCCGTCAGGACTGATCCACGCGGGAGGGAG